>CANKHJ010000058.1 GCA_947481635.1 Bradyrhizobiaceae bacterium
GCAACCCTGGCAGGGCCGGCAACAGCCGCCGATGTCAAGGTGACGATCGGCACGACGCCGCTGGCTGATGTCATGCCGGCCTATATCGCCAAGGAGAAGGGCTTCTTCGCGAAGCGTGGTCTGGATGTATCCTTCATCTTCATTCCGTTGAATCCGACAATCCCGGCGGCGCTGCTGGCGGATTCGATTCAGGTCGGTGCGCCCAATGCCGCGGTCTTCATCCAGGCGGTCGATGGCGGGTTGGACCTGCAATTGATCGCCGGCTCGACCACGACGCCGAGCATGGGCGCCGGAATGGCTTACGTGTCCCGGGCGGATGTGGCCTATGACGGACCGCGCAGTCTCGAAGGCAAGAAAGTCATCATTCCTGGGCTTGGTTCATCGGTCGACGTGTTGTTCCGCAAATGGCTTGCTGACAAGGGGATCGACGAGAAGAAGGTCAATTTCGTCGAGGTCGGGAGCCCGCAGACCGACGACGCGCTGAAGTCCAAGGCAGTGGATGGCGCCGTCGTGGTTGAACCGTTCCTGACGCGCGTTCAGCAGACCGGCAACGGCAAGATCGCGGTTCGCTTCATGGACGGGCTTGCGGACGAGAAGCTCGGCATTTCCTACATCGCGACGCGCAAGTGGATCGATGCCAACAAGGAGGCCGTGGCGGGCTTCCGCGCGGCGATCGACGAGGCGATCGCCTGGGCCAAGGCGAACCAGCAGGAAGCGCGCACGGCGATCCAGCCTTACATCAAGCTCCCGCAGACCGTGATCGACGCGTTGCCGTTTCCGCACATGAGCAACAATCCGACCCCGGATTCGATCGCATGGTGGATCGACACCATGAAGGCGCAGGGCCGCGTCAGTGGCAACCTCAAGCCGGCGGACATGATCGCGCGCTGAGCAAGGACGGAGGGTATCCCGGCCTCACGCCGGGATACCCTCCGGAGACTTATTCTTCGGTAATGGGCCGGCTCGGTTTCTGGAAGAAGGCGATGAACAGGGCGCCGTTCGGACAGTGAGCAACGTGCCGGCTGCCGCCCGGTCGCCACACGAAGTTCCCGGCGGTCACTTCGCCCTCGTCGTCGACCAGGCTGCCTTCCAGTACGTAGGTCTGCTCCAGTTCCGGATGCTCATGCAGGGGGACCACGCCGCCGGGGGCCATACGAAACAGGATGGTGGCCGCGCCGGTGACCGGGTCGCTATAGAGGACCTTGCGTTCCGAGCCCGGAAGCTTGGTCTTCTCCCAGGGGATGGCATCGACGTTCACATAATGAGCGTTCTGGGCGAGGAGGGGCGGTGGAGTTTTGGTCGCGGTATCGCCACTCATTTTTTTCTCCTCAATCGGTTTCGGGGCGCACCGGAACGCGTTCGGCGCGTCTGCAGGGCGGTGTCGCTTCGCCCGGTCTGCACTGATAAATGGTAGTTCACCTGCCGCAGGTGCGCAAATCACCGGTGGTATTCGTCTGGCGGCGCCACGCGACGAGGTTTATGCCTGCAGGCTGGGGGGAGTGAATGAACAAGGCATATGAGGCGTCCAATCCTGGCGGGCCGCATGCCGCCGTAACGGCGCAGACCGGCGCGCCGGTCCTCGCGGCGAAAGGGGTTCACATCACCCTTGGCGGTCGGAAAATCCTGCAGGACATCGACCTGACGATCGGCGAGGGAGAATTCGTCTGCGTGGTCGGCGCCTCGGGGTGCGGCAAGACGACGTTGTTGCGGTTGCTGGCGGGTCTCTATCAACCATCGGAGGGCTCGATCCGGTATCGCGACAAGGAGATGTTGAAGCCGCGCCAGGACGTCGCGATCATCTTCCAGGACTATGGCAAAGCGTTGCTGCCCTGGCGCACGGCGCGCGGCAATGTTGCGCTGGCGCTTGAGGCTATCGGCGCGCCGCGCGCGACGCGCGACGCGCGCATCGAGGAATTGCTGGCCAAGGTTGGCCTGCCGGGAGAGGCCGACAAATATCCGAACCAGATGTCGGGCGGCATGCAACAGCGGCTGCAGATCGCGCGCAGCCTCGCGCAAAATCCCTCGGTCCTGCTGATGGACGAACCATTCGGCGCGCTGGATGCGATGACACGACAGGGATTGCAGGACGAGGTTCTGTCGATTGCGCGTTCGACCGGCGCCACGTCGTTCTTTGTCACGCACGATCTTGAGGAAGCGATCTACCTCGGCGATCGCGTCGTCGGCCTGCTGGCGAATCCGGGCCGGGTTGCCATCACGCTCGATGTGAAGCTGCCGCGGCCGCGCGATCAGTTGACGACACGCGAGGATCCGGAATTCCTGCGGCTGCGCCGCGAATTGTTCGACTTCATCAAGAAAGCCGAAGCATGAGTGGTTTCGCCACTTACGATGCGCGCGGCGTCGTCATACCGGTCGGCTTGATCGTGCTCGCGGAGGTCGCCGCGCGGGTGAGCGGCCTGCAAAGCGACAGCCTGGCGGCGCCATCCGACGTCGTCGTCGCGGGCGTAGAAGCTCTGCTCGACGGCAGCATGCTCATCGCCACCTACCAGACCCTGGGCAGCGCGCTGATCGGATTATCGATCGGCTTTGGGATAGGGCTCGCGCTCGGCGTCCTGCTCGGCATGTTCCGGGTGCTGGATCATCTGCTCGAGGTCACGATCGAGGCGATCCGCCCGATACCGTCCGTGGCGCTGATCCCGATCTCGTTGCTGGTCTTCGGGTTTGGCTATCGCATGGAAATAGCCGTCGTCGCATTTGCGACCTTGTGGCCGGCGCTGATCCTGTCGCGCGCCGCCATCGCTGGCGTCGAGCCGCGGTTATTCGAGGTTGCCCGCGCGCTCCAGTTCGGCCTGCTGGCGCGCATCGTCAAGATCGTCATTCCCGCGGCGCTCCCGCGCGTTTTCGTGGCGCTGCGTCTCGGCATCGGCATCTCGCTGATCGTGGGCGTGACCGTCGAAATCAGCGCCAATGTCATCGGCGTAGGACATGAGACCATGCTGGCGGGACAGAGCCTGCGCCCCGCGCTGATGCTGGCTTATCTGGTCTGGATCGGCATTCTCGGGTGGGGGGTGAATGCGGCGATGCTGCTGGCGCAGAAGCACCTGTTCGGTCCAGCGGCCAACATGGAAGCGCGGCTTTGAAGCCCTCCCGCATCGCGTGGTTCTTCGCCAGCCTGCTGGTGGCGTGCGGCTTTGTGATGCTGTGGCAATACCTGTCGGACGCGCGTTTGGTCTCGCCGGTGTTTCTGCCTGGCCCGGATCGAGCCTGGGCTGCGCTGGTCCGCGGCATCACACAGGGCGAACTCGGGGCCCGCTGGCTCGGCACGATCGAACGCATGATCTATGGATGGCTGCTCGCCTCCTTCGCCGGCATCGTGATCGGAGCATTCATCGGATCGTCGGAGCGCGCGCGGGCTTATGTCGGTCCGATGCTCGAACTGATACGCCCGTTGCCGGCGTCGGCTGTAGTGCCGCTTGCGATATCGTTGCTTGGTCTTTCGGAAGCCATGGTGCTGACCGTGATCGGGTTCGGCGCGTTGTGGCCGATGCTGCTGTCGACGGTTCATGGCTTCGCCGCGGTCGAGCCGCGGCTCTATGAGGTTAGCCGCGCGCTCGGGCTGCCGCAGTGGAAGGTGATTCTCAAGATCGCACTGCCAAGTTCGATGCCGGACATCGTTGCGGGCATGCGGCTTGCGCTAACCGTATCGCTGATCCTGACCGTCATCGGCGAAATGCTGGCAAGCCGCGAGGGCCTGGGCAGCCATATCCTGATCTCGGCCCGGTCGTTTCGGTCGGCCGATCTCTTCGCCGGCGTGATCCTGCTGGGTGTCACGGGATATGTCAGCGCGATGGCGCTCACGCTGGCCGAATCACGATTGCTGCGTTGGCGTGAGAGTCACTGAGGCCTGATTAAACCGGCCTAAGCGCCTTGTGAGGCGGCGCGGGCAGTTCGACGACGATGGGATCGCCGGGGAGCACCTCGCCACTGCTCGTGACGATGCTCATCACGCCGGCTTTGCGAATGAGGCCGCCGTTGCTTTCCCGGCCGAGCAGCGCTGTCATGAGGCCCGACTGAAACTGGTCGAGCTGATAGCAGGGGTTTCGCAACCCGGTGATTTCGACCACGGCGGCCGCGCCAATATGCAGGCGCGTCGCGGTTGGCAGTGCCAACAGGTCGATGCCGCGCGTGGTGATATTTTCGCCGATCTGTCCGGGGCCGACGTCAAATCCCGCGGCGCGCAGCTCATCTTGGATCTCGCACGAGATCAAATGCACCTGGCGGAGATTGGGCTGGCTCGGATCGCGCGCCACGCGCGAGCGATGTTTGACGGTGGCCCCGTGATGCGCATCGCCGTCCACGCCGAGGCCGGCAACAAGGCGGATCGCGTCACACTTCGCCTTGCCGAATGAATGCGTGGGACTCATGCTGACGGCGGCGACCACCCCGGCTTCGATCTGCCGATGCCGGATGAGTGCGACGAGTTCCGATCCGGCATCTTGTGGAACGCCGGTATTGAGGATCACATGATCCGGCTGCAGGTCTTGCCCAACCGAAGCGCTGCGTTGCAAGCGTCCGGCAATATCGGATGAAGCCTCGCGGCCGCGTCCTGCCAGCCTGGCGGCAAGAATTTCGGCAGGGGCGGTGACGAGAACGACCAGGACAGTCGCGTAGCGTTCGCGCGCCTGTGCGACGATGGCGCGCGACACGTTGCACATGACGGTCCGCCCATTGAGGATGTCGTCATCGATGCTCGCGGGAATTCCGTAGGATAAGCCGTGCGCGTGCCACCACAGCGCGAATGCGCCGGCTTGCGCCGACCGGCCGAAAGCCTCGTCCGTGAGACTGTCATGCTCTTCGCCGGCACTGCCGGATCGCGTGATGATCCGCCGCGGAAAAACGATCGATGAATCGTCGATGACCGCCGCTTTCGCGTAGTCGATCAGTGTGTCCTTGCCCGCGCCGCTTGGTCCGACAATCAGGACCAGCCGCCCGGGGCCGATCGTGTGATCGCGAGCGGCCACGGCCTGCGCTGCATCAGGATCAGTCATGCCACCCTGTTACCTGCAAGCCAGACCGAACGCGCTACCGGAACGCCTTTGGCGATGTGAACACGGATCACGTCGGCCCGCTTTCCGGTCGCGATCTCGCCACGGTCGTGCAATCCGACCGTTTCGGCTGGCGTCTTGGTCACGGTCCGCACCGCCGCCGCCAGGCTGATGCCGGAGACGGCGTCGGGAAGGGCGAGTGCGGCCATCAGCAAGCTCGACGGGACATAATCCGAGGACAGGATATCGAGACATCCGGCGGCGGCCAAGTCGGCGGTCGCGATGTTGCCGGCATGCGATCCGCCGCGCACCAGATTCGGCGCCCCCATCAAGACGCTGATCCTGGCGGCGTGAAGCGCCTGCGCCGATTCCATGGTGGTGGGGAATTCGGCGATGGCGACGGCATCGCGCTTGGCCTGCTCCACGTGCTCGAGCGTGGTGTCATCGTGGCTGGCGAGCGGGACCCCATGAAGATCGGCGAGCTTCACCAAGTCACGATAATTGGCTTCTGCATAGAGGCGCTGAAATTCGATGCGCCTGGCAAACATCTCGTCCACGGCGGCCCCGTCCATGCCGCCTTTCTTGCCGCGGTAATAAGTGCGCAGCTTCTCCTCGTCGCGGAACTGGCGCTGGCCGGGTGTGTGGTCCATGAGGGATAGCAGCTTCACATCCGGGCGGCCGATCAACTCGGCGGCTTCCTCGACCACGTTTGGCATCGGCACTTCGCAGCGCAAGTGCAGATAATGCTCAGCGCGCAGCAGGCCGCTGTCGCGTGCGGTGCCGATGGCCTGGGCCAGGATGCTCGCATCGCCATTGACGTCTTCCGCGGCCTGTTCCTCGCGCCAAACGCGCAGTGAGTCGAACACCGTCGTGATGCCGCAAGATGCGATCTGCCCGTCATACGACACGACCGCGGCAATCGGATTCCAGTAGACCTTGGGGCGCGGCACGTAGTGTGCCTCCAGGTGATCGGTATGCAGCTCGATCAGGCCCGGCATCAACAGGTCGCCGGCAATGTCCTCGCCGGACTCGGGCGCTCGGCCTTCGCCATATTCGACGATCTTGCCGTCCGCCACCGCGACCCAGCCGCGCTCGATCACCCGATCGGCCAGGACGACGCGCGCGTTGGTGAAGACATGGTCCGCGGCTCGCGGGGCCCGGAGTTTTTCAAGCGGCTGCGGCAAAACCAGTGACATCGATGATCCTGTGTGCAATGGCGGCGCGAACGTCATCGTCGTGGACGATTGCGACGATCGCGGTTCCGCGGAGTGTCTTTTCCCGGATGAGTTCAACAACGATCTTACGATTGGCGGCGTCGAGCGAGGCCGTGGGTTCGTCGAGCAGGAGCAGCGGAAGTTCGGCGAGGAAACCGCGCGCGATGTTGACGCGTTGCTGTTCGCCGCCCGAGAAAGTCGATGGCGGGAGCTTCCATAGCCGTTCGGCGACGTTGAGGCGCGACAGCATCGCGCCGGCCTTGACGCGCGCGTCGGCGCGCGCGACGCCCACCATCATCAGCGGCTCCGCCACCACGTCCAGCGCGGCAACCCGTGGCACGGCGCGAAGGAACTGGGTGACATAGCCGATCGAATGCCGGCGCAGCGCGATCACCTGCCGCGGCTGCGCGCGCGCGACGTCGACCATCGCGTCATGATGCCGGAGCAGGATCTGGCCTTGGTCGCAGCGATAGCTGCCGAAGATCATCTTGAGGATCGATGATTTTCCGGCGCCGGATGGTCCGCCCAGCACGACGCATTCGCCAGGGGAAACCGTGAGCTCGACGCTGGCGACCACCGGCAACTTCATTCCACCCTGCAGATGCATGGTGAAGGTCTTGCTTGCGCCGGAGATTTCAAGAATCGCGGTCATCAAAGCCTCACGGCGGCAAGATCGAGGAAACGAGCAACTGGGTGTAGGGCTCACGCGGGTCGTCCAGCACCTGATCGGTCAGCCCGCTCTCGATGGTTTCTCCATCCTTCATCACCATGATCCGGTGCGACAGCAGCCGCGCGACGGCGAGATCATGCGTGACGACGATTGCCGCCAGTCCGAGGTCGGCAACCAGGCCGCGCAACAGATCGAGCAGGCGCGCCTGGACCGAGACGTCGAGACCGCCGGTCGGCTCATCCATGAAGACCAGGCGCGGTTCGGTCACGAGATTGCGCGCGATCTGGAGACGCTGGCGCATGCCGCCGGAATAGGTCGTCGGCGCATCGTCGATCCGCGAGCGGTCGATTTCGACGCGGTCCAGCCAGTCGGTTGCGGTATCGCGAATGTTGCCGTAGTGGCGCTGCCCCACCGCCATCAGCCGTTCGCCGACATTGGCGCCGGCTGACACCGTCATGCGTAGCCCGCGTATCGGCTCCTGGTGCACATAGCCCCAGTCGGTGCGGAATAGGAACCGGCGTTCCGCCTCGCCAAGCTGCGCCAGATCGCGCGTGACGCCATCGCGCATGCGATAGAGCACCCGTCCGGCGCTCGGTTCGAGTTGTGACGACAGCAGTTGCAACAACGTACTCTTGCCGGATCCGGATTCGCCGACAATCGCCAGCACTTCGCCCTGGTAAAGGTCCAGCGATACGGCCCGACAGCCAAGCTGGCGGCCATACCACTTGGACAATCCCTCGGCGACGAGCAGTGGCTGATCGTCGGCGGCGGTCACGGCGACACCGGCGCCAAATTCATGCGGAAGCTGAATCCGTGCCGCTCAAATCCGAGCGCTTCGTAGAACGAATGTGCGCGCAGCCGCTTGGCATTCGATGACAGCATCAGCTTGTAGCAATCGCGCTCGCGGCACCGCACCACCGCGAAGCGCATCATCGCCTGGCCAATGCCGTGGCCATGGATATGCGGCGCGACCACGACATCCTCGACGATGCCGGAAGGTGCGCCAAGATGTCCGAGATTGTCCATCACCAGCAGCGCGAAGCTGCCGACGATCGCTCCGTCCAGTTCCGCGACGTAAAGCGTGTAGTCGGGATAATCGGAGAACCGACGCCAGATGCCGGCCGCCCGATCGACCGGCAGTACATTGCCGTCGTCGAGCTCAGGCTGGGCATAAAGCGCGAGAACACCCGCAAGGTCGCGCTCCGTCGCCTCGCGAATACGCAGCTCCTCAGACACGTTTCACCTCATGCGGTCCTTGCGTCGCACAATAATCGGTGTCCGAACAGACGAACATTCGGCCGCCGCTGTCGTCGGTCACGACCTCATCCAGGAAACTGTCGACCGCGCCGCAGATCGCGCACGTCGCCTCGTGCCGATAGCGCTCGAACGGGTGATCTTCGAAATCCAGCGACACGACGCTGGTATGCGGCGGGATCGCGTAGATGCGCTTCTCGCGCCCGGCGCCGAATAATTGCAGCGCCGGTGAATCATTCATCTTCGGATTGTCGAATTTAGGAATCGGCGAAGGGTCCATCACGTAGCGGCTGTCGACTTTCACCGGATAGGCATAAGTCGTCGCGATATGTCCATGGCGCGCGATGTCTTCGTAGAGCTTCACATGCATCAGGCCGTATTCGGACAGCGCGTGCATCCGTCGCGTTTCGGTTTCGCGCGGCGCAAGGAAACGAAGTGGTTCGGGAATCGGGACCTGATAGACGAGGATCTGGCCAGCATGCAGTGGCGTTTCTGGAATCCGGTGACGGGTCTGGATCACGGTCGCGTCGCCAGTGCTCGTCGTCGTTCGGACACCGGCCGTCCTGGCGAAAAACTTGCGGATCGAGACCGCATTGGTGGTGTCGTCCGAGCCCTGATCGATGACCTTGAGGATGTCGTCAGGACCGACGATTGCCGCGGTCACCTGCACGCCGCCGGTGCCCCAGCCGTATGGCATCGGCATTTCCCGGCTGGCGAATGGCACTTGATAGCCGGGGATCGCGATTGCCTTCAGAATGGCGCGGCGGATCATCCGCTTGGTCTGCTCGTCGAGATAGGCAAAGTTGTAGACCGGGGCGTTCATTCGGCGGCCTCCCGAACCGGGACGTCGCCAACGTCCTGGGCCGACTCGAATTGCGCGCGGAGCCGTCGCACCAGGCCGAGCTCGGCCTGGAAATCGACATAATGCGGCAGCTTCAGATGCTCGACGAAACCCGTCGCCTGCACATTGTCGGAATGCGACAACACGAATTCTTCATCCTGCGCCGGCGCGGCTTGCTCTTCGCCGAGCTCGCGGGCGCGCAAGGCGCGGTCCACCAGCGCCATCGACATCACCTTTCGTTCGCAATGGCCGAAGGCGAGCCCATAACCGCGGGTGAATTTCGGGGCTTCGGTCGCGGAGCCGGCGAATTGGTTGATCATCTGGCACTCGGTCATGGTGATGTGACCAAGCGGCACTGCAAATCCGGCATCCTCGGCGAAGAATTCCACCTCCACGTCACCGAGGCGGATTTCGCCGGCAAAGGGATGGGTGCGGCCATAGCCGCGCTGGGTCGAATAACCGAGCGCCAGCAGGAAGCCTTCGTCGCCGCGGGCAAGGTTTTGCAGCCGCAGGTCGCGCTCGGCCGGAAAGCTCAGCGGCTCGCGGGTGAGGTCGCCCGGGATCGCGCTTGCTGAATTGTCGTCGCGTTCGATCAGGTCGTCGTTTGCTAACAGATCCGTGACCCGCGGCGTCGTGCCTTCATAGGCCGCACCGGTTGCCGGTTCGCTGACCGGCGCATCGGTCGAGGGCTCCAGCAGGCGATGCGTATAGTCGAAGGTCGGTCCCAGAACCTGGCCGCCGGGGAGGTCCTTGAAGGTCGCGGAAATGCGCCGCCGGATATCCATCGCCGCGGTATCGACCGGCGCGGTCGCGCCGAAGCGCGGCAGCGTCGCCCGGAACGCGCGCAGCAGGAAGATCGCTTCGATCAGGTCGCCGCGCGCTTGCTTGATCGCCAATGCGGCCAAATCGCGATCATAGAGCGACCCTTCGGTCATGACGCGGTCGACGGCAAGCGTGAGTTGCTGCGAGATTTGCGCGAGCGAGAGTTCCGGCACCGATGGGTCGCCGCGCCGCTCATGCGCCAGCAGCGTGTGCGCGTTTTCGATCGCCCGTTCGCCGCCCTTGACCGCAACATACATCTCAGCTTGCTCCGATCAGGCGCGACGTGCGGGGCAGGGCGGCAACGCAGTCGTCCGCGGCGAACAGCAGATCGACGCCACAGGGGAACAGCGCGTTGTTTGCTGCGATCCGTTCGGCAAAGTTCGGCGGCAGCGGAGACGCCTGGAAGTGCTGGGTCCCTCGAATGCCGGGACCGGCCAACGTCCAAGATGGACCGGCGGTGAGACTATCCACCTGCAGCAGGATCGTCGTGGAGCGATCGGGATAATCGGATGTGCCGAGTTGAAACCGCGCGAAGGCCGGCGCGTTGGCCGGATCGCCGATCAGCGCGAAGGCGCAATTTGCCGGATCGGCGGTGATCGGCGCACCGGTATGAAAGCGCAGCCATCCGGCAATCGCATCGGACGCGAGGCTCTGGTCCAGCCAGACCGGCGTATCCTGATCAACCAGGCTCAGCGCGACTGCAGCCGCACACGGCGAGAGCGGATCCGGACCGGTGGCTGTCCGGGCGACCGGTTGAATGCTGCCGGGCAGCGCCAAGGCATCAATCACGGCGCGAAACGTCGATTGCGACGAGAGCACCGGGTTGGTGAAGCCGGTGCCAAGGAGTTGCGTCATGCATCCTCTCCCCGGACCAGCGTGAAAAAATCCACGCGCGTTGCGGCGGTGCGTTGCGCCAGCAGGTTCTTTTCATCGCTGCGGCGCGTGCGGATCGGCCCGAGCACGTGCTGCTCGACCGGTTCGCGATAATCGTCATGTTGCATCAGCGCGTCGCAGATCGCGATCAGCCGCGATCTTTCGTGGTCGCGGCCCAGCACATAGCCAAATCCGGTCTCACCAGACGCCAGCCGGATCGCAGTCCGGGAAACCGTCGCTTCACCCAAATTGAACGGATGGCCGTCGCCGCCGGCGCGTCCGCGCACCATGACGAGACCGCTCTCCGGCCGCCGGACTTCCTCAAACGGCGGCAACTCGCCGATCTCCCCAAGGCCGGATGATAATTCCGCCTTCGTGCCCTCGACCAGGATGGCCAGGGCGCCGCGCCGGAAATCCGCTTCCTGTGGTTGATCGTTCATGAGGGCGGGTTTCGACCCGTTTGCCGACTGCGACAAAGATGTCTATGTCGATAGACAACTCGCTAGTCCATTGTCATGAAGCTTTCATGACGCGCAGATGATGTCCCACGCATGGCAATCTGGACCGACTCGGTGACCCTGCGATGACGTATCAACCAGCGGAATCCGGCCTCGCCTTGTGGCGACGCGTGGCCGATGCGATCGAAAGCGGCATTGCCGGAGGCAAATATCAGGCAGGGACGCGCCTGCCGGGCGAGCTGGAAATCGCCGAGCAATTCGGGGTCCACCGGCATACCGTTCGCCGCGCGCTGGCGACGCTGGCGGAGCGTGGGCTGGTGCGCGCGGAACGCGGCAGCGGCACCTATGTCGAAGCGCAGCGGATCGCCTATCCGATCCGATCACGGACGCGTTTTTCCGAAATCATCGGCACCAGCGGCCGCGAAGCCGACGGGCGCCTGATCGACAGCAGCGTCGAGCCGGCCGGGGCGGACCTCGCCAAAAAGCTTGGGCTGAAGGCCAATGCGCCGGTGGTGCGGATCGACATGCTGCGTCAGGCGAATCGGGTTCCGATTTGTGTTGGAACTTCCTGGTTGCCGGCGGAACGTTTCCCGGCTGCCGACCGCATCTACAAGACGACCCGATCGATGACCAAGACGCTCGCGCATTTCGAGGTGACGGATTATCGCCGCGCGGTCACCCGAGTCGGCGCGGCGCTGGTCGATGCCGCGGATTGCGCGGCATTGGACCTCCGTCCCGGAAGTCCGATCCTGCTGGTGGAGAGTGTCGACCACGATCTCAACGGCGATCCCATCCTCACGACGCGCGCAAGGTTTGCAGCCGAGCGGATCGAGTTCGTGATCGAAAGCTGACGGATTGGTCAGGCTCGCACAGGGGCGTCATCCACGTGTCACAAACCCGGACGAGGAGATGAGCAGCATCTTCATGGTGGCCGATGTCCAAAACCCTGTCGACTTCTCCGCTGATCCATCCGACCGCCGAAGTCCGCGACTGCACCTTGGGTGCTTATACCGAGGTCGGCGCCCGCACATTGCTGCTCGAGGTCGAGTTGGGGAATTACTCGTACATCGTCAATGATGGACAGATGGCCTACACCAAGGTTGGACGGTTCTGCTCCATCGCGGCGATGACCCGCATCAACCCAGGCAATCATCCGATGCACCGCGCCAGCCAGGCGCATTTCACCTACCGCGCCAGCGCCTATTTTCCCGGCCTGGAAGACGATCGCGAATTCTTCGCCTGGCGGCGTGCCCACCAGGTCGTGATCGGCCACGATGTCTGGATCGGGCACGGCGCGGTGATCCTTCCGGGACGATCGATCGGCACCGGGGCGGTTGTGGCGGCAAGCGCGATCGTCACCAAGGATGTCCCGCCCTACGCGATCGTGGCCGGCAACCCGGCGCGGATCGTCCGGCCACGATTTCCCGATGACATTGCCGATCGGCTGCAGCGGCTCGCGTGGTGGACGTGGAGCCATGACACGTTACGTGTGGCGATTCCGGACTTCCGGGCATTGCCGGTGGAGGATTTCCTCGACAAATATGAGGCTGTCGAGGCATCAGCAGTCGGTTAGCGTTGCGGCGACCGGCGCGACTGAGAGAACGTGTGGAACATATGGCCGGGGGCCCGCGCTACGCCGTCTACTTCGTGCCTGAGCCGGGTGGCGAGCTCTATCGCTTCGGGAGTTCCTGGCTCGGTTATGACTGCTATTCCGGCTTCGCGTTGGCTCGCCGTTCCCCGCCGGCCATCAATGCCGATGCGGCCGAGCAGCATACGCGCGAGCCGAGGAACTATGGCTTTCACGGCACGCTCAAGGCGCCGTTTCATCTCGATCCGGCCTATCGCGAAGCGGATTTGATCGTGGCCCTGGAAGCGTTCAGCGCTCGCGCGCTGACTTTCGACCCAAGTGTTGAACTGCTCGACGCGTTTGTTGCGATCGTGCCGGCCGCGCGATGCGATCCGCTTGAGAGCCTCGCCGCCGATTGCGTGCGGCATTTCGACCGCTATCGCGCTCCATTGTCGGAGCAGGACAGGCAGCGCCGCACGGCCGCCGGGTTGACTTCGCGCCAATGCGAAAATCTCGACACATGGGGCTATCCCTATGTGTTCGAGGATTTCCGCTTCCACATGACGTTGACCGGCCGGCTGGCGCAAGAGACGCGTCACCAGATCTTGGCCGCGCTTCGTGGAGCCTTCAACGAAGCGGTTGGGTGGAAAAGTGTTTCGGTCGATCGGATTGTGCTGCTCAGGCAGGAAGAGGGCGAACCGTTCACCGTGTTGCGAAGCGCGGAGTTCCGCGGCGGCTGACCGTGCAATTGCCGTCATTCCGGGCTCGCTCGCTGCGCTCGCTCCCCGGAATGACAGCTAAACCAAAATCTTGCGGATGCGCGAACTGGTCAGATCGATGATCATGACGGTCACGACCACGATGATGATGATCGCGGCGGTCTCCGAATAATGGAAGGACCGGATATTCTCATACAGCGAATGCCCGATGCCGCCGGCGCCGACGATGCCTAGCACGGTCGCCGAGCGCACATTGGTTTCGAGCCGGTAGAGCGTGAACGAGCTCCACAGCGGCATCACCTGCGGGATGACGCCGAAAATCACTTCGTGGCCGCGGCTCGCACCGATCGCACGAATGCCCTCGACCGGACGCGGGTCGATCGCCTCAACCGCTTCCGAAAACAATTTTGCGATGATGCCGATATTGTGGACCGCAAGCGCCAGAACGCCGGCCAGCGGGCCGAGTCCGACCGCGACAACAAACAGCAGCGCGAACACGATTTCATTGATGGCGCGAAATGAGTCCATCAGCCGCCGCACCGGCTGGACCACCCATTGCGGACTGACATTCGACGAGCTCAGAATGGCGAAGGGAATTCCGAAGAAGACGGCAAGTGCCGTCCCCCAGATCGCGATCTGCACAGTCTCGACCATTTGCAGCAGGTAGAAATCCCGGTCGTGAAAATTGGGACTGAGAAATCCGGACGCGAATTCCTGCATGTTGCGCCAGTCGGTGACCAGCGAGGTCACCTTCGACATTTCGGTCGGGCCCCAGCTCCAGGCCAGCAACGCGATGACGATCACCCAGGTCAGCCATGCGCGGCCGCGCACCGCAAGCGGCTGTTCCGGCACCGCGACGGACGAAAAGTCGGGCTTGGCCGCAAACGCGGCCGGTATGGAGGTGACATCGCGCATGTTTGACCTTGGATCCGTCATAGATGCAGGCCCCAGAATGGGGCCTGCATCATAGAAATCACGAAACTAACGCGGCGGTTACTTCATCGTCGCGATCTGGCGGCCGAGTTCGTCGAACTCCTTCTGAAGCGCGACGAGTTTCGGCTGCTTCTCTTCGGCGCTGATCTTGGTGTCGTCCTTCAGCTTCATCAGGTCCTTATTCACTTCCATCTGGCGGACCGGCAGGAGCTGCGCATTGGTGGACTTCTTGAACGGGGCCCAGTTGAGGCCGGCGAGGACCTTCTTTTCCTCTTCGTCTTTGGTGCCATAGGCGAATAGCCAGTCGCTGAGCTTCTTCTTCAGCGCCGGGTCGAGATCGGTGCGCCAGACCAGCGGGTCGGCCGGGATCAGCGGGGAGGTCCAGATCACGCGCACGTCGGCCGCCTTAGCCGGCGAGCTGACCTTGAGGCGGGTCAGGTTTTCGCTGTTGTTGGCGGCGGCATGAACCAGCTTGTTGGCGACGGCGAGCGCGTTGGCTTCGTGGTTGGCCGAGCGCAGGGTCTTGAAGCAGTTGCGCGGATCGATGCCCTTGGCGGAGAAGATGAACGTCGTCGGCACCAGGAAGCCGGAGGTCGAGTTCGGATCGCCAATGCCGAAGTCGAGGGTCTTGTCGCATTTCAGGACGTCATCGAGCGTCTGGAACGCGCTGTCCTTGTGCACGATGATATGCGACCAATAGCCGGGATTTCCGTCCTTATCGACCGACTGAGCGAACACTTCGCCGCTCGAACGGTCGACGGCTTCCATCGCCGACTTGTTGCCGAACCAGGCAACCTGCACCTTGTTGAAACGCATGCCTTCGATCACGCCGGCATAATCCGATGCGAAGAACGCCTTCACCTGCATGCCGGTGCCCTTGCTCATCGCTTCGATGAAGGGGTCCCATTGCCGCTTCAGATTTGCGGTGGACTCGGTCGAGATGATGCCGAAATTGAGTTCCTGCGCGCTGGCAGGCGCGATTGCGACGGTCGCGGCAACGGCTGCCGCCGTCAAAATGCTTCGAAACATCGTCAAGCTCCTCTGATTGTGCCTCTGTGACTTTTTGAATCCCCGGGGTTGACCCGTGGAATATTGCAGGCGCGACTAGCGCCTGAATTTCGTAATGCCGCGCAGGGCCTCAGGCCGTTGCGCTGGCCAACACCGCCGGCGAATTGAGCTGGCTGGACGCAAGCTGCGCCGCGGCCGTTGCGGGCACCGGATCCGTGGAGCCTTGCAGCCCGGGGAGGAACAACTCCTCGCTCTCCGCTCCGTAGAGCTCGGCGAGAAATGTCGGCGTCAGCGCGCTGGACGGGCCATCATAGACCACCTCACCATCGCGCAAGGCGACCGTGCGCGGACAATAGCTCAGCGCATACTCGACCTGATGCAGCGAGACGAGAATGGTGATGCCGTCTTCCTGGTTGAGGTCGGCCAGGATGTCCATCACGCGCCGCGCCGAACTCGGGTCGAGCGACGCGATCGGCTCGTCGGCGATCAGGATCTCAGCGCCTTGCACCAGCGTGCGCGCAATCGCCGCGCGTTGCTGCTGGCCGCCGGAAATCTCCGACCCGCGCTTGAGCGCATGCTTGGCAATGCCGACGCGCTCGAGCGCATGCATCGCACGCTGTTTTTCTGTCCGGTTGAAGCGCGGTAGCGCGCTGTTCCAGCCGGAGAGGCGGCCGAGCGAGCCGAGGCAGACATTGGTCAGCACCGAGAGGCGCGGGACCAGATTGAATTGCTGAAACACGATGCCGATGCGGGCGCGCAACGCCTTGGCGGAGGAGGCGACGCGGCCGGTCTCCTGCATCGCCACACCGAAGATGCGGATCTCGCCGGGCTTGCCTCCGGCCACATGTGCAGCGCGGTCGATCGGGATGAGCCCGGCGATCGCGCGAATAAGGGTGGATTTGCCGGAGCCTGAGGCGCCGATCAGGGCGACCATCTCACCCCTAGCGATCTCGAGCGAAACGCCCTTCAGGACCCGCTGACCGGCCAGGAACGACTTGCAGACCGATACGATTTCGATCGCGGCTTGTGCCACTGCGGGGCCTCCTTGGTCTCGTCGAGACGCCTGTTAGCAAGGTCGCGAGACGACAAAGCCACGGGTTGATTACGGTTTTGCGACAGCGGAAAGGGCTGTGCACCTCGATATTTGTGGTTGGGGGGCTTGCGTCCGTTGGGGCGCGTCGGAGCGGGAGGTTTTCCGTCGACTGCCGGCGAAGAGGCTGACGGTTAGCACATCAGCAAGCACGCGGATGATGTCATCAAACCAACACCTGACCTTCGCTACGGTCGCGACGATTCGTCAGCGGAGAACATGATTTGTCGATCGCGGATACCGTAGCGGAAACGCCGACTAGCTTTCCTTCGAACCATTCGCGGCTGTCGGTAGCTGGGTGGGGGGAGGTTCTGTTTGCCCTGGCTTTCAAAGGCCTGGTCTATCCGCAGATATGGGAAGACCCCGACGTCGATATCGAAGCGCTGGCCATCGAGCCGACCAGCGAGATCGTGACCATCGCGTCCGGCGGATGCAACGTGCT
Source organism: Bradyrhizobiaceae bacterium (assembly GCA_947481635.1). Classification (GTDB taxonomy): domain Bacteria; phylum Pseudomonadota; class Alphaproteobacteria; order Rhizobiales; family Xanthobacteraceae; genus CANKHJ01. The sequence goes on from CANKHJ010000058.1 coordinate 16,895, forward strand.
GTCCTACCTGACCGCCAATCCGCGCCACATCACCGCGCTCGACCTCAGCGATGCCCATGTCGCGCTGACGCGTCTGAAACTTGCGGCCGCACGTCACTTGCCGTGGCCGGCCTTCTACCGGTTTTTCGGAGAGGGCAACGATCCGGCCAATGTGGCGGTGTATCGCAGTATGCTGGCGCCGCTCCTCGATGCGGAGACTCGGCGCTATTGGGATCACCGGCCGCTGCATTCTTTCGGGCGCCGTCGCATCGCGATGTTCGAACGAAACATCTTCAGGCACGGGCTGCTGGGCCGCTTCATCGGGCTCGGCCATATGGTGGCGCGGCTCTATGGTGTTCGCTTCGACGCTTTGCTGAACTCCCGGTCGATGGCCGAACAGCGCCGTTTCTTCGACCAGACGCTGGCGCCGCTATTTTCGAAGCGGCTGGTGCGCTGGGCGGTGTCGCGGCGGATCGCGCTTTACGGTCTCGGAATTCCGCCGGCGCAGTATGGGCTCCTGGCGCCAGGCGCCGACATGGCAACGGTGTTGCGCGAACGGACCGAGCGGCTGACCTGCGGTTTCAAGTTATCCGAGAATTATTTCGCCTGGCAGGCTTTCGGCCGATCCTATCAAGGCAACGCAGCCGGCGCGCTTCCGCCTTACCTCGCACGCGAGCACTTCGACGCGGTCCAGTCGCGTGCCGGCAGGGTCGAGGTCCGCAAGCAATCCTTCACCGATCACCTTTCGAAGCGTCCGGCGCAGTCGGTCGATCGCTACGTCCTGCTCGATGCGCAGGACTGGATGACCGACGTCCAGCTGAACGCCTTGTGGACCCAGATCACCCGCACCGCACGGCCGGGCGCCCGGGTGATCTTCCGGACCGCCGGCGTGCCCAGCATCTTGCCATGTCGCATCGCGCCGGAACTGCTGGATCGCTGGTGCTACGAAGCGGAGCCTTCCCGCGCCTGGACCTTGCGTGACCGTTCGGCAATCTATGGCGGATTCCACCTCTATGTCCTCGAACGCTAGCCCATCGCGTACACCGTCCGGGATTTCCGCGACCGAGATGATGAACCGGATGTATCGCCGCCAGCGGCACATCTACGACCTCACGCGGCGCTATTATCTGCTGGGCCGCGACGGGTTGATCGACGATCTGAAGCCGGCGCGTGGCGATGGAGTCCTGGAAATCGGTTGCGGCACCGGCCGCAACCTGATCCGCGCGGCGCGCCAATATCCCGACGCGCAGTTCTACGGAATCGATGTCTCGACCGAGATGCTGACCACCGCCATCCGCGAGATCGAGGCTGCCGGCCTGTCGTCAAGGATCAGCGTCGCCCATGCCGATGCCGCATCGCTGGACCTTTCGGTGCAATTCGGCAGGCGGTCGTTCGAGCGAGTCTTTTTTTCCTACACGCTGTCGATGGTCCCGCCGTGGCGTTTCGCGTTGGAGAATGCTGTCACGCGCGTGGCGCCAGGCGGCGAGTTGCACATTGTCGATTTCGGCCGGATGGAAGCCCTTCCGCGGATCTTCCGGGCGGCATTGCTGCGCTGGCTGGCGGCGTTCGATGTTACGCCGCGCGATGGCCTTGAAACGCATCTCAGCGCCTATGCCAGGACCATCAACGCGTCGGTGACCTTCCGCCATCGCTTTCGCGGTTATGCGCAGCAGGCCATTCTCCGCGTTTCGCAGCAGGCGCGATAGGGCAGCGCCGTCGCTCTCAAACAAACGTCGGGTAGTCCTTGACGTAATGTTTGGTCATCAGCGGTCGATACCGCTCCATCATCTCGCGGTTGAGTTCCACCGGCGGCTTCTGATCTGCCGGCAGCATCGATTTGAACGCGGTCCCGGCGATCTCGTCCTTGAAGGTGCTCTTGGCCTGATCGACGATCTGGGGATTCTCGAAGCATTCGAGGATCGATGCGGCAACTACCTTCGCACCCGCCGTGGCACCCTTGTGGGCGATGCTGGTTGCAAGCGACACGCCAGCGGCCCAATGATGGAACATGATGTTGGGGATGTTGCCGGGAAAGAAGATCTTCACCATCGGGACTTTCCAGGACACGTCGCCGGCGTCGTTCGCCGCGGGTTTTTGCACGGCGGGACCGCGTTGCGGCGTGATCTCGCTGATCAGGCCGGTGACGTTGACCTTCGCTTCCTGCTGCAGCTTGCGCGCCAGCTGATCCTCGTCCGCGCTCCAGTCCGGCTGGCCGACGGTCTCGAATTGCCGCTGCACCAGTTCGGCGAGCGTCCGGTTGCCGCGCACCGGCCAGACCGCGCTCAGCACGTTGACGTCATACGTGGTCTTGGTCATCAGCGCGGCGCCTTGCGCGATCGTCTTCGCATGTTCGAACAGCGACATCGCGCCTTCCGCGCTGGTGTCGCGGAAATACCACCAGACCGACGCGGTGCGCGGGACCACATTCGGCTGGTTGCCGCCATGGGTGATGACGCGCTGACAGCGCATCGTCGGCATCATGTGCTCGCGATATTGCGCAAGTCCCATATCCATCAGCACCACGCCATCCAGCGCGTCGCGGCCCTTCCAGGGCGCCACGCCGGCGTGAGCGGTCTCGCCGTGGAAGGTGAACACCGCCGAGATCAGCGCCGATTGGATCAGGCCATAGCCGACCGAGTAGTCGCCCCAGATATGCGGGGTGAACGCCACGTCGACATCGTCGAACCAGCCATCGCGCACGAAATACGGCCGGCTGATCACCTGTTCTTCGGCCGGCGCACCGAAGACCTTTAGCGTGCCCTTCAGGCCGAATTCGTCCATCGCGGTCTTGGCGGCGAGTGCTGAGGCAATCAGCACCGCGCCATTGACGTTGTGGCCTTCGCAATGGCCGGGTGCGCCTTCGACGATCGGGGTATGCGCGACGACGCCCGGCGCTTGCGAATTGTCCGGATTCGAATCGTATTCGGTATGGATGGCGACCACCGGGCCGCCTTCGCCATAGGTGGCGCAGAAGCCGGTCGGGAAGCCAGCAATGCCGCGTTCGACACGGAAGCCTGATTTTTCGAGCAGGTCGGTCATCAGCTTCGCGGTCTCATGCTCCTGCATGCCGAGCTCGGCGAAGTAGAAGATGCTGTCGTTCAGCGTCGCGGTCGCCTGGTGATTGCGATCCAGGAATTCGAACGCCATGGCCTTGGCGGGCGTCGTCAGATTCGAGCCGTTTTTCATGGACATTTCCTTTTGATTTTACGCCTCGGCGACCGGCGCGCTGCGTTGCGCCCAGAAGCAGAGCCGCCGCTCGAGCGCGCGGATGGCGGAGTTGGCGAGGAACCCCCCCAGCGCCAGGATGAAAAGCACTGCAAACACCGGCGCGATCTGCATCGACTGATTATACTGCATCAGCAGCATGCCGAGGCCGGATTGAGCGCCGACGAATTCTCCGACGATCGCTCCGAGGATCGCGAGCACCGAGGCGATGTTCAGGCCAGCGAAGATATAGGGGAGCGAGCTCGGCAGGATGATCTTCCACAGGATCTGCAGGCTGCTCGCATTGCATGAGCGCGCGAGGTCAATGCGGTCTGGGTCGACCGAGTGATAACCCGCGATGCTGTTGATCAGCAGCGGGAAGAAGGTGATCACCGAGGTGATCACGACCTTGCCCTCATACCCGAACCCGAACCAGATCACGAGCAGCGGCGCCAGCGCGACTTTGGGCAGGGACTGAAACGCAACGATATAAGGAATAGCGACCCGCTCGATCAGCTTCGACGATGCGACGATGAAGCCAAGCACGATGCCGACCAGGGACCCGAGGAAGAAGCCTAGTCCGGCCTCCGCGAACGTCACGCCGGCATGATAGAGAAAGCCGCTGCGGTCGAACGGGCCGACCGAGAAGCCGGCGACCAGCGACTGCCAGACATCCAACGGCGGCGGCAGGATGAAGATCGGAATGGCGAAGCGCACCGTGACGAAGTGCCAGACCGCCACCAGCGCAATCAAAACCACCGGCGACACCAGAAGATCGATCCGCCGCAGCATGAACGGCCGGGTGCGCGGCTTGGTATTTGTTGCGGGCTCTTTCACGACAGATCCCCCTTGGAGTGCAGGAGCGCGCGAATTCGGGTCGCATAGCGGCCGAAATGCTCGGTATTGATCATCGACAATTCGCGCGGCCGCGGCAGATCGATATCGATCACTTCGGCGATCTGGCCGGGACGCGCCGTCATCACGAACACCCGGTCGGCGAGGAAGACCGATTCCGCGATCGAGTGCGTCACGAACACCACCGTCTTGCGGTTCTGATTCCAGATCCTGAGCAGTTCAACGTTCATCTGCTCGCGCGTCATCGCGTCGAGGGCGCCGAATGGCTCGTCCATCAGCAGGATCGGCGGATCCTGTACCAGGGCGCGGACGATCGAAGCGCGCTGCTGCATGCCACCCGAGAGTTCGTGCGGATAGCGGTTCTCGAAACCCGCCAGTCCGACCAGGGCCAGGAGGTCGCGGGCGCGCTGGAGATAGCTGTCGGAGTTGAGCCGCCGGAATTCGGTCGGTAGTAGCACGTTCTCAATGATCGTACGCCATGGCAGCAGCACTGGCGTCTGGAACACCATGCCGACATCGGAGCCCGGCCCCTTGAGAGGAGCGCCGGAGCGTTTGATGGTCCCGCCGGAATAGGGCAGCAGGCCGGCGAGAATTTTGAGCAGCGTCGACTTGCCGCAGCCGCTCGGGCCGACCAGCGAGATGAATTCCCCATCCCTGACGTCGAAACTGACCCCGTCGAGCGCAACGACCTCGCCGCTGCTCGCCGCATAGCGCTTGGTGACGTCGCGGGCCTCGATAATCGAAGACGTGGAATCGACGCTTTGAGCCACTTCTGCCACGTCCGGATACACCAAGGGTTGAATTCGGGTCAGCGCCACTCTTGGTCGTGACTGTATCAAGCCGGTTCCGGGCTCGATAGCCGTCGCGCCAGTCTCTCGGAGCCTGCCACGTCGGCGCGGGACCCTCAGGAGGGTGTTTCACTTGTTCTTGGATGTTGAACAACAGCATCCGACCTGAACCGGGGCAGGGGTTTGGGCTTGCCGGGGACATCGACACGGCGAAGGCGGGAGGGATAGTCTGACGCGATGGTCGCCGCAGCAACGAAACAAAGGAGCCGAACCATGAGCATGATCGTCAGGCGTATGATCGGCGTAGCAGCCGCAGTCGCACTTGCGGGAGCGTTCAGCGGCGCCACCCTGAGCGCGCAGGAGCTCACCAAGCTGCGCATCGCCGGCCCGGCGCCGGTTCTCAGCGCGACCGACAGCATCATTTGGCACGCGATCCCGACCAAGCTCGGCTATTACAAGGAGGAGGGCCTCGATGTCAGTTACAACCTGTCACCGAGCCTCACCGGATCGGCGCAGTCGGTGCAAAGCGGCTCGGCCGAATTCGGCGTGACCAATCCCGAGGTCGTGATGCAGGTCCGCGAGCAAGGCGGCAGCCTGACCGTGTTTCAAACATTGCGACGCGCCAACGGCAACGAAGTCGGCGTGCTCCCGGAATCGCCGATCCAGACATTGGCGGACCTGAAAGGGAAAACCATCGGCGGCGTCTCCTGGGGTGGCGGCGGTGCGCTGTTCCTGACCAAGGTACTCGCCGAGATGAATATCGGATTGGGCGATTACAGCCGCGTCGTCACCGGCAATGGTCCGGCCGCCGGCGCGGCGCTGCGCAGCAAGCAGGTCGATGCCGTCATCCTCTGGGACTCGGCTTACGCCGGCCTGGCGAATGGCGGGGTGAACCTGCGCTATATCTCGATCCCCGGTCACGAGAAGCTCGCCAGCAACTCGTTCATGGCGACCGACGCATATCTGAAGAACAACCAGGAGACCGTCGCAAAATTCTGCCGCGCGGTCGCGAAGAGCTACTATTTCGCGCGCGTCAACAAGGAAGCCGCGGTCAAGATTTTCCTGGACGTCAATCCGACGATGCGCCCGGCGAGCATGCCGGTGGAGCAGGCGCAGCGTGACTACCTGAACGTCTTCACGGCGTATATCGACGGTGCCGCCGCAGGCCTGCCGCTCGAGGCCAAGATCGGCGAGATCGAAGATTGGTCCTGGACCTTCACCCAGAACTTCTACAAAGGCACCGGTATGCTGAAAGGATTGCAGCCGCCGGAGGCCAGCTATACGACCGCCTTCACCGACCGCTGCAACGATTTCGACCGCGCCAAGGTCGCCGCCGCGGCGCGCGCGTATAAATAGTCGCAGTAGCGCAATACCGAGTCCTCACGCCGCGGCGCGAGGGCTTTTTCGTGTCGTCGCCGCAGTAAATGGACATTAACGCCGGATCGGTACCCTCCGGCCATGACCGAGCGGACCGATCACACGAACGCCAATGATTTGCCCTGGCGCGCGGCAATGCCCTGGCTGGTCGCCGCCGGCGTTTATGCGCTGCTGATGCTGCTGGGCGACCGCCTGCTCAACGACCCGGATAGCTACTGGCATCTGGTGGTCGGGCGCTGGATCGTCGAGCATCGCGGCGTGCCGTATGTCGACCCGTTCTCGCACACCGCACACGGCCAGCATTGGATCGCGTTCGAGTGGCTGTCCGAACTGGCTTATGCTGGCGCATTTTCTCTCGCGGGCTGGCCGGGCGTGGCAGTGCTGGCCGCTGCCGCGATCGCGCTCGCCTTCGGGCTGCTGACCCATTTTCTGCTGCGCGAGCTCGACATCACGCCGACCCTGGTGCTGGTGTTGTCGGCGCTGGTCCTTGCATCGCCGCACATGCTGGCGCGGCCGCATGCTCTGGTCATGCCTGTCATGGTGGCATGGGTGGCGGCGCTGGTCCGCGCGATGGA
>CANKHJ010000059.1 GCA_947481635.1 Bradyrhizobiaceae bacterium
CGCGGTAAGCGCAAGGCCGGCGAAGCGGTAGGCCTGCAACGCTTACGCGCCGCGCAGCATACACCGCCGACAACAAAGCGCTCCGTCATGGCCGGGCTTGTCCCGGCCATCCACGTCTTACTTCTGCTCTCGTAAGGAAAGACGTGGATGCCCGCGACGAGCGCGGGCATGACGGAGTTTGGGTTTGGGGTCGGCGTCCTGATCCGAGCTTCGCCGCGTCAACCCACTGACGCTGTCGTCAATTCAACGCGTCGCCCCAGACCTTCCGGGCGATCTGGAGTACCAATTCCAGCTTTTTTCGCTGATCATCGGCGGTGATCAAATTGCCCTCTTTGACCGAGGCGAAGCCGCATTGAGGACTCAATGCGAGCTGTTCGATCGGAATGTATCGGGTCGCATCTTCGATCCGGCGCAGGATGCTGTCTTCGTTTTCCAGTTGCGGAACCTTGGTGCTGATCAAGCCCAGGACGACGACCTTGTTCTTTGGCACGAACCGCAGCGGCTCAAACGAACCGGCTCTGTCGGTATCGTATTCCAGCAGGAAACGATCGACATCCAACGCGTTGAACACACGCTCGGCAATCGCGTCATATCCACCCTGGATCGCCCAGCGGCTGCGCGAATTGCCGCGGCAGATATGCATGCCGAGCGTGACCCGGCTTCGGTCAACGGCTGCATAGCATTGGTTCTCAGCTGCGATTGCCTCCGCGATCTCCGTCTCCGGATCGTCCCCACGCGCCTTGGTCTTTGCCGATGAGCTGGATGACATGGAGCGCAGCGGTGCCTAACGTTGCCCCGCGACGATCGGCCCGAGATCCTTGATGGCTTGCTCGCGCTTTTCCATCACATCCTGGGTATCGTGCACGACTTGTAGTTTTCCGGAGTTGACCAGCTTCGCGAAGTCGCCGGTCCCCGCCGCGCTCAGGTCGGTTGCCGAGGTGGCCTCCTCGCGCGCCTTCTTGCCTTCCGGCGTCGCCAGGAAGCCGGCCAGCAGCCGCGCCGCATTCGGGTTTGGCGCCTTGGCCATGACGGTGCTGACGAATTGTCCGAGCACCACCGGCTCTGGCACGACATAGGCGATCTTCAGTCCGCTGCGGCCCCAGCGCCGGGTCAGGTTGTCGACTTCACCGACGCTGAACAGGCGTTCGCCCGAGTTGAGAATCGGCTCGCGCGGCGAGCGCGTCAGCAGGATCTCGTTCTTGTTGAGGTCGCGCACCAGTTGAATGGCTTTGTCCGTGCCCCAGGGCAGGCTGAGCGCGCCGGTCAGCCGCGGCAGCAGGAACAGGCTGGCAGTCAGCTTGCCCTTGTATTTCGGGTCAGCAAGCTCATCCCAGCGCTTCGGCAGATCTTCCTTCTTCACCAGCTCGGAATTATACGCCAGCACATAGGCGATGTTGCTGGTGTAGGCGGCCTTGCTGTCGAACGCGAGGGTCGCCTTGGTGACGCCGAACGGCGCCCAGTCGACGACCGCGAGCAGGTCGCGCTGCACCAGCGGAAGCACCCCGGTGAGCGAATGCCAGAACACGTCGATCTGATGACGTCCGGCGCGCGCCTCGGCGATCGCCTTGGTGGCGATGTCGTTGTCGCCGATCCATTCGACGTTGATGCCCGGGAACATCGCGTTGAAGGCTTTCGGAACCCAGTCCACCTCGCCCTGCTGGGTGCCCCAGATCATGACCTTGCCTTCGGCCTTGGCCTTTTCGTACAGCGCTTTGACCTCCGGTGAATCCTGCCACGCCGCCTGTGCCGGTGCCAGCACCGCGACCAGCGCGAGTGACAAAGCTGCAAGTTGAATTTTCATGACCGTTCCTTGTTGATCGGGTTTTCGTCGTTGCGGAAGATCGAGCTGTCGAGCGACTCGATCTCGACCCACACCGGCATGTCCTTTTCCAATTCCAGTCCGGCCGGTATCGGAACGCGAAGGGTCAGTCCGTCGCCGAGCCGCACGTCGCATTCGATATGACCGCCTTGAAACGTCAGCCGGTCGACCTTGCCGCTCAGCACGTTGCTTGCTGCAGTGCGCTGGTCGCGCGTGACCTTGAGCTGCTCCGGCCGCAGCACGATGCTCAGCGTTTCGTCGGGTTCGAAGGTCGTGTTGACCGTGATGCGGTGGGTGCTGCCCTCGAGCCGGATTTGACCCGTGCCGCCGTCGGCGCGGCCGGTGATCACGTTGGCCGAGCCCATGAAGAACGCCACGAACGGACTCGACGGCCGCATGTAGATCTGGCGTGGCGTGCCTTCCTGGATGATCAGGCCGCGGTTCATCACCGCGATGCGGTGCGCCAGCGAAAAAGCTTCAGCCTGGTCATGGGTCACGAACATCGCGGTGATGCCGATCCGCGCGATCAGGTCGCCCAGTTCCTTGCGCATGGTGTCGCGCAGGCGGGCGTCGAGATTGGACAGAGGCTCGTCGAGCAGGAGGAGCGCCGGATTGCGCACCACGGCACGCGCCAGGGCGACACGCTGCTGCTGGCCGCCCGAGAGCCGTGTCGCCTCGCGGCGGGCCAGGCTGTCCATGCCGACCAGCTTGAGCACGCTCATCACGCGCTCATCGATCTCGGCCTTCGGCAGGCGGGGGCGCTGCACCCGCAGCGGATAGGCAACGTTTTCATAAACGTCGAGATGCGGCCAGATTGCGTAGGATTGGAACACCATGCCGATCGGCCGCTGATGCACCGGCACGTGGATGTCGCGCGCCGGATCCGAGACGACCTCGCCGCCGATGGTGATCACGCCGGAATCGGCACGTTCGAGGCCGGCGACACAGCGCAAGGTCGTGGTCTTGCCGCAGCCGGAGGGCCCGAGCAGCGCGTAGCATTCGCCTTCCCGCACTTCGAAATCGATATGATCGATGACCGTGTTGCGCCCGCCGGGCACGGCGAAGGACTTGACCAGTTTGGATACTGTTAGCATCGGCTACTCCGTCCGGCCGCGCGGGATCAGGAAGCGCCGGGCAAGAAAGATCATCGGCAGCACCATCAGCATGATGAAGGTCGCAAGCGCCGCCGACGGCGCGGGCTGTCCGTTCTGGAACAACTGCCACAGCAGTACCGGCAGCACGACATTTTCTGGGCTGAACAGGATCAGCGGGATGGTGAATTCGCGCATTCCGATGATGAAGATCAGAATGAAGCCGGACATCAGTGCCGGCAGCAGCAGCGGGATCACGATCCGCCATTGCGTCGGCAGCCATTTCGCGCCGGACGCAGCGGAGGCTTCTTCCAGCTCGGGATGGATCTGCAGCAGCCCGGCGCGCGCGATGCGCGTGGTCGCGGCGATGCGATAGGACTTGGCGATGATCAGGATCCAGATCGTGCCGTAGAGCCCGACCGGGAAGGAGAGATAGAGGATCATCACCGCCAGCGCGACGATCACGGCCGGAATGCCGGTCGACATGAAAGAGATGAAATCGAGCAGGCCGCGTCCCCAGAAGGTCGAGCGCGCGATAATCCATCCGAGGATCGCACCGACGGTCGTCGTGATCACCGCGGTGAGGAAGGCGACCACCAGCGAATTGCGCAGCGCGCGCCAGAATATCGCATTGCCGATCACGTCGTAATAGGCGGCGAGCGAGACGTTCTTCATGTTGGCGAAGGTCGGTGCGCTATAGCCGAGCAGGCTGGTCCAAATCAGCACCGCCGCCGGCAGCACCACCGCAAGCGCGGCGTAGAAACCGAGCAGGCCATAAGCGGCGAAACGCCAGCGGCCGAGCGTCAGATGACGCTGCCGATAGGCCTTGCCGGTGACGACCGCGAATTTGTCGCCACGCCGGATGGTCCAATTGTAGAACATCAGCGCGATCATCCCGAGCAGCAGGAACGGCAGCGAGATCGCGGCCGCGCCGCCGTAATTCGGCAAACCGCTCGCCGGATTGAGTTCGTTATAAATGCGATAGGCGAACACGTTGATGCGCGCCGGCAGACCGATGATCAGCGGTAATTCGAATTGCTCGAGCGTGATCAGCGTCACCAGGATCACCGGCGCGAGCAGGCCGGGGATCAGCACCGGCAGCGTGACCCTGCGGAATGTCGTCAACGGCGAGGCGCCCGATGCGCCGCTGGCTTCCTCAAGCTGAGGATTCATCGAGCGCAAAGTCGAGGTCATCAGCAGGAACACGAACGGCGTGGAGGCCAGCGACTGGCACAGGATCAGTCCGGCCATGCTGAAGATGTTGATCGGGCCGGGACCGTCGAAGCCGAACACGCCGCGGATCGCGAGATTGATCCACCCGGCATTCGGCCCCATCAGGAAGATCCAGGCGATGGCCAGAACCGGGATCGGCACCAGCAGCGGAAACAGCACCAGGGAGAACCAGACGTCGCTGCCCTTGATGTCGGTGCGCTCGACCAGCCAAGCGAAAGTGAAGGCGAGCGATGTCGTCAGCAGCACCGTGCCGAGGACGAAGACCATCGTATCGGGCAGGATGCGGGTATAAAGCACCCGATCGTTGAACACCTGGACGATGTTGTCGGTGGTCCATTTCGCGCCGGCTTCGAACGGCAGATAGTCCGACGGCCCGTGGAACGCGGCGTAGAACAGCATCGCCACCGGCACGGCGATGAGGACCAGCGCCGCCACCGCGCCGACCACGGGAATGATCGCGAGGCCGATGTCGGCTTTCGCGAGTCGCGCGCGGAAGCGGCCCGCCCCGGAGGGCGCAGGTGTGGCGACGAAAGCCATCTACTCGGTTACTCGGTATCGCTATTCGTAATAATTGCCGGCCTCGAGGCTGACGATCTGTTCGGCCGGATCGAAGCAGACCCCGATCGGATCGCCGCCGTCCTGCACCACCTTGATCTGCTGCGCGATCAGGCGCCGGCACATGCCGACGCCCTTGTCGGTGGAGGTGAGGTGCTCCTCGGAGTGAAAGGTGATGGGCCCCTGTCCGGTCTGCGCCTCGTAGTCGCCGGGCATCAACTGGTGCTCGGCGTCGGTGAGCTCGGACCAGCGTTTGCCGTTATAGGTCGAGCCGCGCGGCCGGTTGTCACCGGGATAGGTGCGCTGCAGGTTGAACAGGCGGTAATGGGTATCGTCGACCGGCACGGTGAAGCCGATATGGTCGATGTCACCGGCCTTGAGGTGCACATCGGGTACGACGCGCAAGGTCGGCAGCATCACCTCGGTGACGCGGCGGATGCTGCGGCCGTCGGGGAGCTTGCGCAGGCCGGTGAAGCGCACGCCGCGCTCGACATATTCCCAGTCGCCGGTGGGGAGGATCGCCATCTCCGGCACGAATTGCGTCCCGCTGAAGGCCGAATGCAGGATCGCGACATGGTATGGGTCCATGACGTTTTCCCAATGCTGCAGCCAGTTGCAGGGCGCGATGAAATGCGGGCCGTTGCCGCCGGTGCCGAGGCCGGAATCTTCCGCTGCGATGACTTCGTTGGGTCCGAGATTCTCGAACTGCGCGAAGCGCGGCAGCAGTGGCTTCTTTTCCGCGGGGCCGAGAAAGGCGAAGAGCAGGCCGTAATGATCGGCGACCGGATACCAGGGCTGGCGCACGCGATCGCGGTGCTTGCCCATCTCCGGCTCGCAGGGCTGCTCCAGACAATGGCCTTCCACGTCGAACAGCCAGCCGTGATAGCAGCAGCGGATGCCGCGCTCCTCGACCTTGCCGTAGAACAACGTGGTGCCGCGATGCGCGCAGCGCGGATAGACCAGGCCGGGCCGGCCGGTCTTGTCGCGGAACATGATCAGGTCTTCGCCCAGGATGCGCACATTCTGCGGCGTATCGGTCACGTCGGTCGAGATCGCGATCGGGTGCCAGTAGCGGCGCAGAAACTCGCCGCCCGGCGTGCCGCGGCCCACCTCGGTGAGCGCGGCGTTATAGGTCGAGGGCGGCATGCTATAGGCGGTCACGTTATCGATCGGGCCGGTGCGCGGCGTATCCATGGGCTCACTCCCGCTGCGTATTCTTGATTGGAAGAAGCCAGCGTCCCATGGACGAGTTGCGTTTGTCAACTCGTGAAAACCGGTGGACGCGTGTGGCTGGATCAATGCGGTGTGGTAGCATCCGGCTCATGACCAAGGCCGACAACATCGTTCCGCTGCGTGCTTCGCCGGATTCGCTGGCATCCAAGCTGCTGACCGCCGCGAATTTCTGGCGGCGCAGCGGCAGCGCGTATTATCGACGGCATTTCCGTGTGTCGATTACCGATGTCCGGATCCTCACATTCATCGAAGCGCGCGCCCCGACCTCGCTGAACGCGATGGCCGAGCATTGCGGAATCGACAAAACCCAGGCGAGCCGCGCGGTGAAGGAATTGGTGCGGCGCAAACTCGTGATCCACAATAAGAGCGCAAAAACCGGTCCGGTCGGTCTCTCGCTCGATCGCAGCGGCTTGTTGATGTGCCGCAAGTTCCGATCCGCAACCGAAGAGCGTCTGAAGATGCTGGTCGGCAATGCAACGCCGGCGGAGATCGAGCGGATCGAAACCGTGCTCGACCTGCTGCTGCTCAACGCACGCAAGTCGCTGTCCCAAGAAAGCGAAGCGGGCCCGACGCGCGCTACCCGCTGATATCTCGCGCTACGTCGGCAAGCTCCAGGTCGTATAGCGCAACTCATTCACGTCAACCGCGATGCCGTGACCGGCCGGCGGCCCCTTGGGCAGCTTGTCCGCGCCCTTGAAGCCCTTGAGACAGAACAGCTCGATCATGTTGCCCGACGGGTCGCGGAAAAACATCAGCGCTTCGACGCCGCCGCGGGTCCAGAAATTCGAACTCGGAATGCCGCAGCGGGTGAGCCAGTCCTTCATCGCGAGCATCGCATCCGGCCCGCAATAGAACGCGATATGCGGATATTCCGCGCCGGGCTGGATGAAGGTGCAGCCTTCGGTGCCGATGCCGATCTCCGATCCCGCGAGCGAGATTGCGGCGAACTGCGGATGATCGACGCGGATTGTGCCGCCAAGCACCCCGACATAGAAGCGCTTGCCCTCCGCCATGTCGCGGCAAGGCAGGCTGACATGAGCCAGCGAGTCCAGCTTGGGAGGTCCGGCAGTGATACCGCGCGCGGACGCCGCCGTCATGGTGTCGGTCATGATCTGCCTCCCATTGGTCCAGGCAGTCTACAGGAAATCCGGTTCGCCCGCACCTAGGCCGCGACCACCGCGGGGTCGGCTGGCTGCAGGTCGCGCAGTTGCGGCGCGACCTTTTCCATGAACAGGCGCATCGAACGGCTGCGCTTCTCGCGTGTCGCCCAGTCCTTGCCGGTGACCATCATCATGGTGCCGAAGCCGCCGGCCTGGTTGTAGAAATCCGTGAGCTGTTCGGTGACGCTGTCGACATCGCCGATGATATACATGCCGGCTTCGACCAATTGATCAATCGCGGTGTGGTCCGGGACGAGGTCGAAATTGAACATCGCCTTCAGCATCTTCAGGAAGCCGCGCTGCGCCTGAACGCTGGTCTCGAACGCCACGGAAGCGCGCAGCTCCTCGATCGCATCGCGCTTGGAGTCGGCGATGTAGATCAGCCGGGCAACCGACGTGGTCTCAAGCGGCGACTTGCGGCCGGCGGCAAGCGCGTAGCGTGCGTATTTCATATTCTTTTCACGGATCAGATGCGCCGGCTCGAGGAAAGCCGAGAGCATGATATAGCCGCGCTCCGCAGCCATCTTGGTCATGCCTTCGGATGCTGTGGCGGTGGCCATCGGCATATGCGGCTTGCTGAGCGGCTGCGGCAGCGCGACGATGCCTTTGCCCTTCCAATACTTGCCGTCCCAGTCGAACGGCTCGGTCGCCGACCAACATTTCTGGATTAGTTCGAGCGATTCCGCGAGCCGGGCGTGCCGGTCCTCATAGGTCATGCCGCGCTCGGCCGAGAACAGCGGCGAGGGAAACCCAGATCCGAACCCGAAGATGAAACGGCCCTCGCCGAGCAGATGCTCTGTCACCGCGGTCTGGATCGCGACATCGACCGGGTGGTGCAGGTGGACCAGCTTGACCGCTGCACCCATCCGGATGCGCTTGGTCAGCCCGGCCGCCTTGGCCATCAGCAATTCGGGCACCGGGATCGTGTCGACCCGGTTGATATAGGGCGGCTCGCCGTGATGCTCGCTGATATAGGCGTCACGGAAGCCGAGCTGGTCGGCCAGCACGATCTCGTGAATGTCCTCTTCGTAGGTGCGTGCGGCCGAGGTGTGCGGGCGAAAACCGTTGGAGAAAATGCCGAATTCCATGTCGAATGGGTCCTGTCTCTTAAACTGCCCGGCTTGACGGTCTATCATCAACACATGCCCAGCATCCCTGCAATTGACGCGCCGGCATCGCTGCTTCTTGTCAACGGCAAGATCGTCACCGTCAACGGGCGCGGCGACATCGCCGGGGCCTTGGCGATTGCGGGCGAGCGCATCCTGGCCGCCGGCTCCGAGGCCGAGATGCGGCGTCATGCCGGGCCGGAGACCCGGATCATCGACCTCGGCGGACGCAGCGCGATCCCCGGCCTGGTCGACGCGCATGCGCATATGGACCGCGAGGGGCTGAAGCTCGCAATCCCGTCGATGGCCGGGCTGCGCAGCATCGACGACGTCCTGGCGCGGATCGCGGACCTCGCGCGTCAGCGCCAGCCCGGCGAGTGGATCGTCACCATGCCGATCGGCGATCCGCCCGAATTCGAAGGCATGCCGCAAGGCCTGAAGGAGGGCCGCTTCCCGACGCGGCACGACCTCGACCGGGTCGCGCCCGACAACCCGGTCTTCATCAAGCCGGCCTGGGGCTATTGGCGCACCTCGCTGCCGATCGTCTCGATCGCGAATACGCGCGCGCTGGAATTGGCCGGCATCGGCCGCGGCACACGTTCGACGGTTCCATCGTTGCGGATCGATTGTGACGCAGGCGGCGACCCAACCGGGATCTTCATCGAAGACAACGTGATGCCGATCGTGGAATTCACGCTGATGCGGGCCGCACCCGGCTTCGACGTGGCGACGCGCACCGATGCGTTGGCGGCCTCGATGCGGATCTATAACAGCCTCGGCACAACCAGCGTGTTCGAGGGCCATGGTGTCGCCGACGACCTGCTCGAAGCCTACCGCCGGGTGAAAGCGAGCGGGCGCCAGAGCGTGCGCGCGACCGTGATGTTCAGCCCGGCCTGGAAATCGGTCGGCAACGCGGACATCGCCGAGATGATCGCATCCTGGGCGGCGTGGATCGGCCGCCGCGGTGAAGGCGATGAATGGCTGCGCGTGCAGGGGCTCTATACCGAGCCCGCCGCCGCGCCCGAGATCGGGCTGCGCGCCGCGGCGCGTCCGCAGACCGGCTGGGCCGGTTTCAATTATGACTCCGCCTTGCCGCGTGACTCGGTCAAGGTGCTGTTGCGTGAGGCCGCGCGCAACGGCGTCCGCGTCTGCGGCCTGCAGGCGCCGATGCTCGCATTATTCGCCGAGGTCGCGAGAGAAACGCCGATCGCCGATCAGCGCTGGGTGTTCGGGCACCTCACCACGGTCGACCGCGAGGAGATTGCAACGATCCGCGATCTTGGGCTGTGCGTCACCACGCACACCAATAGCTACATCTACAAGGGCGGCGCGAAATTGCTGGAGCGCATCGGCGCCGGGCGCGAAGACGATGTCGTCCCGCTGCGCCGGCTGCTCGACGCCGGCGTTCCGGTCGCGCTGGCGACCGACAACGTGCCGGCAACGCTCTGGCATCCGATCTGGCAGGTCGTCGCGCGTGTCGACCGCAATACCGGCAAGCCGGTCGGCGCATCCCAGGCGCTGACCCGCGCGGAGGCGTTGCATTGCGCAACAATGGGTGGCGCTTACCTGACCTTCGAGGAAGACGAGAAAGGCTCGCTGGAACCCGGTAAGCTCGCCGACATCGCCGTGCTGTCGCAGGACCCGCTTGGCTGCGAACTCTCGGCGCTGCGCGAAACGGTTGCCGACATGACGATTGTCGGCGGTCGGGTGGTGTTTGACCGGACTGCGGTTCGGGGAGCCGAGTGGGCCGGCTCAGCTTAATTTGGCGGAAATTTGAACGTCGCAACGCAATCTATCGGGCGTGAAATAGCGCTCGCGAGTGGGAACGGATTGTGAAACGATATCGACAGGTCTGTCGGTAGTATCAAAAGCAATGCAATCAGCCCGCCGCTCCGCGATTCGAGCGCTGCAATTGATGATGGTTGCCTCGCTGGTATTTCCAGCGATCCTTTTTGTGTTCGCGTCGTGGGTCAACTACCGCAATGTCGTCGCCGTCACGGACGAGCGCATCGAGCGGTCGCTCGATGTGCTGCATGAACAGACATTGAAAGTGTTCCAGACCGCGGAGCGCTCAATCGCCGAGGTCGACGCCGTCCTGGCGGGGCTGGACGACGACGCGATCCGGGTCAACGAGGAACGGCTGCACCGGCGGCTGCGAACGATCTCGGAATCGCTGGAGCAGGTGGCGTCGGTTGCCGTGATGGACCGGACTGGCCGTGCGCTGGCATCGAGCCGCATCTATCCCATTACCGGCACGAGCAATAATGCCGACCGCGATTATTTCCGGGCTCACGTCGGCAACGATGTGAGCACCTTCGTCAGCGAAGCGCTGGCACCGCGGGTTGGCGGCGGCGCGAACCTGATTTTCAATCTCAGCAAGCGGCGCAACGCGGCGGATGGAAGCTTCAACGGCGTCTACACCGTGGCGATGGTGCCGGGATATTTCGAGAAATTCTACGCGCGGATCGGCCGCAGTCCCGGCAGCTATTATTCCATGCTGCGCGACGACGGCGTGTTCCTGGCGCGCTATCCGAGCCAGGGGCCGGCGCCGCGCAATCTCGATCCCCGTTCGATGCTGCGCCAGGCCATCGCGCGTCAGGAGGATTCAGGATTCTTCGTCGTCACGCCGCCGGCCTCGCAAGTCGATGGCATCGAGCGGCGCATCGGCTTTCGCAAGATCACCGGTTTCCCGGTCTATGTTCAGGCCGGCTTCGAGACCGCCGCAATCCGCGCGGAATGGCTGTCCACCATGACCAGCCACCTGGTGTTCGGGTTGCCCGCCACGGTTCTGCTGTTCATCATTCTCGGAATCGCGCTGCAACGGACCCGGCGTCTGCATATCGAAGCGGAGCGGCGCGAGGCGGCCGAGGTGGCGTTGCGCCAGTCACAGCGCCTGGAGGCGATCGGCCAGCTCACCGGCGGCGTCGCGCATGACTTCAATAATTTGTTGATGGTGGTGAATGGCAGTGTCGAGCGCCTGCGCCGTGAATTGACCGATGAGAAGCAAATGCGGTTGCTCGACATGATCCGGACCGCGAGCCGCCGCGGCGAAAGCCTGACCCGGCAATTGCTGTCATTCTCGCGCCAGCAGACGCTGACGCCGACAGTGATCGACCTCAACCGGCGGCTCCCGGAAATCGAAGACATGCTGCGCCGTTCGCTGCGTGGCGACATCGAGATCAAGGCGGTGGTGCCGACCACGACATGCGCCGTGAAGGTCGATCCGAGCGAGCTCGAGCTTGCGCTGCTCAACATCGCGGTCAACGCGCGCGATGCCATGCCCAATGGCGGTACGCTTACCGTGGCGGCCAAGGCCGTGACGCTGAAGGGGCTCGCGGGCGAAGAGGGCCTCGCGGGCGAGTTCATCGCGATCCGGATGGCGGATACCGGCGCGGGAATTCCGGCCGACATGCTGCCGCGCGTGTTCGAACCGTTCTTCACCACCAAGGACGTCGGCAAGGGCACCGGTCTCGGCCTCAGCCAGGTCTATGGCTTCGCCAAGCAATCGGGCGGCACCGCGACGGCGTCGAGCGTCACGGGAAAGGGTACCGTCATCACGCTCTATCTGCCGCTCACCCACGAGCTTGCCGAGACCGACCGTCCCGCGGCCGAAGAACGGCAGGCCGCGCCGGCTGGCACGGTGTTGTTGGTGGAAGACAATGTCGACGTCGCGGATGCCTGCACCGCCTATCTCACGCGGCTCGGCTACCGGGTGAAGATGGCGACCAGCGCGCGTGCCGCGCTCGATCTGTTGCAGCGCGGAGAAAAGGTCGACCTGGTCTTGTCCGACATCCTGATGCCGGGTGGCATGAACGGCGTCGAATTGGCGCGCAGTATCCGCTCCAAATATCCGCGCCTGCCGATCCTGCTCACCACCGGCTATAGCGCGAGCGCACAGGATGCGGTGCGCCAGAATTTCATCGTGGTGCAGAAGCCCTATGAGCTTGAGACGCTGAAGAAGAGCCTGGAAGAGGCGCTGGCGTCATTCGAACCGGCCTGAGCCGCCGCAGGCTGCGACCCATTGTCGCGATTTCGGACCGGGTGGTAAGATTTCCCGTCAAGGCCGTCTTGGGCGGCTGCTTCAACGTGGGGACAGGGTCATGGGTAAGGTGGGGGCTTTCAGCGCAGCGCTTTCGATCGGGTTGGTGGCGCTGGTCGCAATGCCGGTTGTCGCGGCGGCTGAATCGCCGAGCATGACGAGCCGATGGGAAGACACCGATCTCGATTTCGAGGCTTGCAGGGCGCGCATGGCAGTCGCGGTGCGTCAGGGCGGCTTCACCAAGAACGTGACCGTGAACCCATCGTCGATCTATGCCGAGCGCGGAAATTATACCGCGCTGGTGCGCTGCCTGAAGGATAAGGGCGTGGTGTTCTTCGCGGTCGCCGGGCCGGATACCAAGACCGCCGAACGCTATAATGACGGCATCGCCGACAAATTCTGATTTGGGCCTGTCATCGGGCGGCGCAATGTACCGGCCCGATGGCGGGGCACACCGCGCTCTAGACCTTGAAGCGCGGGTCGAGGAAGTCGCGCAGGCTGTCGCCGAACAGATTGAACGCGAATACCGCGAGGCTGATCGCGACGCCTGGAAACAGGATCATCCAGGGCGCTTCGCGATAGAAGTCGGCCGCGTTGCCGGACAGCATCAAACCCCAGGCGGCGGTCGGCTCGGTGACGCCGAGGCCGAGGAACGAGAGCGAGGCTTCCGCGAGGATCGCCTGCGCAATGAATGCGGTCAGCATGATCAGGTAGGGCGCGACCACATTCGGAGCCATGTGGCGGAAGATGATGCGCGAATGCGAATAGCCCGCCGCGCGCGCGGCATCGACATAGGGCATCACCCGCACCGACAGCGCCGCGGCGCGTACCACACGGGTCACGCGCGGAATGATCGGGATCGCGATCGCCAGGATCAGGTTGACATCGATGCCGCCAAGCTTGGTCCGGCCGAATGACGCCACCACGACCAGCGCCAGCACGATCAGCGGGAACGCCAGCAGGATGTCGACGAAGCGCTGAATGATGTTGTCGATCCGGCCGCCGAAATACGCTGACGCGATGCCGAGAATGGCGCCGAGCGTCGAGCCGACGAAGGACGACGTGAAGCCGATCACCAGGGCGGTGCGCGAGCCATAGATCAGGCGCGAGCAGATATCGCGGCCATAGGCATCGGTGCCGCACCAATGATCGATCGACGGCGCCGACAGGATCGACGCGAAGTCGATCGCCAGCGGATCATAGGGCGATACCAGGTTTGAAAAAACTCCGGCGAACATCATGATGAAGATGATCACGAAGCTGATCGCGCCGAGCGGCTGCTGGCGTATGAATTCCAGCACGGCATGCGGCTGCCGGGTGTCGTCGGCCTTCACGGGAGTGGTTGGCAGAGCAAGTGTCATCGGTTCAATCGTAGCGGATGCGCGGATCGAACACCGCGTAAAGCAGGTCGACCGCCAGATTGACGAATACGTAGAAGGCGGCGATCAGCATCACCATGCCCTGGATCAGGGTGAAGTCGTTGCGCGAGACGCTCTGCACGAACAGCATGCCGATGCCGTTGAGATTGAACACCTGCTCGGTCACGACCAGGCCGCCGATCAGGAAGGTGAATTCGAGGCCGATCACCGTGATGGCGGGCAGCAGCGCGTTGCGCAAAGCATGTCTGGTGATGACCAGCTTTTCGAACACGCCCTTGGCGCGCGCGGTGCGGATGTAATCTTCGTTGAGCACTTCCAGTAGCGACGAGCGGATCATGCGCGCGGCCACCGCGCAATAGCGATAGCCGACCGCCAGCGCCGGCCAGATCAGCTGCGTGAGGTTCGCGACCGGATCGACATAGATCGGCGTATAACTGATCGGCGGCAGCCAATTGAAGGCCGACAACAGCCCGAGCATGATCAGCATGCCGAGCCAGAACGAGGGGATCGACAACCCACCGATGGTGATGATCCGCATCAGATAGTCGATCCAGCTATCGCGGTATAATGCGGCCATCGTGCCGAGTGGAATCGCGATCAGCACCGCGATGATGGTCGCCATGATCGCGACCTGCAGCGAAAGCTCGAGCCGACCGGCGATCTCCTGCATCACCGGCCGCTCGGTCCACATCGACTTGCCGAGGTCGAGCGTCGCCATTCCGACCATCCACTCGCCGAACTGAGTGATCAATGGACGGTCGAGGCCGAGCCGCTTGCGCTCCATCTCGATGGTGGCCTGCGAGACGGTACCGCCGTCACCGCGCAGCTTCACCTCGACGATGTCGCCCGGCACGATGCGCAGGAAGAAGAACACGAGCACCGCGACCCCGATCAAGGTGGGGATCATCAGCAGCACGCGGTTGATGGTGTAGCGGAGCATCGTCTCTTTAATTTCCAAGCGGAGCGAAGGTCGGCCCCTCACCCCGACCCTCTCCCCGTAAGAAGGGGGAGAGGAAGCAGGGCAGGGCAGTGCAGAGGTCGGGTCAGGTGTTCAGCCAGACGCCTTCGAGCTGGGCGCCGAGATTGTGGCTCGGCGACATCTGCCAGCCCATCAGCGTCTTATGGGTCGGCACGATCCGGTGCCACCACAGCAGTTGCTGCTGGTAGGCCTGTTCGTAGAGCCGCTTTTCGAAGGCGCGGATCAGCGCCTTGCGCTTCTCTGGATCACGTTCGCGGATGTGATCGTCATAGAGCTTGTCGAGCTCTTCATCCTTGGAGCGGGAACGATTCTCCGGCGACCGGCTCAAGGACAGGAATTTCGACAGCGCAAGGCTGGTGTCGTCCATGAACAGGTTGGTGAAGTCGACCGCGACGTCGTGGTTGCCTGCGTTCATGGTGGCGAGATAGGGCGCGGTGTCGGACTGCTTGTGCTCGACCTCGACCCCGATCTGCCGCCATTGGTCGACCAGGAAAATGCCGGCCGGCGTATAGGGCATCGCGAGGTTGCGATTCCACAGCGTGAATTTGAGGTTCGACTGGCCGGCGTCCGCCAACAGCTTCTTCGCCTCAGCACGAGATGCCGCGATATCCTTGGAGAAGCCGGGGAGCTTCACCAGTTCCGCTTCCGGCGTTGCGAAGGGCGAGCCGGGGCGGACCACGCCGCCAACCGAGCGAAGGGTCGAGATGCGCGAGAGGCCGGTGCTGCCGCCCCAGCGATCGATCGCCAGCAGCAGCGCGCGGCGCACGCGCACGTCGTCGAACGGCTTCTTCTCGACGTTGAAACAAACCAGCAAGGCAAGCGTCCAGCTCGACTCCTCGATGCGGATCTTGTCGCCCATCGCCGAGACCAGCCGGTCGCGTTCGGCCGGCGAGATGCCGCGGAATTCACCCATCACCTGTCCGCCTTGCACCGCATTGAGCATCGCCGCGGCCTGCAAGGTGAAGATGCCCTTCCAGCCGTCGAGCAGCGGCAGGCCCTGCTTAAAGTAGCTTTCGTTGCGCTTGCCGGCGACGTGCCCGCCCTTAACGTGCTCGACGAAGCTGAATGGGCCGGTGCCGTTGATCTTGGTCAGCGGCGCACGCGGATCGGAAGCGAGGTCCTTCGCGGCGTAGATCACGTTCCATGGCGAGGCGAAATGCTCCGCCATCGACGCATTCACCGCCTTCATCTTGAAGATCACGGTGAGCGGATCCGGTGTCTCGATGGTGCCGATATCGGCAAAGGTCGCCTGCCGTGTCGAGACCACGCCTTGAGGCGGCGCGCGCAGCCGGTCATAGGTCGCCTTGATGTCGGCGGAGGTCAGCGCGGTGCCGTCGTGGAACTTGACGTTCGGATGCAGCTTGAAGGTATAGGTCAGCAGGTCGGGCGCAACGGTCCAGGACTGCGCGAGGTCGCCTTCGAGCTCCGGGAATTTCGCCAGATCGAATCGCAGCAGCGTCGAATAGAATGGTGCAGCGAAGTGCAGCGTCGCATAGGTGTCGCTGGCGTGCGGATCGTAATGCGGCGCCTCCGCGCTGATCGCGAAGTTCAAGGTGCCGCCCTTCTTCGGGGCCTGGGCTCCGGCCTGCCGGGTATCCCAGTGAATTCCGCCCATCCCGAGCGCAAATGCTCCGGCCACGCCCTTCAACGCATTTCGTCTGGTTGTCGTCATTGCGTCTCTCCCTGTGTTTCGGCTTTTTGTTCGGTCTTCAGATCTTGATGCAGGCGGCAAAATGCCCCGGTCGTTTCTCCTCCAACACCGGAATGGTCACGCGGCATTCCTCGCTGGCCATCGGGCAGCGGGTATTGAACACGCATCCGGTCGGTGGGGCCAGATGGCTCGGCAACTCGCCCTTGATCAGGCGCGGTGCGCGCGACTTTTCGATGGTGGGATCCGGTATCGGCGCGGCGTCGAGCAGCACTTTGGTATAGGGGTGTAGCGCCTCGCGATATAATGCGTCGCGGTCGGCCACTTCCATGATCCGTCCGAAATACATCACGATGACGCGCATCGAGATGTGGCGCACCACGGCGAGGTCGTGCGCGATGAACAGATAGGAGAGGCCAAGCCGCTGCTGCAGGTCTTCCAGCAGGTTGATGATCTGGCCCTGAATCGACACGTCGAGCGCGGACACCGCTTCGTCGCAGACGATGAAAGACGGCTCCATCGCGAGCGCGCGCGCAATGCCGACGCGTTGACGCTGGCCGCCGGACAATTGGTGCGGATAGCGCGCGGTCATTTCCGGACGCAGCCCGACCTGGCCGAGCAGTTCCTCTACCCGCTGGTCCGCGAGCGATCTGGATTTTGCGAGCTTATAGACCCCGAGCGGCTCGCCGATGATCTGGCCGACCGTCATGCGCGGATTGAGCGAGGAATAGGGGTCCTGGAAGATCACCTGGATCTTGCGCCGCACCGCCTTGAGCTGGGCTTCGGAGGCTTCGACCAGGTCGGTGCCTTCGAACGTGATCTCGCCGTCGGTCGGCGTTTCGAGATGCAGGATCATCCGCCCGACGGTGGTCTTGCCGCAGCCGGACTCACCGACCAGGCCGACGGTCTCGCCCGGATAAATGTCGAAATTCACATTCTCGACCGCGCGCACCGTCGCCTTCTTGGCGCCGAACCCGGTCCGGACCGTGAAATGCTTGGTCAGCCCGCGCACCGAGAGCAACGGCTGAGTGGACAGCACGGTGGCGTTCGGCACTTCCGAACCGCTGCGCGCCCAGGCGATTTGGCCGGCGGCGATTTCGGCATGGCGGTGGCAGCGCGCGGTGCCGCCGGTATCGGTCAGTTGCAGCTCCGGCTCGGTCGCGCAGATGTCGATGCGGAATGGGCAACGCGGTGCGAAGCGGCAGCCGGGCGTGGCATGGGCGAGATTCGGCACCAGCCCTTCGATGGTTTCGAGCTTGGTGCCGCGCGGGCGGTCGAGCCGCGGCACCGAACGCAGCAGCCCCATGGTGTAGGGATGGCGCGGCCGGTGAAACACCGCTTCCGCCGGCCCCTGTTCGGCGACGCGCGCCGCATACATCACGATCACGCGGTCGGCGTAGCGCGCCACCACGCCGAGGTTATGCGTGATGATGATCAGCGCGATGTTCAGCTTGCGCGAAAGATCCTTCATCAATTCGAGAATCTGCGCCTGGATGGTGACGTCGAGCGCGGTGGTTGGTTCGTCGGCGATCACCAGTTTCGGATTGCAGGCGAGCCCGATCGCGATCATCACGCGCTGGCGCATGCCGCCGGAAAACTGGTGCGGATATTGGTCGAGCCGCCCCGCGGCGTCCGGAATGCCGACCAGTTGCAGCAATTCGACCGCGCGCGCCTTGGCCTGAGCCTCGTTCATTCCAAGATGGATGGTCAGCGGCTCTATGATCTGCAGCCCGATCGTGAGGATCGGGTTGAGCGAGGTCATCGGCTCCTGGAAGATCATCGAGATGTCGCGGCCGCGCAGCTTGCGCATCTCCTCGTCGGGGAGATCGAGCAGATTCCGGCCGTCGAACGTGATGCGGCCCTGGGTCCGGCCGGTCAGGCGCGGCAGCAGCCGCATGATGGAAAGGGCGGTGACCGATTTTCCGGAGCCGGATTCGCCGACGATCGCGACCACTTCGCCGCGATCCACCGAAAAGTTGACGCCTTCCACCGCCCGGATGGCGCCACGCGAGGTCTCGAACTGCACGTGCAGATCGTCGACCTGAAGCAGCACGGCCCCGACGCCGTCGTCCCGCCTGGGCTGACCTTGCGTTCCCACCCTACTTTCAACAATTGTCACACGCTCTTATTCCTGCCGTAGCGCTAGTCTTCCTATATAGGCTGGAGCCTCCCACTGGAAGCATTCCAGCCGCGACTTGTTGAAGCTTCGCCCGGGTGGGAATAAACAGACCGGCCGTCGGTGGGTGGGCTTCCCCTGCGGCGCATTGGGCAAGACCGTATGAACGTCTCGTTTTTTGGCGAATTGCTGCAATCGATCTCCGACCGGGGCAGGGCGCTGCTCGACCGGACGCGCGAGCGGCGCGTGGAGCCGGCGGCGCGGTCGGAAAGCATCATCGATCTTTGTGAGCATCTTCTGTCCGGGCGCGGCGAGGCCTCCGGGGTCGCCTTGGCGCGGGAAATCCTGACCCATTACGGGGAACTCACCACCGGGCCGCGGATCGCCTTTTTCGAGGCACTGGCGCTGCGCTTTGGCCCCGATCACGCCCGGCTCAACACTGCGATCGAGGCCTGGCGCGCTGCGCCGACCGACGAAACCGCGGCCGAGGTGCACGTCGCCGCCGAGCCGCGGCGCCAGGAATTATTCCGCCGGCTCAATCTCGCCCCCAATGGCACCGCCGCTCTGGTGCGGATGCGCGAGCAATTGCTTGGCGTGCTCGACCGCCGCAACGACCTGTCGGCGGTGGACGCCGATTTCGTGCATCTATTCTCGTCCTGGTTCAATCGCGGCTTCCTGGTGCTGCGCCGGATCGACTGGGCGACGCCCGCCGTGATCCTGGAGAAGATCATCCGTTACGAGGCGGTGCATCGCATCCGCGGCTGGGACGATCTGCGCCGCCGCATCGATCCGCGCGACCGGCGCTGCTACGCCTTCTTCCATCCCGCGCTGGTGGACGAGCCACTGATCTTCGTCGAAGTGGCGCTGACGCAGAAAATCCCCGATGCGATCGGCCCGATCCTCGCGGTGCAGCGCGATACGGTCGAGGTGGCGACCACCGCGACCTTCTATTCGATCTCGAATTGTCAGCCCGGTCTTGCCGGCGTCTCGTTCGGCAATTTCCTACTCAAGCAGGTGATCGAGGAGATTTGCAAGGAGATGCCGTCGCTGGCGACCTTCGTGACGCTCTCGCCGGTGCCGAATTTCGCCGGCTGGCTCAAGCGCGAGCGCGCGGTGGAAGGCTCGAGGGTCCTCACCGAGGAGGACAAGGCGGCGTTGCAGAATCTCGACCTCGACGGCTGGTGGCAGACGCCGAAGACCCGCGATCCGGTGCGTGAACCGCTGCTGCGCGCCGCGGCCTATTATTTCCTGCATGCGCGCAACACGCGCAACCGCCCTGCGGATTCGGTCGCACGTTTCCATCTCGGCAACGGCGCGCGCCTTGAACAGATGAACTGGCTCGCCGACGGTTCGCAGCGCGGCATCGAACAGTCCCACGGGCTGATGGTGAATTACCTTTACGAACTCGACGCGATCGAGAAGAATCACGAAGCCTATGCCGAGCAGCGGGCGATCGTGGCCTCGAATACAGTGAAGAAGCTTTTGCGTGCGACGCCGCGCGAAGTTGCGATAGTGGGAAAGTGACGGCGATGATTGACGCGGTGCAGGATCTTCAAGGACCGAACGAGAATCTATTTGACCGGATCAGCGGCCGCATCGCGGACCCGGCCAAGGTCTTCCTCGAAACCGCCGGCGGCGAGCGCATGACCTATGGCGACATGCTTGCCGCGACCGGCCGCATCGCCAACACGCTGGTTCTGGCAGGCGTCGAGCCCGGTGACCGCGTCGCGGTGCAGGTCGAGAAATCGCCCGAGAACCTTTTGCTCTATCTCGCGACCTTGCGGGTCGGCGGCGTCTACCTGCCGCTCAACACGGCTTACACGCTGACCGAGCTCGAATATTTCATCGGCGATGCCGAGCCGAAGCTGGTGGTCTGCGATCCCGCCAAGCGCGACGGCCTCGCGCCGATCGCGCAGAAGCATGGGGTCGCGTCGATCGAGACGCTCGACAAAGACGGCCGCGGCTCGCTGATGGACAAGGCCGCCAAGGCGCCGGCCGATTGCGCCGACGTGCCGCGCGCGGCGAGCGACCTCGCGGCGATCCTCTACACGTCGGGCACTACCGGCCGCTCCAAGGGGGCGATGCTGACCCATCGCAATCTCGCCTCGAACGCGCTGACGCTGATCGAGACCTGGCGCTTCACCGCAAACGACGTGCTGCTGCACGCGCTGCCGATCTATCATACCCATGGCCTGTTCGTGGCCAGCAACGTGATGATGCTGGCCGGCGGCACGATGATCTTCCTGCCGCGCTTCGATGCCGATCAGGTGGTGACGCTGTTGCCGCGCGCGACCTCGCTGATGGGCGTGCCGACTTTCTATACTCGGCTGGTGCAGCACCCGGGCATGACGCGCGAATCCTGCGCGCATATGCGGCTGTTCACCTCGGGTTCGGCGCCGCTGCTGGCGGAGACGCATCGCGAATTCCAGGAAAAGACCGGTCACGCCATCCTCGAGCGTTACGGCATGACCGAGACCAACATGAACACCTCGAACCCCTATGATGGCGATCGCATCGCCGGCACGGTCGGCTTTCCGCTCGGTGGCGTCGATGTTCGGATCGCCGATCCGGACAGCGGCAAGGCGCTGCTGCAAGGTGAGATCGGCATCATCGAGGTGCGCGGCCCCAACGTGTTTCCGGGCTATTGGCGTTTGCCGGAAAAGACCAAGGCCGAATTCCGCCCGGATGGCTTCTTCATTACCGGCGACGTCGGCAAGGTGGATGAGCGCGGCTATATCCACATCGTCGGCCGCGCCAAGGACCTGATCATCACCGGCGGCTTCAACGTCTACCCGATCGAGGTGGAAGGCGAGATCGATGCGCTGCCCGGCGTGGTGGAATCGGCAGTGGTCGGCTGCCCGCATCCGGATTTCGGTGAAGGTGTCACCGCCGTGGTGGTGCGCACCAAGGGCGCGACGCTCACCGAGAAGCAGGTGATCGACGCGCTGCAGGTGCGGCTGGCGAAATTCAAGCTGCCCAAACGCGTGATCTTCGCCGATGACCTGCCGCGCAACGCGATGGGTAAAGTGCAGAAGAACGTGCTGCGCGACCAGCACGGCAAGATTTATTCGTAGCCTTTTCTTTACCCTCGCCCCTCAGGGGAGGGTGGAGAAAGTCAGCGGCGCGTCCTCAGTTATCTACGACTTCCCATACACCGGCACGATCGCGCCGCGGGTCACCTTGTTATCCGGCGAGGCCAGGTGAAGGATCGTCGCGGCGACCTCCTCGACCTTCGGCCAGTGTGAAAAATCCGCCTTCGGCATGTCGGCGCGGTTTTGCGGCGTGTCCATGATCGAGGGCGCGACCGCGTTGACCAAGATGCCGGCCTTCACGACCTCCTCGGCGAGCGCAGCCGTCATCGCGGCGACGGCAGCCTTGCTCACCGCATAGGCGACCATGCCGGTCCCTGAACGCGGTTCCAGCGCCGCCTTGGCCGCGACGTTGACGATGCGTCCGCCGTTGCCGGTCCGGGTCATCGCCTTGACCGCCTCGCGCGAGCAGAGGAACGCGGTCACGAAATTGATGTCGAGCTGGCCCTGCAGATCCCCCTTGGCCGTGTCGGCGATCTTGCTCATGGCGAAGCCGCCGGCGAGGTGGATCGAGGCCCAGAGTTCGGGGATCGCGGCGTAAAGCGTCGCCACGGCCTCCTCGTCCGCCAGGTCCGCGACCGGGACCATGGTCACGCGGTCGCGATGCGGATAGCGGTCGCGCTGCTTTTCGTCGCGATACGGGACATGGCAGATCGCGCCGTGTTCCAGCAAGGCGGCGACCATCGCCGCTCCCAGCGCGCCGGTGCCGCCGGTCACCACGACATGACGCTCCCGAAAATCCATCGCGTGTTCTCCCTGCGATATGGCCCGCATCATTGCCGATGCGGGCGCGGCACGCCATGCTGCCCAGCCAAGGAATCAGCGGACGAATTCAACGGATTATGGCCGACTTCGATCTAGCCATCATCGGCGGCGGCATCAACGGCGTGGGCATTGCGCGCGATGCCGCCGGCCGTGGGCTCAAGGTGCTGCTGGTCGAGCAGAACGACCTGGCCTCCGGGACCTCGTCCGCCTCCAGCAAGCTGATCCATGGCGGGCTGCGCTATCTCGAACAGGGTGCGTTGCGGCTGGTGCGCGAGGCGCTGGCGGAGCGCGAGGTGCTGCTGCGCAACGCGCCGCACATCATCCGGCCGATGCGCTTCGTGCTGCCGCCCCAGGCCGGCATGCGCTCGCCTTTCATGTTGCGGCTCGGCCTGTTTCTCTACGACCATCTCGGCAAAAGGCGCCTGCTGCCGGCCACCCGGACGCTCGACCTGACGCATCACGAAGTGGCCGGGCCGTTGCGACGGCGCTTCCGGCTCGGCTTTGAATATTCCGACTGCTGGGTGGACGACGCGCGCCTGGTCGTGCTGAACGCACTCGACGCCGCGGAGCGTGGTGCGGTGATCCGCACCCGCACCAAGGCGGTGCGCGCCGAGCGCGAGGATATCTGGCGGCTGGTGCTGAGCCATCGCGGCCGGCGTGACGTCGCAACCGCGCGGGTGCTGATCAACGCCGCCGGGCCCTGGATCGACACCGTCGGCGAGACCATCGTGCGGCAGCCGCTTCCCGGCAAGGTGCGGCTCGACAAAGGCAGCCATATCGTCGTGAAGAGCCTGTTCGATCACGACCGCGGCTATCTACTTCAGGCCAAGGACGGCCGCGTCGTGTTCGCGCTGCCGTATCAGCGCGACTTCACGCTGATCGGAACCACCGACCGCTCCTATGCTGGAGATCCCAGCGTCGCCACGCCCGATGCCGACGAGATCAATTATCTCTGTGAGGCGTCGAACGATTATTTCCGTCAGACCATTTCGGCGGGGGATGTTGTGCATGCCTATGCCGGCGTCCGCGCCCTCTACGACGATGGCTCGAAGAAGCCGCAGGATCTCACCCGCGACTATCATCTCGCGCTCGACGAGAAATTCCACGAGGCGCCGCTGCTTACCGTGTTCGGCGGCAAGATCACCACCTATCGAAAGCTGGCCGAAGCGGCACTCGACCGGATGGAGCACTTCTTCGATGCCCGCAAGGCCTGGACCGCGCGTGCGCCGTTGCCCGGTGGCGACTTTCCGTTCGACGGTCTTGCCGCGCAGATCGCCGCGGCGCGCGGCCGCTGGCCGTTTCTCACGCCGCATCATGCCGAGCGGCTGGTGCAGGCCTATGGCACGCGGGTCGATCGGGTGCTCGGGGCCGCCCAGACCCTGGACGACCTC
>CANKHJ010000060.1 GCA_947481635.1 Bradyrhizobiaceae bacterium
ATCGCGCATCTCAACCGGTTTCCGAACGATCCGACGACACTGCCGGCGGCGGAGCGGCGGCTGTTCGACCTCACGCTGATGATCATGGAAGCCGCCGCGCCAATCGATCTCGAATGGCCCACGCCGGATATCACCGACACGTTCCCGATCGAGCGGTTCGAATTTCTGACGCCGGGCCGGCGCGAACCGGCCGTCACGGCGACCGAGTAGATACGAATCGCCATCGCACCTTGACAGGCCGGAGGCCGCGGGACCAGACTTCAGAACGTTGCCAAAGACAACGAGTTGAGGTCGCGTGTCGCGCACCGCCACGGGCAGGAAATCCACTTTTCAGAAGCTGGCTTCTTTCCGGCTCGACCTCCTTGCGCGTCTCTCCGAACGTCATGCCGATGTGACCTACCGGCGCAAGGTCGGCCTCGGCATCCTGCAATGCCGTGTACTGGGGATCGTCGGCTCCAACGGGGAGATGTCGTTCAAGGCCATCTGCCGCGAGACCGGCATCGAGAAAAGCCATGCGAGCCGCATCGTCGCGAGCCTGATCGAGCTCGGTTTGTTTCACAAAGCCGCGGATCCCAGCGACCAGCGCTCGATCATTCTCAAGCCAACGGCGTCTGGCAGGAAAACCCACAAGCAGGTCCTGCTGATCGCGCTGGAACGAAACGATCGCTGGCTCGAAGCGCTGAGCGCCGAGCAGCGCGACGTTTTCCTGCATTGCATGGACCTGCTGACACAGCAGGCCCGCAAGCTGGCGATCCGGATCAAGGCGCCCGAACCGGTCGCCCGCTCGAAGACCCGCGCGATCCGTTCAAGCAAAGCGCGACGCCGGCCTGGCGCCAATCTCGACATCGCGGCGGCGGGCATGGTCGGGTCCTTCGCCGGAGCAAAGACGACCAAGACGAAGACGAACGCCGAGGAGGTCCGATGACCACAGCAGCCGAGGGCGAAACTCTGACCCGCGTCGGTCCCGGCACGCTGGTCGGCAACTTGATGCGCCAGTATTGGATTCCGGCGGTGATGTCGTCGGAGTTGAAGGCCGGCGGCGATCCGATGCGCCTGCTGCTGCTCGGCGAGAAGCTCGTTGCATTCCGCGACAAGGCCGGCCGTGTCGGCATCATGGACCATCGCTGTCCGCATCGCTGCGCGTCGCTGTTCTTTGGACGCAACGAAGAGGCCGGCCTGCGCTGCGCCTATCATGGCTGGCAATTCGACGTCGACGGCAATTGCCTCGACATGCCGAATGTCCCGCCGCACCAGGCGTTTCCGCAGAAGGTCAAGGCGAAGAGCTACAAGACTTTCGAGCGCAACGGCCTGATCTGGACCTATATGGGCGAGCGGGAAATACCGCCTGCCCCGCCGAGCTTCGAGCCGATCCTGTTGCCGGAGCAGGACGTCAACATGTTCCTGGTGCAGCGCGAATGCAGCTGGTTGCAGGCGCTGGAAGGCGACATCGACACCTCGCATTTCGGCTTCCTGCATGCCGGCGGCGTCACTCCCGAGGTGGTCGATCAGGACAATCTCGGGCGCTATGGGCTGATCAACCGCGCCCCCGAATATCACGTCGCCGATACCGACTGGGGCACGATGTATGCGGCGCATCGGCCCGCCGATCCCGGCGAGACCTATTGGCGCTTCGCGCATTTCCTGTTTCCGTTCTGGACCATGCCGCCGGACGGATATTTCCAGGATCATATCGTCGCGCGCGCCTGGGTGCCGATGGACGACACCCACACCATGTTCGTGCACCTGTCGTGGAAGCGAAACACGCCCGGCCTGCGCAAGATGAAGGACGGCACTCAAATCCCCGGCGCCGGCATGGGGCGCAAGACGCTGCCGAACGACACTAGCTGGCATGGACGCTGGCGGCTCGCCGCCAATGCCTCCAACGACTACCTGATCGACCGCGACCAGCAGCGCAGTCACAGCTATTCCGGCATCGAGGGCATCCATCTCCAGGATCAGGCGATGACCGAGAGCATGGGCGGGATCGTCGATCACGACCACGAGCATCTCGCCATCAGCGACCTGATGATCTCGCGTACCCGGCGCCGCATCATCCAGGCCGCGCGCGCCGCGGCGGACGGCATCGCCCCGCCCGGTGTCGAGAATCCGCAGACCTATCAAGGCGCCCGCGGCGGCGATTTCATCGGACCGTCGAGTGTCGGATGGCTTGAATCCTACTCCAACGAATTGCGCGCCTCGGTGAATCCGACCGGCGCGCTTCGCGTTGCCGCTGAATGACGCGAGTTTGACGCAAGAATCGTAAGTAACACCTGTAAGCACGACCTCTGTCCGGGTGACCGGGCAAAGACCAAGACAAACCAAGACAACAAGATTGCGCCGGCGCATGACGACCGGCTGAACAACGAAACGTCACCAGGGAGGATATGATGATCCGTGAAATCAACGCCGCCGCATTGGCGGTCGGCCTGCTCTCCACCACGTTCATTGCGCCCGCCGTCGCGCAGACGGCATGGCAGGATCAGCCTGCCATCAAGGAACTCTACGAAAAGGCGAAAGCCGAAAAAGAGATCGTGATCTGGGCGCCGGTCCAGACCGAAGTCGACTGGATCCAGGTCGAGTTCACCAAGCGCTTTCCCGGCATCACCGTGAAGGGCACCGGCGACCTGCAGGCGGCGACCAAGCTGATCGCCGAAGCGCGCGCCGGCCGTCACGCCGTCGATGCCTGGCAGAATTCCCTCGGCGGCATGCTTGAAGTGCAGAAGCGCGGCCTGTTCGCCAAGGTCGACTGGAAGCCTTACGGCGTCATCGACGGCAACATCATGTTCGATGGCGAAGGCGTTGCGGTGCACAACTTCGTCTACTCGACGCTCTACGCCAAGGATCACGTCAAGCAGGCAGACCTCCCGAAAAGCTGGGACGACCTGCTCGATCCGAAGTGGAAGGGCAAGCTGGTGGCCCAGGATTTCCTGTTTCCGCGCCTGATGGGCTTCCTGGCGCTCGAATGGGGCGAGGCGCGCACCGAGAAATGGGGCCGCGCGCTGATTGAAGATCAGAAGATGCTGATCACCAACGCACCGCGCGAGAGCTTCCTCAAGACCGGCGAGCGCGTCATCGCCGTCGCCGATTCGATCACGCAGTCCTACCAGTACACCGACAGCGGCGTGCCGACCGGGTATCTGGTGTTCGAAACCGTGCCGGCCGTGCAGTTCATGGTGTCGGTGATGAAGAATGCGCCGCATCCGAACGCTGCGCGGCTGCTGACGGCCTGGCTCGCGAGCGACGAAGGCATGGCGTTGCGCGAGAAGGCGGTCTACGGCTTCAGCATCCGGCCGGGCTCGAAGTCGAAGGTCGCGGGCGAAGTCCTCGCCGCCAAGGCCAAGACGATCTTCGAGGACGTCTCGACCATGGATGCGCGCGCCGAGTTCTACAAGAAATTCTCGTCGCTGATCCGCAACTGATGACCCTGGATCTGGCCTCGTGACGCAGATCACGCTCGCCGGCGACATCCAGCGCGCCCAGGCCCGTGCCGCCGCAAAGTCCGAAGGACGCGGCGACATCGGACTGGCGGGCTGGATCGTCATTGCGGTGGCATCGGTGGCGGCCCTCTACTTCATCCTGGGGCCGCTCTCGATGCTGCTGACGGCTGCGTTCCGCGGGCCGCAGGACCTGTTGCCGTTCGAGGACGGCGCGCACTGGACCCTCGACAATCTCGCAGCGGTCTATCTCGACCGGAATCTCTACCGCGTCATCATCCCGAATACGCTGATCTTCACCATCGGCTCTGTGATGCTGACCTTCGCGGTGGCCTTCATCCTGGCGTGGCTGGTGGAGCGGACCGATCTGCCATGGCGCAACGCGGTCTATACCATCGTGCTGTTTCCGCTGCTGATGCCGGGCATCGTACTGTCGATCACGTGGATTTTCCTGCTGGCGCCTAATACCGGCTGGATCAACGTGTTGTTGCGGAATGTCGTCGGCGGCAACACCGGCCCGCTGAATATCTTCACCATGGGCGGCATGATCCTGGCGCAAGGGATCGGGCTGGTGCCGTTCGTGTTCCTGCTGTTGTCGGCGGCGTTACGCTCGATGAATCCTTCGCTCGAGGAGGCCAGCAACATCGCGGGGGCCAGTCCGCTGCAAACCATCCTGCGCGTCACCCTGCCGGTGCTGTTGCCGGGCCTGCTGGCGCCGCTGATCCTCGCGACGCTGATCACCCTCGAACAGGTCGAGACCCCGCTGGTGATCGGATTTCCGGCGCGCGTCAACGTGTTCAGCACGCGCATCTATTTCGAACTGAACCCGGATTCCGACCTGCCCGCCTATGGCAAGGCGGCGGCAGTCGCATTGCTGTTCCTGGTCTGCGGCATCTTGCTGCTGCTGCTCTATAACCATCTGATCCGGCGCGCCGAGAGTTTCGTGACCGTGACCGGCAAGGGCTTTCGCCCGGCACGCTTCGCGCTCGGCCGCTGGCGCCTGCCGGCGCTGAGCTTCATCGTGGTCTACGCGTTGTTCGCCGCCGTGCTGCCGGGCTTCGTGCTGATCTGGGCGAGCTTCTTCGGCTATGCCTTCCCGTCCTTCGGACTGCTCTCGAGCATCAGCTTCAACGGCTATTTCGACCTGTTCAACAATCCGCGCTTCTGGCTCGCTGTGAGCAATACCTTCATCGTCGCGCTATCGAGCGCGTCGATCGTGACCTTCATCGGCATCGTGCTGGCCTGGACGATCATGCGCACCCGGCTGCCCGGTCGTGCGGTGCTGGACTTTGTCAGCTTCCTGTCGCTCGGTATTCCCGCGGTGATTGCCGGCCTCGCCTCGATGCTGCTCTACCTTTCATTGCCGATCGGCGTCTACGGCACGGTGATGGTGCTGGTGCTGGCCTATTCCTACCGGATGGCGGTGGCGACCCGTCTGACGCGCGCGTCGCTGAT
This sequence comes from Bradyrhizobiaceae bacterium, assembly GCA_947481635.1. Taxonomy (GTDB): domain Bacteria; phylum Pseudomonadota; class Alphaproteobacteria; order Rhizobiales; family Xanthobacteraceae; genus CANKHJ01. The sequence continues at coordinate 4,890 of CANKHJ010000060.1, forward strand.
GCAGATTCATGCCGAGCTTGAAGAGGCGTCGTCGGTTGCCGGTGGGCAATGGCTGACGACGATCCGGCGCATCGTGCTGCCGCTGCTCACGCCCTCGCTGGTTGCGAGCTTCGTGCTGCTGTTCATCATCGGCTTCCGGGAATTCACCATTCCCGCCATCCTGCAATCGCCGGACAACCAGGTGCTCAGCGTGATGATGTGGCAGGCATTCCAGGCCGGCAAGACGCAGCAGGCCGCGGCTTTGGGCACGATGATCGTGCTGTTCGTCATTCCCGTGATCTTCGGTCTGCGCCGCTTCGTGCTGGCGCGTGACGGCAAGGACTGAGGTGAATTCGAGATGCTGAAGGTCGAGGAGCTCGAACGGTCCTACCCCACGCCGGATGGCATTGTTCATGCGGTGCGAGGCGTGAGCTTCGAGGTCGAACAGGGCTCGTTCTTCACGCTGCTCGGGCCGAGCGGCTGCGGCAAGACCACGACGTTGCGTTGCGTCGCCGGGCTCGAGCAGCCGACCCATGGCCGCATCACGATCGACAATGCGGTCGTTGCCGACCCGGCCAACGGCATCTTCATTCCGGCGTTCAAGCGCGACGTCGGCATGGTGTTCCAGTCCTACGCGATCTGGCCGCATATGAACGTGCTGGACAACGTCGCGTATCCGCTGGTGGTGCGAAAGCCGCGCCCCTCGAAGCAGGAGATCCGCGACCGCGCCATGGAAGCGCTGCGGCTGGTCGGGATGGAAAGCCTTGCCGCGCGCTCGGCCACCAAGCTCTCCGGCGGCCAGCAGCAGCGCGTCGCCTTCGCCCGGGCGATCGTGCGCCATCCGAAGCTGCTGCTGCTCGACGAGCCGCTGTCCAATCTCGACGCCAAGCTGCGCGAGCAGATGCGCTACGAATTGCAGGAACTGGTCGCACGCGTCGCGATCACGACGCTGTATGTCACCCATGACCAGGCTGAGGCGCTCGCCATGTCGGACGCCGTGGCGGTGATGTCCGACGGACTGATCGCGCAATGCGGGCCGCCGCGCGCGGTCTACGACAAGCCGGTCAACGAGTTCGTCGCGGGATTCCTCGGCGGCGCGAATTCGCTCGGCGCGACGATCGCGGATCGCGACGGCGGCCGCGGCAGCGCGGTCATCGACGGCAATGCCGGGACGGTGAATGTTCCCCTTGCCGACCATATCCGCAGCGGCGACCGGGTCGAGATCGTGTTCCGCCCGGAGGATGCGCAGGTGACCTTCGTGCCGGGCGCTGCCGGGGACCAGGTGCGCGCCTCGGTGCTGCGGCTCAGCTTCCAGGGCGGCCTGACCGAGAGCCACCTCAAGGTCGGCGACACCGTGGTGCGCTCGATGCTGCATCCCTCGGTGGTCGCCGAGCCCGGCGCCGAGGCTTGGATCCAGCTCAACCCCGCGCGCTGCGTGATCTTTGCGGCGCGGCCGCGGGATCAGCAATGAAACATTTCACGACCATGCCCAACACGGAGACAAGTGATGGATACGCCAACCAAAGACACCTCACGCACCGGCAAACGCGCCACCGGCTATGGCCGCAAGCCGTCCAAGCATGACGCCACCATGACCGAGGTCGCGCCGGGCACGCCGCTCGGCGAATTCATGCGGCGCTACTGGCACCCGGTCGCGCTGTCGGAAAAGGTCAACGACATTCCGCAGAAGCTGCGCATGCTGGGCGAAGACCTGGTGATCTTCCGCGATCGCCAGGGCCGGCCGGGCCTGCTGCATGCGCGCTGCGCGCATCGCGGCACCACGCTCTATTACGGCAAGGTCGAGGAGCAGGGCATCCGCTGCTGCTATCACGGCTGGCTGTTCAGCGTCGATGGGCGCTGTCTCGACCAGCCTTGCGAAGCCGATAACGGGGCGCGCAGCCGCGACCGCGTGATGCAGCCTTGGTATCCGCTGCAGGAGCGCTACGGGCTGGTCTGGGCCTATATGGGGCCGCCGGAGAAGCAGCCGCTGCTGCCGTATTGGGACACGCTCGAAAGCGTCGGCCCCGGCGAGAAGATCTGGGTCTCCGGCTCAAGCTTCGGTGCCGGCGGCGATGATTCCCAGGAGATCGTGCCCTGCAACTGGCTGCAGGACTGGGAAAACATCATGGACCCGTTCCACATCCCGATCCTGCATACGAGCTTCAGCGGCGTGCAGTTCGTGCCCGAGATGGGCGTGATGCCGGTGGTGACGTGGGAACACACCGATACCGGGATGCAATACACTGCCTATCGCAAGCTCGACGACGGACGCGAGATGGATCGCGTGACGCTCGCGCTGTTCCCGCATGTGCGCATCGTGCCGAGCGTGCAACTCGCGCCCGGATCGGCCACTGGGATCGGCTGGGTGGTGCCGGTCGACGATACCAATTTCCGGCTGTTCCATGCGATGAAAGTGCCGGAATCCTTCAAGGGCCTGCCGCGCCTGCCCGGCCGGAAATGGGGCGAAATGAGCGAAGAGGAGCGCCAGAAATTCCCGGGCGACTGGGAAGCGCAGACCGGACAAGGACCGATCAGCCTGCATTCCGAGGAACACCTCGCCACCAGCGACAAGGGCATCGTGATGCTGCGCCGCATGCTCAAGCAGCAGATCAAGATCGTGCAGGACGGCGGCGATCCGCTTGGCACGATCTTCGATCCGGCCGAGCAGGTGATGAAGGTGAAAGCCGGGAATTTCTTCAAGAGCTGACGCGTGCGGTGCTCAGCGCCGCGGCCAACAGCAGGATTGAAAAGTGATTCACAGGTGGTCGCCCCCGCGAAAGCGGGGGCCCAGTACTCCGTGAAGAACGATCAAGGCAATTTCTCTCGTGCTTCTATCGATAGAGCACGGCGTACTGGACCCCCGCTTTCGCGGGGGTGACGAGCTGTGGTCGCGGTGAGTCCTCGCTCCTGCGCGACGATCTATTGCGGTTCGATCTTCGCCAACCGCACGTAGTCGCCCCAGGTCTTGATCTCCTGCGCCAGGAACGCCTTGGCTTGGTCGGGCGTGCTGATGAAAACATCGGTTCCGATATCGGCGAGGAACTTGCGTGTCTCGTCCATCCGCAGGATCTGGTTCATCCAGGCGCCGAGCTTGTCCGCGATCGGCTTCGGCGTGCCGGCTGGTAATTCGGTCAGCCACCAGACCGTCAGCGAGATCCCCTTCACGCCGCCTTCGGCGAAGGTCGGCACGTTGGGCACAGAGGTCATCCGCTCCGGCGTGCTGGTGGCGAGCGCGCGCAGTCGGCCGGCGCGCACCTGCGCCATGGTGAAGGGTGCATCGGACGCCAGGAAATCGATCGTGCCGGCCAGCAGGTCGTTCACCGCATCCGGCATGGTGCGATAATTCACCTGCACGGTCTCGAGCCCGGCGATCGACTTGTAGAGCTCGCCCATCACGTTTCCGGTCGCGGTCGAGGACGCGTAGGAGCCCTTGCCTCTCTTGTCCTTCAGAAAGGCGGTGAGCTCCGGCAGGGTCTTGAACGGGCTCTTGGCGTCGACCGCCAGGAACCAGCCTTGCTTGAGCAGCGTCCCGACCGGTTCGAGATCCTTGACCGGATCGAGCGGCGGCTCCTTGAACAGATGCACGCTCGAAGCGAGCGCGCTGCCGCCGACCGGATAGACCGTGTAGCCATCGGGCTTCGACTTGGCGACGTAAGTATGCGCCAGGTTGCCGCCGGCGCCGACCTTGTTCTCGACAATCACCGGCTTGCCGGCGAGCGCCTGCAGCTTGTCGGCGAAATAGCGGGTCATGATGTCCGCGCCGCTGCCGGGCGCGAAGCCGCTGACCATGTGGATCTCGCGCGCGGGATAATCCTGCGCGACGGCCGCGCTTGCGCCGAGCGGCCCGATCAACGCGGCGCCGACGACAATGCCCAGAACCTGTAGCTTCATGTCACATCTCTCTGGTTGGCTTGCATGCCGAAGCGTCAAGCAAAGGGCGGGCCATCACGCCTGCGGTGCAGGACCGATCACGCGATCGAGCACCCAGTTCTGGCAATCATGCACCAGCTTATCCATGCGCGCGAAACGTCCGGTCATGTAGACCGGTGACTTGACCGAGCGCTGCTGCATTTCGAGGATCTCGATATCCTCGTGATGCACGACGTCCATGCCGCGCAGGTAATTGACGATCATGCCGTCGAAGTCGGGAAGGTCCTTGTAGGCCTTCGGCACCAGGAACGAGCGCTCGATGCGGGTATTGTCCGGGCCCTCCGGATACATCTCGACCATGAACATCGAGTCGACCATGAAGCCCATGCCGGCATTCGGATAGATCCACGGATAGAACGCACCGCGATCCTCCTCCGGCAGCGGGATCTCCGGGAAGGTCGGCTCGCCGGGCGCAACGCCGCGGGTGCCGTCGAACCAGGCGCGATGCATCACGTAATTGCCGATATATTTCGACGGGTCATGCAGCTCGCGCTTCGACACCGGCTTGTTCTTGCTCAGCGTCGACTTGTGCACGAACGGCACGTGATAGGGATCACTGAAATTCTCGTAATACTGCTTCCAGTTGGTCGCGATATTGTAGCTGCTGCGCGACGCGACGATCATGTCGTCGGCATTCCAGCGCGCCACGCGCTGCGGCAAATCGCCCAGGTAGCTGTGCAGGTCGGCGCTGGTCTCATCGAAATTGATCCACATGAAACCGGCCCAGAGTTCGAGCTTGATCGGCTTCAGGCCGTGGTCGGCCTTTTTGAACACGTCGCTCTCATCGTAGAACGGCGTCGCGACGAGTTCGCCGGAGAGCGAGAACGACCACGCGTGATACGGGCATTTGAAGAGTTTACACTCGCCCTCTCCCGCCGGCGCAACCTCACCGCCGCGATGCCGGCAGGCATTCACGAAAGCCCGAATCTGGCCGTCTTCCGCGCGCGCGACGACCACCGGCACGCCGACAAAATCGAAGGCGAAATAGGTGCCGGGCTCCGGCACGCGGCTCTGATGGCCTACGCAATTCCAAGTCTTTAGAAAGATTTCCTCGCGCTCGCGCTCGTAGAATGCCTGTGACGTGTAGCACCAGGCCGGCAGCGTCGCGGCGACATCAGCAGAGAGCCGGCAGTTTGCGTAATGCGCGGGATTGAGGACATCCGCGGGCTCTTTCACGACCTGCATTGCTGTTTCGCTCCGATTGCCGCACTGGACAGAAGTCCACTTATATATACAATTCTATACTAGGCCCGAGATACTGAAAAGCCCCACGAAAAATGGCGTGATTTTCACCATCTCGACCGACAATTGCGCGACATTCGAGCGATAGCTTTGCGAGGGATCATGGGCGAGGCGCATAGTCTCAAGGACGACAAAACTGTGCAGGCCGTCGACATGGAGCGCTTCCGGTTGCGCCGCTTCATGGACGAACTGCGCGGCACCGACGAGCTTGAGATCAGGGACGAGCCGATCACGCTGCTCGATATCGCCGCGGCGCTGGAAGGCAATCCGCGCGCGGTGCTGTTTCGTCAGGCCGGTCCCGAGCGCAGCGAATTGCTCGGCAACATCACGTCGAGCCGCGCGCGTTTCGCGCGCGCCTTCGGCGTCGAGTCCAAGGATCTCGCCAAGGAGATCCAGAAGCGGTTGCGCAATCAGCCGCAGGTGATCGACATCCCGCGCGGCCAGGCTCCGGTGCAAGAGGTGGTGCTGACCGGCGACGATGCCGACTTCACCAAGATGCCGGTCAACCTGCAGCATGCCTGCGACGGCGGGCCTTATATCTCGGCCGGGCTCGACTATGCGATCGACGCCAAGACCGGCTGGACCAATCTCGGCGCGCGGCGCCTGATGGTGCGCGGCCGCAAGGAAGCCGGCATCGACCTGGTCGCGCCGAGCGATCTTCGCGCGATCTATGAGGCAAGCGTCGCGCGCGGCGAGAAACTGCCGGTCAGCTTCGTCGTCGGCTGTCACCCGATCGATCACATCGCGGCGACGTTGCGCGTCCCGGTCGATGAGCTCGGCCTAGTCTCGATGCTGCGCGGCGCGCCGGTGCCGGTGGTGAAATGCATCACCAACGACGTTCGCGTTCCCGCCGACGCCGAGTGGGTGCTCGAAGGTTATCTCGACGAACGCGGTCACGCCGAGCCGGAAGGGCCTTACGGCGAATTGCTCGGCTATTACGGCGGCGTCAAACACAATCCGGTATTCCATCTGACCGCGGTGACGCGGCGCCGCGACGCGCTGTTCCAGACCAGCACCATCGGCGGCCGGATGATGAGCCACACCGACACGGCGCAAATCTCCGCGCTGCGCACCGAGGTGATGATCTGGCGCGCGCTTGAGAACGCGGTGCGCGAACCGGTCGCGGTGTTCGCCACCACGTCGAGCGGCGGCAGCTTCCATGTGCGCATCGCGATCCGGCAGCGCGTGCCGGGAGAAGGCCGCAACGCCATTCATGCGGCGTTCGGCGCGCTGGCTAATATCAAGAACGTGTTCGTGGTCGATCCCGATATCGACATTTCGTCCGACCAGCAGATGGACTGGGCGATGGCGACGCGCTTCCAGGGTAGCCGCGACATCGTCGTCGGGTCCGAGATGCGCGCCTTGCCGCTCGATCCTTCGCTGGAAGGACAGCGTATGACCGCGAAGACCGGCTTCGACCTCACCTGGCCGTTCGGCATGGGCGACCGGATCGAGACCCGCGTGCCCGAACCCCCGAACTGGCAGACGCCGCGTTTCGCGTCGGTGCAGGCCGCCTTGCAGAACGGCCCGAAATATTTCGGCGAACTCATGGCAGCGCTCGGCAGTACCGACGGCCGCGAGATCGTGCTCGCGCTCGATGCGCTTCGCGCGCAACCGGGCATCGGACGCGACGTGCAGGGCCGCTACACGATCACGGACAAGCCGTGATCGGCATTCCTCCGGTCGCGCGGCTGGGCGGGGACCAATCAAATCACCAAGGGAACGACTGACATGATCCAACAATCGACACGGCGCTTGCGCCGATTCTTCGGCGCCGCCCTATCCTTCGGCCTGCTGGCGGGCGCTACGCTTCCAGCCGCCGCGCAGGAAAAACTCGTCTTTGCCTGGCCGGGCAACATGAGTTCCGGCATCGCACCGTTCATTTTCGCGTCCGAGCTCGGCTACTTCAAGGAAGAGAACATCACGCTCGACGTGGTGGTGCTCGGCGGCTCCGGCGTGATCAACCCGCAACTCATGGCCGGCTCGGTCTTCACTTCCTACCTGACCTATGAGCCGCTGATCATCTCGCGCAAGCCCGGCAATCCGAATTTCGATTTCCGCTTCGGCTATAACGCGGTGCGCAAATCGATCTGGGAAATGTCGGTGCTTGCGGAAAGCCCGATCAAGTCGATCAAGGATCTGGCCGGAAAGACCATCGGCGTCGGCGCGCTCACCTTCGGCAACGTGCTGATGACCAAGGCGATCCTCAAGCGCGAGGGCGTCAATCCGGATTCCGTGCAGTTCGTTGCAGTCGGCGTCGGCGTGACGGCGTTCCAGGCTTTGCGCACCGGCAAGGTCGATGCGCTGAACCTCTACGACATCACCAACGTGCTGCTGCAGCAGCAAGGCACCAAGATCCGGTTCATCGATTTCCCGCCGGAATTCAGCGCCATTTCGAGCCATGGCCTGCCCTTCACCGGCAAGAACATCAAGGAGAAGCCGCAGCAGATCGCAGGCTTCGGCCGCGCCACCGCCAAGGGCACGGTCGCCTGCATCGCCAACCCGGAAGGTTGCCTCAACGCCTATTGGAAGAATTATGCGGCGCAGAAGCCGAGCGGCGGCGACGCCGATGCCCTGCGCAACGAAACGCCGCTGCTGCAGTCCCGCATCGATCACATGCAGTTCTGGCGTGACGGCGAGCCGAAGACCTACGGCTCCTTCGGCGACAAGGACTGGGACCCGCTGATCGCATCGTTGCGCGAAGGCGGCCTGATCGACGACACGCAGATCAAGCTCGATACGCTGTACACGAACCAGTTCGTCGCGGAATATAACAAGTTCGATCCGGCGGCTGTGATGAAAGCGGCGAAGGCCTACAAGCCCTGATCGTCTGCACGACGGAATGAATCAAGCGGACCGGTGATGCCGGTCCGTTTTTTTATTTGATTCCGGGTATCCACAATCACCGCTAGTCACCCCCGCGAAGGCGGGGGTCCAGTACTCCGCGGCCCATCGATAGGACACGGCGTCCTGGATGCCCGCCTTCGCGGGCATGACGACCGAGGGTGCTGAGACGCTGAGTAATCTACCGCGGGCGCTTACGCGCGGGCTTCGCTTTCGGCGCCGTCAACAGCTTGGCTCGCGGCTTCACCGGCGATTGGCGCACACCCACGCCGTTCGGCTGCATGAATTGGGCGATCATGCGGTACATGCTGCCGGGATGCGTCAGCCATGCGCAGGTTCCGGGCACGTGTCCGGTCCAGGTCAGGCGGAACAGGCGCAGACACGGCTCGGTGCTGGCGATGTTGAGCAGCTTCCGGATGCGCGCATCCGGCATCACGGCTTCGATCTCGTGCCGCACCTGGCCGATCGGCGCGCGCTTCACCAGATATTCGTTCGGCGTGATGCGCTGGAAATCGACCGAAAGATAATCCGGTGCAATCGCCGGATTGACGTAACGGTCCTCGACCTGGATCGGAATGTCATTCTCGCGATGCACGATCAGCGAATGGAACACCCGCGCGCCCGGCGTGACGCCCAGCGCCTTGGCCACCGCCTCGTTCGCCGGCACTTCCTTCAGGTCGCAGAGGTCGCTGCTATGCTGATGGCCGCGTTCGCGGACCTCGTCGGCAATGCTGCGGATGCGGATGATCTCGGATTGGACCTGCGGCTCGCTGACGAAGGTGCCGACGCCCTGGATCCGGGTCAGCCACCCCTCCGCCGCGAGTTCGCGTAGCGCGCGGTTCGCTGTCATCCGGCTGACGCCGAAATCCCGCACCAGGTCGGCTTCCGAGACCACGCGATCGCCGGGAGTCCAGGCGCCCTCTTCGATCCGGCCCTGGATGAATGTCTTCATCTGCTGGTAGAGCGCGGTCGGTTGATTATCCATCGACATCAGCCAGCGTCACTCCGCAGCAATTCGCGCCGCCGACACTTCGGCTTCGCCGAATTCCTCGGGCCGATGCACCGGGGTTTTCCCCGCCGCGATCAACGCTTCATGGATCATCCGGATTTCTTCCGCAGGCGGCGGCACCTGCGGCAAACGCATATAGGGATTGGAGATATAGCCCAACATCCAGCTTGCGATCTTGAAGCGATAATGGAAATACGTGAAGCTGCGGCCGATCCGGATCCCGTAGATGATGTCGGAGAGCGCCTTGCCGCGCTCCTGGATCTGCTGCGCCGTGGCGCGATCGCCTTTGACGAAGGCGCTGTACATCGCGGTGTTGTCATCGACGCGCACACTTTCGCAGGCATTGATGGTGCCGTCCGCCCCGACCTCCAGCGCACCATAGAGATTGGCATCACCCGCGATCAGCGCCGCGACGTGCCGGCCGGTGACCGCCTTGGCCTTGCGCAACGCCTCGACGCAGGCCGCGAATGAATTCTCGCCCGCCGCAACGCCACGCACCGCGATCTTCCAGGCCACCAGATGCTCGCAGTCGATCGCGACCTTGGTGAGGGTCGCCGGCAATTGACGGCAGGAACTGCCGTCACCGGGACCGCCATAGATCACGAACGGCAATTGGCCTTCCCGGTCGATCGCACCGAAATGCGCCACCAGCATTGCATCCGCGGTCGCCGCATCCCAGCCGACGATGTTCGGCGGGCAGACCAGCACCGCGTCGACGCCAGCCTCCTTCTGGACCAGCGTCTGGTCGATCGCCGACCAGGTGGAATCCGCGACCACACCGCCGAGGATCGGCACGCGGCCGCCGGTCACTTCGCGCGCGACCCGGATCACGCCGAGCCGCTCGTCCATAGTCAGGCATTCGGTCTCGCCGGCATGTCCGCCGACGCACAGCCCCGAAATGTCGTGGCTCATCAGGAAGCGCAGATGCTCGCGCGTCGCGTCGTAATCGACACTGCGGCAGGTCGCGTCGGTATAGACCACCGGCGGCGAGGGAATGATCCCCTTCAGCTCAAGGCGTTGCGACATGGCTTACCCTTTCCTGCTGAGTGCTCACCGGTATCTTATATCATCATGTATAGACAACAAGGGGAAACGTCTGGAGGACCCGATAAGCGATTACAGCGGTCCGATAAAATCCGTCTTGCCGATCGGCACACCGCAGCTGCGCAGGATCGCGTACGCCGTGGTGACGTGGAAATAGAAACTCGGCAGCGCGAAATGCACGATGTAGTCGCGTCCCCGCATCGGCTTGGTCTCGGCGCCGAAGCGGATGCCGAACTCCTTCTCATCCGCGCCCTCGGTCTGCGCCGCCGTCACCGCCTTCTGGAACGCGATGCTGGTGTCGAGCCGCGCCTTGAGCTGGTCGAGGCTGATTTCGTCATTGGAGAATTTCGGCGCCTCCAGCCCGGCGATCCGAGCGGTTGCGTTGTTGGAGAAATCGGTCGCGAGCTGAATCTGGCGCCACAGCGGAAACATGTCCGGATAGAGCCGCGTCGCCAGCAGCACCTCCGGCGCGATTTTTCGTGCGCTGGCATCGGCAGCCATCTTGTCGAGGATCGACGACAGCGCGGTCAGCGATTTTGCGAAAGCGGGGATCGAAGTCTGGAATAGCGACGTGGTCATGGAAGGTCCTGAGGGTGAGATGAGAATGGGGCCGCAAAGCTGAGAAGCGGCTCAGTTTTTGGCATTCGCGAGTTGGAAGTGACGGATCCCCTTACGTTCGACCTCGTCGAGCGCGTCGGGATATCCGGCATCGGCATAACGCATGACGCCGAGCGAAGTGTCGTTGGTCAGTGACAGCATCAAGCGGTTCTCGGCGGCGCTGGTGCCGTCGGCGATCAGTGTCACGCCGGCGCTGGTCATGTATCCGGAATAGCCGCCACCACCGGAATGGATCGCGACCAGATCGGCCTTGGAGGCGCAATGCACCATCGCATTGATCAGCGGCCAGTCGGCGATGGCGTCCGAGCCGTCGCGCATGTTCTCGGTCATGATGTTCGGATGCGCCATCGCGCCGGCATCGAGATGGTCGCGCGTGAACGCCACCGGGCCGGACAGCACGCCCTCGCGCACCATGCGATTGACCGCGACCGCGAGCTCGGTGCGATCGCCATGGCCGAGCCATGCGATACGCGCCGGCAGGCCCTGGAACGGCACATGCTGGCGCGCCAGCCGGATCCAGTTGGTGACGATCTTGTTGTCGGGAAAGCGTTCCAGGATCAGGTCGTCGATCTTGGCGATGTCGCCGGTATCGTTCGACAGCGCGATCCAGCGGAACGGGCCGATCGCGCGGCTGAATAGCGGGCGCAGGAATGCCTCGGTGAAGATCGGGATCGAGAACGCGTCCGCGACGCCGCCATTCTTGGCTTGTGTGCGGATCAGGTTGCCGTTGTCGAACACGATCGATCCGGCCTTCTGAAAGCCAAGCATCGCCGTGACATGGCGCGCGATCGAGCGGGTCGATTCCTCCATCAGCCTCTTTGTATCGGTCTTGCGCAGCTCCTTGACCTCGGCCAGCGAGTAGCCGGCCGGAATATAGCCATAGACCAGGTCATGCGCCGAGGTCTGGTCGGTCACGACGTCGGGGATCACGCCGGCCGCGAGGATTTGGGGATAGAGATCCGCGGCATTGCCGCAGAGCCCGATCGACAGCGGCTGCTTCGCGCCCTGCGCGGCGCGAACCGCGGCCAGCGCCTCGTCGAGCGAGGCGACCTGGCGGTCGAGATAGCCGTCGGCCAGGCGGCGTTCGATCCGCTTCTCGTCCATCTCGATGCACAGGATCACTGCTTCGGCGAGGCGGCCGGCCAGCGGCTGCGCGCCGCCCATGCCGCCAAGACCGGCGGTGAGGATGAAGCGCCCATGCAGGTTGCCGTCGAAATAACGCTCGGCGATGCGCATGAAGATCTCATAGGTGCCCTGGATGACACCCTGCGAGCCGATATATTGCCAGTCGCCGGCGGTCAGCCCGCCCCAACAGATCAGGCCCTTCTTTTCCAGTTCATAGAAATATTCCGCCTTGGCCCATTGGCCGACCATGTTGCAATTGGCCATGATGACTAGCGGCGCATCGACGTGAGTCTTGATGCAGCCAATCGGCTTGCCGGATTGCACGATGAGGGTATCGTCCTCCTCCATCGTCATCAGTGTCTCGACGATCTTGTCGTGCGAGGGCCAGTCACGCGCCGCGCGGCCGAGCGCCGCATAGACGATCAGGTTGTCGGGGTCTTCGCCGATCGCCAGCACATTCTCCAGCAGGCGCAAAAGCCCCTCCTGGCGCCAGCCCTTGCAGCGGAGATTGCGGCCCGACTGAACCTGGAATTCACGCTTCATCTTGCCGCCTTTTTCAACGCATAGCTGCTGATCGAAATCCCGAGCGCAGCCTCGACCACCGGATAGACGCTCGGATCGGTGACGCTCGACGACAGCGGGATCTTGTTCTTGGCAACACGCAGGACCAGCAATTCCTGACCCTCGTTGATCTCGCCAACGCTCATCGGCACGCCGCTCAGGTTCAGCGTGGTGATGACGTCGGGATAGGTCGCGACACGCTTGCCGTTGCCGTCGTCCACCGCCATATATTCGTTCATCACATGCAGCACCAAGGCGCCGGATCCGCTGCCGATGGTGACGGTGCCGATGTCGAAGGCTTCGCCGGTATAGACCACCGCCTTCTTGGTGACACGGCCCTGGCCGATCAATTCTCCCGAGGTCTGTTTCAGGATCGCATCGATCACCGCCTTGTCGCCGCGCTTCTCGGCCTTCAGGATCGCGGTCCCGAGATCAAGCGCCATCGAGATGCCGCCGAGCGCGGCGTGGCGTTTGACATAGGATGCGGCCACCGGATTGCGGCACGACGCAATGAATCCGCCGGCCATATCGGCGGCCTTGCGCAGGATCGGCGACACCTTCGCAGTCGCGCCGCGGGTCACCAGCTCGATATAGTTGTTGTTGGCGCGGTTGCCGCCGGCGGCCGACTGGATCATCTGTTCCGGCGAATTGGCGAGCCCGATCGAGCCCATGTCGCCGGTCGGATGCGCGCGCAGATCACCCACCGCATCGACGACCTTGGTGCCAAGGATCGCAGACGGCAGCCACGCATTCAACGTACTCGACTTGCCGTTCTGGCCGATGATCAGGCCGGCGATCCTGGCGCCCAGTTCCTTTTCCACCAACTGAACCGACTTCACGTAGTCGACGCCGAGCATCTGCCACGCGGTGGTATTGCCGGGCGCGCCGATCGCGGCGGCGGTCGCGACCCACGCGTCGTCGGCGAGTTCATCGATCGATACGAGCTCAGGCTGGCCGGCATTGATCGCGGCGCGTCCGAGCATGCGGCCATGGTCGGCCCAGCCGCCGCCACCGCATGCGAACACCGAACCCCCTTTGACCGCGGCCTCAATGTCGGCTTCGACCAATATCCGGCCCATCACGCAGCTCCATTCTTATGCATCCGATCAAATCGGAGGATGGCGTCGTACATCACCGCCGTTCCCGCGGCCAAGGCCTGCGGCTCGGCCCATTCTTCCGGGGCATGGCTCTTCCCGTCGCGGCAGGGAATGAACACCATCGCAGCCGGTGCAATGCGGGAAATGAAGGCGGCGTCATGCCCGGCACCGGACGCCAGGTCGATCGACGACAGGCCGTGCGCCTTCGCGCCCGCGCCCAGCAGGCCGCGCAGCATCGGGCTGCACGCCGCGGGCCGGGTCGAGGACAGCACCGCGCAACGGGTACGCTCGACATCATGCCGCTGCGCCATCGCGGCGCTGGTTGCCTCGATGGTCGCGCGAAAGCCATCGAGCAGCGCCGGAATCTCGGAGCGCGCCTCGATAATCATCCGGGCGCGTGCCGGCACGACATTGGCGGCATTCGGTTCGACGGTGAGGACGCCGGTGGTGGCGACGAAATAGCCCTGCCCAGATGCTGCGAGCTCGCGTGCGGCCGCGCCGAGCGACACGATCAGATCCGCGGCTGCCGCCAATGCGTCATGCCGCATCGTCATCGGCGTGGTCCCGGCGTGATCGGCGCTGCCGCGAAATTCGATCTCGACCCGCAGGATACCGACGATGGCCGTCACCAGGCCGATGTCGATGTTGCCGGCTTCGAGGACACGGCCCTGCTCGATATGCAGTTCGAAGAAGCAGCGGAGATCGTCGCGCTTCGCCTGGTCCAGCTTTTCGACGCTGCCGCCGATCCGGTCGATAGCGTGATCGAGGCGTTCACCCGTCGGATCGCACAGCGCCAGCGCCGCAGTGTCGAGCGCGCCGGTCATGCCGCGGCTGCCGATGCAGGAGAGGCCGAATTCGCTCGGCTCTTCGGCAAGAAAATCGACCACCTCCAGCGCGTGCTGCAACTGGATATCCCCGTCGCGCAGGCTGCGCGCGATCTCGAGCGCGGCGACCACACCGGCGATACCGTCAAACCGTCCGCCGCCCGGTACGGTGTCCGAATGCGAACCGACCATGATGGTCCCGGCATCGGGCCGCGCGCCTTCGCGGCGGCCGATCAGATTTCCTGCCGCGTCGATACGGACACTCAGTCCGGCGGCTTTGAAACGATCCGCGAGCCAGTCACGGCCTCCGAGGAAACGCTGCGAAAAGGACCGCCGCGTATAGGGCTTGTCCGGATCGGTCATCGCGCCGAGCGCCATGACGTCATCCCATAACCGCGTCTGATCAACCGGCAGCGCCATCTGGACTATCGCTTGCCTGCTGTCGCCGGCCGTACGAAGGCGCCCTGCCCCGGCAACGCGGAAACATCCTTGCCGTCGAAGGCGATCTTGCCGCGCAGGAAGGTCGCCAGCGGACGATAGGGCAGATCAATCCCTTCATAGGGACTCCAGCCGACGACGTTGTGTCCGCTCGCCGCCGGATCATAGCGGCCGGGCCGATGTCCCATCACCGTGATATCCGCGTCGCGTCCGACGTCGAGCGCGCCCTTGATATGACCGAGGCGGAACAGGCGCGCCGGATTAGCCGCCAGCAGCCGCGCCGCATAGGTTGGGCTCAGATCGCGCTCGAGCAGCCCCTTAAGCAGCAGCGCATAGAGGACTTCGAGGCCCGGCACGCCGGACGAATTCGCCAGCATGTTCGGATTGGTCTTGCGGTCTTCCGACCAGCTCACGTGATCGGTCGACACCACCGCGATGTTGCCGACGGCAAGGTGGCGCCACAATGCGTCGCGCTCGACCCGCGGCCGCACCGGCGGATTGATCTTGGCCTTGCCACCGATGCGGGCGACGTCGTCCTCTTCGGTGAGCGTCAGGTAGTGAATGCAGGCCTCGACCGTCGAGTCGAATCCCTGCTGCCGGTACGACGCGCACAGCTCATAACCGCGCCCGATCGAGCAATGCACCACGTGGGTCGAGCAGCCGGTCGCGGCGCCGATCTCGTAGACCTCGGCCATCGCCAGCGCTTCGGTGATCGGCGGGCGCGACATCGTATGGGCGCGATAATCGGTGATGCCCGACGCGAGCACCCGTTCGGAAAAGACGCGAACGGCTTCGTCGTTCTCGTTGTGGATGCCGGCCATCAGCCCATGCGGCGCGATCGCACCGAAGGCCTCGTAGAGCATCGGCGTCGGGATGCGCGGAAAGCGTTCGGCGTGGGTCTCAAAAGTGGAGAACTTGAACGCCGCCGCGCCCGCCGCGACCAGTTCATCGACGCGGGTCGCGCCGTCGCGCGGATGCAGCGTGGCATAGAGCGCGAAATCCACTCGCGCCTGGGCGGCGGCGTCTTGCGCCTTCTGTTGAAAGCGCTCGGCCGTGCTGATCAGCATGCCATCGTCATACGGCATGTCGACAATTGTGGTGACGCCACCCGCCGCCGCGGAACGCGTCGACCAGATGAAGTCTTCCTGGCCCTTCTGGGATTTCGAGTGAACCTGAGAATCGATCGCGCCCGGCATCACGAAGGCCTGGCCGAAATCGTGCCGCTCGCGCGCCGCCGGCGGCGCGCCGGAGCCGACACGTTCGATACGCCGGTCAACGACTGCGACATAGCCGTCTTCGATCACGTGGTCCGACAGAACCACACGCCCGGTTACGACGAGATCGAAATCGCTCATGGTCTACTCCAACAGTCTCAGACGTCAGACCGTCACGCTCGTGGCGTTGCCTTGATCCCAGAATGCAATGCGCCGCCGCGCGATAGTGATGAGCTGGCTGCCGATCACACCGATCGCCGACAGGATCACGATACAGGCGAACATCATAGCGACGTTGAAATCGACCATCGATGCCGCGATCGCGTGGCCGAGGCCGCGCCGCGCCGCGACGAATTCCGCGATCACCGCGCCGAGCATCGCCAGCACGAAGCTGATCTCAAGCCCGGCGAATATCGAATTGATCGCAGACGGCAGCTTCACGGCAAAGAAAATCTGGCGGCGGCCAGCGCCGAAGGCGCGATAGAGATCCACCAGATTGGGATTGCAAGACTTCAAGCCGATCACCGCGTTGACGAAGCAGGGGAAGAAACAGATCAGCGCCACCATCACGACCTTCGACGCCATGTCGAAGCCGAACCACACCGTCAGCACCGGCGCCAGCGCCACCTTCGGGACCGACTGAAACGCAACGATCAGCGGGTACAGGGTCTCGTCGATCGGGGCATATTCGCTGACTGCGCCGGCCACGATCAGCGCGGCTGTGCAGCCGACGATATAGCCGATCATCAAAGCCGAGAATGTCATGGCGATATCCGGCCACAGGACGCCGTCGATCAGCCCGCGCTTCAGCGCCGCGAGCACCGCCAGCGGCGTCGGCACCAGATAGGCCGGAACCTCCAGCCACTGGATGCCGTATTGCCACAGCACCAGCAGAACGATGACCGCAATCGTTGGCAGCAGGATCGGTCGGAGCCGGAAATCGCTCATAGCGTCGCCCCTTCTGCCTTTGCAAAGAAACGGCGCAGCCGGTCGCAGGTCGCGACGAAGGACGGCGACGTCATCGTGTCGAGGCCGCGCGGGCGCGGCAGGTCGACTTTCTCGGTGTGCACGATGCGGCCGGGTCGCGGCGACAGCACGACGATGCGGTCCGCCAGGAACGTCGCCTCCGGAATCGAATGGGTGATGAAAATCACGGATTTCCTGGTGCGATCCCAGATCGATTGCAGTTCGAGCGTCATCTGCTCGCGGGTCAATGCGTCCAAGGCCGCAAAGGGCTCGTCCATCAGCAGCAGATTCGGCTCATGGATCAACCCGCGCGCAATCGCGACGCGCTGCTGCATGCCGCCGGACAATTCATGCGGATAGTGATTGGCGAAGGACGAGAGGCCGACCATTTCAAGCAAAGCGTCCGCCTTCGCGCGATACGCTTCGGAATACAGCGACAACACGCGAACCGGAACCAGCACGTTCTCGCGCACCGACTTCCACGGCAGCAGCGTCGGCTGCTGGAATACGATCCCGACATCCGGACGCGGCTTGTCGATCACACTGTCACCGATCAGCGACTGGCCGCCGCTTGGCTTCAACAGACCGGACAGGATTTTGAGCAGGGTGGATTTACCGCACCCCGACGGCCCGAGAATGGCGACGAATTCTCCATCCTCGACTTCAAGGCTGATCGGCCCAAGCGCCGGCAGTGGACCGCGGCTGGTTTTATAGGTAACCGAAAGATCCCGAAGCGACAAATGAGCCAACGCCGCAATACTCCGCTCAGACCGCGATCACGCGGCGAGGACGCAGAATTTTCCAGGCCTCGATCCTGACGGGATCGACGATCCGATAGTCTACGCTGCGGCGAAACGCAGGCCCTGTTATCCTAGGAAACCCGCCGCCCGCAACTGGTATAGCATTGTATATATAAGTTGCGAAAGCAAGTCTGCGGCGGCGTTGGCCGGCCATCGCCGCGATCGATTTCTTCCGGTTGATCTTCGTCGATGTGGGATTGCCGTTAGAGGGATTCGCGTCACGCCGCTGACCGCGATCTGCGTCGCTTTCCCGCGCACTGCGTCGCGTGTTGCTGTGGCTGGTGATCCGCGTGGTCTCGCGGCTCGCCCCCAAGCTCGGGCATTAGGACAGATCGATTCCCTCCCCCCTTGTGGGGGAGGGTTAGGGAGGGGGGTTGACGCAAACGTCAGCGCTCGTAAGCATCCCCA
>CANKHJ010000061.1 GCA_947481635.1 Bradyrhizobiaceae bacterium
ATCTTGTCGATGCGGCGGATATACATGTTCTGGATGATATCGCGCTCTTCAGGATCGATCATGATGTCGCCACGCGGGCTCTTCAGCGTCTTGCCTCTCATCGCATCGACCAGCTTGGCGCCGTCGGCATTCGCGCCGGCCTCACGCAAGGCTGCGTAGATCAGGGCGGTGCCGTCCCAGGCCGAGACCGAGGCAATGTCGGTCACGCCCTTGTCGCCGAACATCTTCTTGAGCTGTCCGACCATCTGGATGTTCTCGGGACGCGTGTTGGTCTCGGTATAGTGATTGACCGAGAGCACGCCGATCACGTCGTCGGTGAAGTTCGGCAGATAGAGTTCAGCGAACTCGCCGCCGCCGAGCAGCTTGATGCCGGCCTGCTTGAGACCGCGTTCTGAGAACGCCTTCACGAACGAGATCGAAGGCGAGCCGCCCGGCTGGAACATGTAGAGCGCGTCCGGCTTGGCCTGCAGCGCCTTCTCCATGTAGACGCCGAAATTGGTCTCCTGGATCGGCGAGCGTGCGCTGCCGATGATCTCGCCGCCATTGGCCTTGAACGCCTTGTGGAAATAGGTCTCGGCGTCATGACCGGGCGCGTAGTCGCTGACGATCGTATAGGCCTTCTTGATGCCGTTCTTCGCGGCATATTCGCCCATCGCCGCACCCCATTGCGGCAGCGTGTTGCTGACGCGAACGTAATAGGGCGAGCCACGGGTGATCGAGGCCGTGGCGGCATTCATGATCACGACCGGCACCTTTGCCGTGGTCGCGATCTCGCCGACCGCCATCGCATGCGGTGAGAGCTCGAAGCCGGCCAGCATCTTCACCTTCTCGCGCAGCACCAGCTCTTCGGCCAGTTGGCGCGCCTTGTCCGGTCCGGCGCTCGCGGCGTCGCGATAGATGAACTGGACTTCGATCTCCTCGCCCTTCGGGCCCTTGACCGTCTTGCCATAGATCGCCTGGTAGGCGTCGATGGCATTCTGGAACTGGGTGCCCCAGGTGGCGAAGGCGCCGGTATAGGACGCGATCAACCCGACCTTGAACACTTCCGCGGCCGATGCCGCGTTCACCGACAACACGAGCGCAAGCGCGCTCGCAGCCAACAACTTCTTCATTCATCCCTCCTGATCGGCCAATTGCCGTTGTTCATGTCATTCAATCGAAACGCCACACAGCCCGAGTCTGATGCCTATGCGTCCATCCAAACGTCATTGAATTTCGGCGTCAGCAGCAGGCCGTCGACGAAGTTGTGCACTTTCTTGCTGCTCAGGCTCACCCCCGGCGAGATGTATTGCGGGATCTGCAGCCCCTGCTCGATGACGAATTTCTGCAGCTTGGCAAACGCCACTTTGCGCTGCGCCTGATCGGGCGCCGCCATGGTGGCGTCGAGCATCTCGCGGAAACCGGGCAGTTCGACCTTGCCGGCGTTACGCAGCGCTTCCTTGCCGAACAGCGCCTCGTAGAACTGGCTCGGATCGGGGAAGCCGCCGGCCGGGCTGATATGCATCGAGCCCTTGCCTTCCATCATGAAGAACTGCATCGCCTGCTGCGGCGCGACCGGTGTGAGCTTCACGCGAATGCCGGCCTTGGCCCATTGCGAGATCAGCAATTCCTGGCGCTGCATCGCGAGCTGGTCCGACCAGCCGAAGGATTCGATCTCGAGCCCGTTCGGATACCCAGCCTCGGCGAGCAGCTTCTTCGCCTTGTCGATGTCGAAGTTGTAGAAATTGGCCGTCGACGGGTCGCAGGCCCAATGTTCCTTCGGCAGGACCGCGCTGGAAGGTTGCGCGAGCCCCGCCATCAGCACCTTGTTGATCTCTTCGCGATTGAGCGCGTAGTTCATCGCCTGGCGCACGCGCACGTCGTTGAATGGCGGCTTCGCGTAATTGACGAACACACCGTAGAAGATCAGCGACGGCGTCACCACCGACACGATGTTCGGCGAACGGTCGGCGACCAGTTTCTGCGGCACCTGGAGATTGACGCCGAGATCGGCTTCGCCGCTGATCACCGCGCGCGCCAGCGTGTTGAGCTCGCTGATGATGCGGATGTCGATGCCGTCGAGGAACGGCTGGCCCGGCTTCCAATAGCCTTCGTTGCGCACCAGCTTGAAGCTCGCGTTGTCCTGCCACTCGACGAACTTGAACGGCCCGGTGCCGACCGGCGCACGATCGACGTTGCCGCCTTTGTCGGTGATCGACTTCGGCGAGACCATGCAACCGATGCGGTTGGTCAGCATCGTCGGCAGGCCGGCATTGGGGCGACCGAGCTTCAGCGTCACCTGGGTCGGGCTGTTCACCTCGACGCTGTCGAGCGTCGACAAATCCGCCTTCACGTTGGACCGCGCGTCGTTCTTGTAGCGCTCCATGTTGACCTTGACGGCCTCGGCGTTGAAATCGGTGCCGTCATGGAATTTGACGCCGGTGATGAGCTCAAGCACCAGCGTCTTCGGATCGGTGAATTTCCACGATTTCGCCAGGCCGGGCTTCAATTCCAGCGTCAGCGGCTCGAATTCGATCAGGGTGTCGAACACGGCATAGAGGACGTTGAAGTCGGGCAGGTTGCGGCCGGTCATCGGATCGACCGAGGCCGGGTTATACGGCATCGCCAGCCGCAGCGTGCCGCCGCGGCGCGGCGTCTGCGCCAACGCCGCGTGTGGGATCATCAGCGCGCCGGCAGCGGTGGCCGCCCCGACCAGGATATCGCGGCGATCGAACAGCAATCCACGGTCGTCGGTGGTCTTTGTCATGTCGTCCTCCCTATGCCGCACGTTCGGCGGCGCCGTTTGTGTCTCAATGAGGCGTATTCTTGTGAGACGTTATATTCGCCTCTTTGCGGTTTGTCCGCGTCTCGAAGAGGCCGCCGGTCAGCGGCCCCATAATTCCTTGCTGGCGATCCTGGCGCCCTCGGCCAAGCTTTCGAATTTCGCCCAGATCACCTGCGGATGGACGCGCTGGATGCCCTCACCCTGAGCGAAGCCGCAATCGGTCGATGCTATCACGTTTTCGCGGCCGATTATCTTGGCAAAATTGACGATCCGCTCGGCGACCAGCTTCGGATGCTCCACCGTCGTGGTGTGATGCGTGATGATGCCGGGGATCAGGATCTTGCCGGCCGGGAGCTTGATCTTCTCCCAGAGGTGCCATTCGTGCTCATGGCGCACATTGGCGGCCTCGATCGAATAGGCGCCCGCTTTCACCTTCAGCATCAGGTCGACGATATCGTCGAGCTGCGCGTCGGCGACATGCGGTACGTGCCAGCTGCCGAAACAGATATGATAGCGGATGCGGTCTTCGGGGATGCCTTCCAAAGCCTGGTTCAGCGCCGCGACGCGCAGCTCTGCCCAGTCGCGATAGCGCTTCGGGCTCTGCTGGGTCAGGTGGTCGAACATGTTGGCGAGCACCGCGTCATCGACCTGCAGCACGACGCCGGATTTGTAGACTTCGAGATATTCCTCGCGCAAAGCCTTGGCGATCGCGAAGACATAATCCTCTTCGTTCTTATAAAACTCGTTGGTCGCGTCATAGCCGACGCTGGCCGGCGCCACCGTTGTGAAGAACACGTCCTCGGTCTTGGTCGCGGCAGCGGCGGCCTTGAGATTCGCAAGGTCGCGACGGACGCTGTCGTAACCTTGATAGACGATCTCGCCGACGCAGGAATGTCCCGGCGTGCCCATCGCGCCGCGCGGGAATTCGTCCTTCATGAATTCCGCGAAGCGGATGCGGTCGCGGCCGAGCCAGTCGGCCTGATAGAGCTTGTCGGGACGCGGTTCGAAGCCGCTGACTCGTTCGAGGATGTAGTTCGCCCAGCCGGATTTGCCGAACTCGCCGTCATTGACGATGTCGATGCCGACCTTGGCCTGGGTATCGACGATGCCGGCGACCGAACGGGTCAGCGCCGCCGCATAGGCCGCGTCGGTCTTTTTCGGCATCGCCAGCAATTCGCGCGGACGCACGAGACTGCCGACATGGGTGGTGAGAATACGGTTTTCGCTGCGCTTCATTGTTGACGGCCGGGCCGCCGGCATGACCGGCAGCACAGGCACTTCCTCCCGTTACGAAACTAATGCGTCTAGTTTCTGAGTTTCGATTCGTTGCGAACTTCGACACGCGGGCCGAGCGGACGGGGCGTTGCCCGCGGCGCGCTCGACTTGATCAGGTTGAGGCTTTCTTTCACCAATTGGCTATGCTCGCGCAACAGCGCCTCGACACGCGCGGCCTGCCCGCAGCCGATCGCCTGCGCGATGTTGTGATGCTCGCGATGCGCGAAGCGCAGCCGGTCGCACATCACGTCGGGCGATGTCCGGTCGAAAGCGACGGCCGCCGCGGACGCGAATGGCACGCGGCTGTTATGCGCGAGCGCGTCCACGATCACCTTGCTGTCGGCGGCTTCGACGATTAGGTCGTGGAAGCGGCCATTCATTTTGGCGTAGAGCGCCTCGGCATCATCGGACAGGATTCCGGTCGCGAAGATCGCATCACCCTCGGTGAGGCAGGTGTGAAGCTGGCGCGCGAGGCGCGCGCCGCCGCCGCGCTCGACCGCGAGCCGGCCGGCCAGACCTTCCAGCACGCCGCGGGTGTCGATCGCGTCGAGAACGTCCTGCTCGCTGAAGGATCGCACCAGGTAGCCGCGCGTCTCGCCCTGGACCAGCAGCCCTTCGCGCGCCAGCGCCGGCAAGGCCTGACGGATCGGCGTCCGCGAAACGCCGAGCCGGACCGCGATGGATTCTTCGGTGACACGTTCGCCCGGCGTGAGCTCCCCGCGCAGGATCAACTCGCGCATCTGCACGAGCACGCTGGACTGCTGGGTGGGGCGGCGCTCCATGCCCCGACTGTATCCAAACACTCCCCATACAAGTCAAATTTAGGACTATAGAGCTATTTAATGGGATTTTCGGATCCCAAATCGCCGCCAAGCCGTTTCCGCAGATCCTCGAGCAGCCACCGCCCGGCCCGTCCCGGCGTGCGCCCCCGTTCCCGCACCACCGACACCGAGAAGTCGAAGCTGTCCTGCTGCTGCAGCGAAAGCCGGGCCAGGCGCCCCGCGGCGATATGGGCCTCGACCATATGCGTCGGCATGAAGCACCAGCCGAAACCTCCCAGCAGAAACTCAAGCCGCGTGGCGAGATCGGCGAAGCGCCAGATGCGCAGGCTGTAGATACCCCCGCGAAGGTGATTGCTCAGCGGCGTACGGTCGGTGAGGACGAGTTGCACATGCTGCTCGAGTTGCGCCCGCGTCAGCGGTCCCGGTTCGCGCGCCAGCGGATGGCTGGCGGCGACCACCGGGATCATCGGGATGGTGGTGAGGAATTCGGATTCGAGATCCTCCGCACCGGTCGACAACAGGGTATAGATCGCGAGCCGCACCGTACCGTCGCGCAGCCTCTGCTCCGGGCCGCCCAGCCCTTCCGTGAACAGCGTCACCGGCAGGCAGGGGAATTCCTCGCTCAGAAGTTGCAGGCTTTCCATCAACACGCCGCTTGGAAAAATCGGATCGACCGCGAGCGTAAGCTCAGGCTCGACGTCGGTGGCGATGCCCTCCGCGCGCGTGCGCATCGTCTCGGCGCCGCGCACCAGATTGCGCGCATCCGCCAGCAGCACGCGGCCGGCTTCGGTGAGTGTCGGCACCTTGCCCTCGCGGGAGAACAGCTGGACCTGCAACACGTCTTCCAGAGTCTGGACAGATTGGCTGATCGCCGACTGGACCCGACCGAGTTTTCGCGCGGCGGCGGAAAAACTGCCTTCCTCGGCGACCGCGAGCAGAACCCGGAGCTGATCCAGAGTCAGTCGGTCGAGCATATCAGCCTCCTTCGGTCATCACCTGTACCGATGGATCTAATCACAATTTGGCCAATTCCAATGATGGATGAGGAGGATCATCTCTACTCCACCAACAAGGAGTACCGTCATGACCATCCATACCCCCGTCCCCGCCGCCACCGACCCGATCCACGGCCACGCTCTCGACCGGGTGTTCCGCGACGCCCGCACCCACAATGGCTGGCTCGACCAGCCGGTGCCGGAAGCCCTGGTCCGCGAGGCCGTCGAACTCGCCAAGATCGGCCCCACGAGCGCCAACGTCTCACCTATGCGGATCGTGCTGGTCACCTCGCCGGAAGCGAAAGCACGCCTCAAGCCAGCCCTCGCCGAAGGCAATGTCGCAAAGACCATGAGCGCTCCGATCACCGCGATCGTCGGCTATGATCTCAAGTTCTACGATCAATTGCCGAAGCTGTTCCCGCATGCCGACGCGCGCGCCTGGTTCGTCGGCAACGAGGCCTTCGCCAACGACACCGCCTACAAGAACGGCACGCTGCAGGTCGCCTATTTTCTGATGGCCTTGCGCGCGGTCGGTCTCGATACCGGTCCGCTCACCGGCTTCGACAATGCCAAAGTGGATGCCGAATTCTTCCCCGGCGGCAATGTGAAGTCGAACGTGATCGTGAATATCGGCTACGGCGACGCGGCCAAGCTGTTCCCGCGCAGCCCGCGCCTGAGCTTCGAGGAGATCGTGCAGGTGGTGTGACGGCATAAGCCGATCTCAGGAGCGCGCGGGGCGGCTGATCAGGCTGCCCCGCGTTTCGCTACGCCGTCATTCCGGGTCGATGCGAAGCATCGAACCCGGGATGACAGCTATCAAATCGTCTGATTATACGCGCCGACTTCAGGATGCGTGCGCAGCACCGCATCGACCGCCTTGAACATCTCGCGCATGCGCGCTTCCGAGACCGGGCTTTCCACCACCACGACCAGTTCCGGCTTGTTCGATGACGCGCGCACCAGGCCCCAGGTGCCGTCCGCAACAGTGACGCGCACGCCGTTGACGGTCACGAGATCGCGGATCGGCTCGCCGATGACGGTGTCGCCGCGCGCCTTGGCCGCCTCGAAATACTTCACCACCTCAGTGACGATGCCGTATTTCTTTTCGTCATCGCAATGCGGCGCCATGGTCGGCGAGCCCCAGGTCTTGGGCAGACAGTTCTTCAGGTCAGACATGGTCTTCTCGGGATTGCGATCCATCATGTCGCAGATCGCCAGCGCCGAGACGAGGCCGTCGTCATAGCCACGCCCGAACGGCGCGTTGAAGAAATAATGCCCAGACTTCTCGAAGCCCGCGAGCGCGCCCAGTTCATGGGTGCGCCGCTTCATGTAGGAATGGCCGGTCTTCCAGTAATCCGCCTTCACGCCGTTCTTCTGCAGCACCGGGTCGGTGGCGTAGAGCCCGGTGGACTTCACGTCCACCACGAAGGTCGCGCCCGGATGCAGGCTCGACATGTCGCGCGCCAGCATCACGCCGACCTTGTCGGCGAAAATCTCGTCGCCGGTATTGTCGACCACGCCGCAGCGATCGCCGTCGCCGTCGAAACCGAGACCGACATCGGCCTTGTGCGCCAGCACCGCGTCGCGGATCGCATGGAGCATCTCCATGTCTTCCGGGTTCGGATTGTATTTCGGAAAGCTATGGTCGAGCTCGCAGTCGAGCGGCACGACCTCGCAGCCGATCGCTTCGAGCACGCGCGGGGCGAAAGCGCCGGCGGTGCCGTTGCCGCAGGCGCAGATTACCTTCAGCCGGCGCTTCAGCTTGGGGCGCCTGGTGAGGTCTGCGATATAGCGGTCCGGGAAATTCTCCACGAAGTGGTAGGAGCCGCCGCCGCGCAGGTCGAATGCCGCGCCGAGCACGATCTCTTTAAGCCGCGTCATTTCGTCGGGCCCGAAGGTCAGCGGGCGGTTGGCGCCCATCTTCACGCCGGTCCAGCCGTTATCGTTATGCGAGGCCGTGACCATCGCGACGCAAGGCACGTCGAGCTCGAACTGCGCGAAATAGGCCATCGGGGTCATCGCGAGCCCGATGTCGTGCACCTTGCAGCCGGCCGCGAGCAGGCCTGAGACCAGCGCATATTTCACCGACGCCGAATAGCTGCGAAAATCGTGGGCGGTGACGATCTCGGGTTTCTGGCCGAGTTCGCGGATCAGCGTGCCGAGCCCCATGCCCAGCGCCTGAATGCCCATCAGGTTGATTTCTTTTTCCAGCAGCCAGCGCGCGTCGTATTCGCGGAACCCGGTCGCCTTCACCAGGGGCTCGGATTCATAGGCATAGGTGTTGGGAGACAGCGCGGCTTTCGGCTTCGGGAACATTCGGGCTCCGGGGATCAGTCAATACTGACTGGATTGCCCGCTTTCACGGTCAATGACAACACCCCGAAAACATGAGCGCTATTGCTCAATTACCAGCTTGCCGCGCTCATGGGCGAAGCGCACCCGCGACAGATACGACATCCCGAGCAGGTTGACCGAGATCGCCTCGTCGGGCTGCACCAGCGCTTGGACGTCACGCACCACCACCCCGTCGATGTCGACCGAGTTGAGCGTCACCGGCGCGGCCTTGGCGATACCGTTCGCGGTCGAGACATTCACCGTATAGTCGCGCGGCATCACCCGGATGCCGAGGCGGGCGGCAGCGCTCTCGCGCAACACAATCACACTCGCGCCGGTGTCGACCATGAACTCGACGCGCCGGCCATCGACGCGGGCGTCCACTTCAAAATGACCGTTGTTGGAACGGTTGACCGTGACGACGCGGCCACCGCGCGCCGGCTGCGCCGGCTCGACCCGGGCCACCGCCGCCTTGGCAGGCTCCTGCGCCGCGCGATTGTCGACGTAGCGCACGCCGAGGACTCCGGCGGCAAGGATGATGCAGGCGAGCATGAAGATCTGGCGCATGGCGGGACCTTGTTGGACTACGCCGCCATCACACCAGAGCCGCCCCAACAAGAACCTAACGCGATACCGCGACGAACCGGCGCGGTGAACACGCGGTAACGACATTCGGTAAAATGCGAGATATCAAAAATGTCGTCACGTGCCGCGCGGCTTGGCGCGCCGAGTCGGCGGCGCGGCCAATGGGTCGTCCGGCCAGGGATGGCGCGGATAGCGGCCGCGCATTTCAGAGCGGACGGCGGCATAGCTGCCGCGCCAGAACCCCGGCAGGTCGCGCGTCACCTGCACCGGCCGATGCCCCGGCGAGAGCAGTTCCAGCACCAGCGGCACGCGCCCGGCCGCGATCGCCGGGTGACGGTCGAGGCCGAATAATTCCTGCACCCGCACCGCGATTTTCGGGCCGTCCGGAGAATCATAGTCAATTGGGATATGCGAGCCGGTCGGCACCTCGAAATGCGTTGGGGCCTCGGCATCGAGCCGGCGCCGCAACGCCCAAGGAAGCAGCGAGGCGAGCGCGTCCATCAACTGATCCGCGCCGAGCTGGCTTGCCGAAATCTTGTCGTGCAAGGCCGGCGCAAGCCACTCCTGCGCGGTTGCCGCCAGTGCATCGTCGGACAGATCCGGCCATTCGTCGCCTTCGGCATTGCGCAGGAACATGACGCGGTCGCGCCATTGGCGGATCGCCTTGTTCCACGGCAGGCGCTCGATGTTCTTGGTCAGGCCGGCGGCCAAGGCCGCCGCGCTGTCCGGCCCTGGAGACACCGGCAGCACCTGCTCGACCAGCACGATCGCGCCGAGCTTGCGTGAACGGCGCGCGCGCAGGCTGCCCGACGCGGTATCGAAGGTGACCGTTTCGGCGGACACGACGCGATCCGCGAAGTCGGTTTCGATCTCAGCCAGCGTCATCGGTGCCGCCAGCAGGATGCGGCTGTCGGTGGCGGTGCCGGTCATCTCGGCGACGGCGAGAAACGGCGCACGCGCCAGCGCGGACGCCTGATCGACGCGGCCGCCGCGCCCATTCGCCAGCAGGAACAGGCCGCCGGCGCCGCGGCTTCTGGCGATCCGTTCCGGATAGGCCAGCGCGAGCAGCGAGCCAATCCCCTGTTCGCTGTCCGCCGCCGCGCGCGGCGCCCAACGCCTCGCCATCGCGCGCGCCTCGTCGCCACGACGCGAGCGGTCGCGACGCAAACCATCCAGGCGATGCGTCAGGTCGGGATCGTCGCCGCCCAGTCCGCGCTCGGTGAGGATCAACGCGATCTCGGCGGCGAGCAGCGAGCCGCCATCCACCACCATGCGCGCCAGCCGCGGCGGCAGCGGCAGCGCCCGCAGCTTGCGGCCTTGATCGGTGATGCGGCCATCGCCATCGATCGCGCCAAGGTCGCGCAACAAGGCGCGCGCTTCCGACAACGCCGCCGACGGCAGCGGATCTAGGAAAGCCAGCGTGTTTGGATCGCTGACGCCCCAATGCGCCAGATCGAGCACCAGTGCGGAAAGGTCCGCCGCCAGGATTTCCGGCCGCGTCGCCGCCTCCAGCGCCGCGGTCTGCGGCTCGTCCCACAGCCGATAACAGACGCCGGGCTCCACGCGGCCGGCACGGCCGCGCCGTTGATCCGCGGCGGCGCGCGACACCCGCACGGTCTCGAGCCGCGTGATGCCGACATCGGGCTCATAGCGCGGCACGCGCGCCAGCCCGGAATCGATCACCACGCGCACGCCTTCGATGGTCAGCGACGTCTCGGCGATCGAGGTTGCGAGCACCACCTTGCGCCGGCCCGGCGACGCCGGCGCGATGGCGCGGTCCTGCACCTCGGCCTCCAGCGCGCCGAACAGCGCGACCACATCAACCACCGGATCGCTGACCGCCTCGCGCAGCAGGTTTTCGGTGCGGCGGATCTCCGCCGCGCCCGGCAGGAACACCAGCACCGAGCCGCCTTCTTCGCGCAACGCCTTGCGCACCGCATCCGTCATCTGCCGCTCGATCTGCGCGCGCGGATCGCGCCCGAGATAGCGCGTCTCCACCGGATAGGCGCGGCCGGCGCTCTCGATCACCGGCGCGTCGTCGAGCAGCCGCGCGACACGCGCGCCATCCAGCGTCGCCGACATCACCAGCAGCTTGAGTTCCTCACGCAGCCCCTGTTGCACGTCGCGGGCGAGCGCAAGACCGAGATCGGCATCGAGCGAGCGTTCGTGGAATTCGTCGAACAGCACCGCCGCGACGCCATCGAGCGCGGGGTCATCGAGGATCATGCGGGTGAACACGCCCTCGGTGACCACCTCGATCCGCGTCCGGCCCGAGACTTTCGAGCCGAACCGCACCCGCAGGCCGACAACGCCGCCGACCGGCTCGCCCAAACTCGCCGCCATCCGCGCCGCGGCGGCACGCGCTGCGAGGCGGCGCGGTTCGAGCACCAGGATTTTCCGGCCCGCGGCCCAAGGCTCGCCCAGCAGCACCAGCGGCACGCGCGTGGTCTTGCCCGCCCCGGGCGGCGCGATCAGCACGGCAACGTTGCGCGCGGCCAGCGCCTGGGTCAGCGCCGGCAAGGCCTCGTCGATGGGAAGCGGCAGATCGAACGTCATGGGGCGCTGTCTAGCACGGCTCAATGGTTAACCGATTGCTACCATCGCCTGGCACTGCCCTTGCGTTTAGCCGGTGGTCGTAAGCGTAACGCAACGTGTTCGTCTCAATATGGGGCGGTAGGAGCAGGCATCGTGGCCGGAACGTATCCCAATTCAGGACGGGTCGACTGGGTCGACTACGCCAAAGGCTTTTGCATCGTCTTCGTCGTGATGATGCATTCGACACTGGGCGTCGAGCTCGCCGCCGGCCAGGAAGGCTGGATGCATTACGTCGTGGCCTTCGCCAAGCCGTTCCGCATGCCCGACTTCTTCCTGATCTCCGGTCTATTCCTGGCGCGCGTCATCGACCGCGACTGGCGCACCTATCTCGACCGCAAGGTGATCCACTTCGCGTATTTCTATCTGCTCTGGGTTACGATCCAGTTCGCCTTCAAAGCGCCGGGCCTCGCTGCCGAATTCGGCTGGGAACGGGTCGGCAGGGCCTATCTCGAATCCTTCTGGGAGCCCTTCGGAACGCTGTGGTTCATCTATCTGCTGCCGATCTTCTTCGTGGTGACCAAGCTGGCGCGTGTCGGGCACATCCCGCAAGGGGTTGTCTGGCTGATCGCCGCCGGTCTTGAGATCGCCACGGTCAATACCGGCCATACCGTGATCGACGAATTCGCCGCGCGCTTCGTCTATTTCTATACCGGCTATATCGCCGCCTCGTATCTGTTCGACGTGGCGGACAACGTCGCACGCGAACGGCCGCGCGCGATCGCGTGGCTGTTCTTCTGGGGCGCGCTGAACGGCTCGCTGATCGCAAATGGCTATTCCGAAATGCCGCTGGTCTCGCTGGCGCTGGGCCTCCTCGGCGCGGTCGCGGTGATCACCGTCGCGTCACTGATGGCGACCACCCGCGCGTTCCGCCCGCTGCGTTATCTCGGGCGGAATTCCATCGTGATCTATCTCGCATTCTTCCTGCCAATGGCGGCGACGCGCGTCGCCTTGCTCAAGACCGGAATCATCGAGGACATCGGCACCATCTCGGTCCTCGTCACATTGGCCGGCATCCTCGGCGCGCTGGTCTGGTTCTGGGCCTTGCGCGGCACGCCGCTGCGGTTCCTGTTCGAACGGCCGCAACGGCTGTGGATGGCACGCAAGCCACGCACCGAAATGCAGCCGGCGGAGTAGCCACGCGGTTGCGTTCCATGCCCGGATTGACCACATTCCGGGCATGCCAACAGCACTCACGCCTCGCAAACCCGGCAAGGGCGATCACGTCTTCCTGGTCGACGGTTCCGGATATATTTTCCGCGCCTATCACGCGCTGCCGCCGCTGACGCGCAAGTCGGACGGCCTGCAAGTCAACGCGGTGCTCGGTTTCTGCAACATGTTGTGGAAGCTGATGCGCGACATGAAGCCGGAAGAGCGGCCGACCCATCTCGCGATCGTGTTCGACAAGTCGGAAAAGACCTTCCGCACCGAGATGTATGGCGACTACAAGGCGAACCGCTCCGCACCGCCGGACGACCTGATCCCGCAATTCGCGCTGATCCGCGAGGCGGTGCGCGCCTTCGACCTGCCCTGCCTGGAACAGGCCGGCTTCGAGGCCGACGATCTGATCGCGACCTATGTGCGCCAGGCCTGCGAGGTCGGCGCCGACGCCACCATCGTCTCGTCCGACAAGGACCTGATGCAGCTCGTGACCGACTGCGTCGTGATGTACGACACCATGAAGGACAAGCGCATCGGCATTGCCGACGTGATCGAAAAATTCGGCGTGCCGCCCGAAAAAGTCATCGAGGTGCAGGCGCTGATCGGCGACACCAGCGACAACGTACCGGGCGTGCCGGGCATCGGCGTAAAGACCGCGGCGCAATTGATCGGCGAGTATGGCGACCTCGAAACGCTGCTGGCGCGCGCCGGCGAGATCAAGCAGGAGAAACGCCGCCAGACCCTGGTCGACAATGCCGACAAGGCGCGGCTGTCCAAGAAGCTCGTGACGCTCGACCAGCACGTCAAGCTCGACGTGCCGATCGAGGATCTCGCGGTGCACGATCCGGACTACAAGCTGCTGATCGCGTTCCTCAAGCAGATGGAATTCAACACCCTGACGCGCCGCGTCGCGGAATTCGCCGATATCGACGCGAACCAGATCGATGCCAGTTCGTCCGCTTCGCTAACCTCCGCGGCGCCCGCCGCACCGAAGCAGGCAGCGCCCGCGCCAAGCGGCAGCCTCGACCTGTTCCCCGCGCCTGCGCCCTACAAGGCGAACGGCACCGAAGCCACCGGCACCCCTGCCACCGCCGAACACCGCACCACACCGGCCGAGTTGATGACCCGCGTCGCCGAGACGGCGCGCCAGAATAAGATCGATCGTTCCAAATACGAGACAATCCGCAACCTCGACCAGCTCAACGTCTGGATCGCGCGCGCGCAGAACCTCAAGGCCTTCGCCATCGACGCGGTCAGCGACAGCATCGATCCGATGCAGGCGGACCTGTGCGGCATCGCGCTGGCGCTCGGGCCGAATGCCGCCTGCTACATTCCGCTCGCGCACCGCGACGGCGGCGACGGCAATATCGCCGGCCTGTTCGAGGCCAAACGCGCGGCGGACCAGATCGACGAGCGGGACGCGCTCGATGCGCTCCGGCCGTTGCTCGAAAGCCGTGGCGTCATCAAGGTCGGCGACAACGCCAAGTTCACGCGCCAGGTGCTGGCGCAGCGCCGGGTCGAGATCGCGCCGTTCGATGACGTGATGCTGATGTCCTATGTGCTCGATGCCGGGCGCAGCGCCCACAATATCGAGACGCTGGCGGATCGCTGGCTCGGTCACCAGACCCTCGCCTATGGCGAATTGACCGGCAGCGGCAAGGCGGCGCGCCGCCTCGATCAGGTCGAGATCGGCAAAGTGTTGGAGTTTTCCGCCGAGAAGGTCGATGCCACCTTGCGCATCTGGCAGATTCTCAAACCGCGGCTGGTCGCCGAACACATGACCACCGTCTATGAGACGCTGGAACGGCCTCTGGTGCCGGTGCTGGCGCGGATGGAAGCGCGCGGCATCTCGATCGACCGCAACGAGCTGTCGCGGATGTCGGGCGACTTCGCGCAGCGCGCCGCCGCGCTTGAGCACGAGATCCGCGAGATCGCAGGCGAGGAATTCAACCCCGGCTCGCCGAAGCAGCTTGGCGACATCCTGTTCGGCAAGATGGGCCTGCCCGGCGGCAAGAAGACCAAGACCGGCGCGTGGTCGACCTCCGCCTCGGTGCTCGACGAGTTGGCCGAGGAAGGCCATGTGCTGCCGCAGAAGATCCTGTCCTGGCGCCAGATCTCGAAGCTGAAATCGACCTATACCGACGCGCTGCCGAACTACGTGCATCCGGATACCAAGCGCGTGCACACCTGCTACGCGCTCGCCGCGACCACCACCGGCCGGCTCTCGTCCTCCGAGCCGAACCTGCAGAACATCCCGATCCGCACCGAGGAAGGCCGCAAGATCCGCCGCGCCTTCATTGCCAATGAGGGGATGAAGCTCGTGTCGGCGGATTATTCGCAGATCGAGCTGCGGCTGCTCGCGGAAGTCGCCGATGTTCCGGCGTTGCGGCAGGCCTTCCGCGACGGCGTCGACATCCATGCGATGACCGCGTCCGAGATGTTCGACGTGCCGGTGCAAGGTATGCCGGCCGACGTGCGCCGCCGCGCCAAGGCGATCAACTTCGGCATCATCTACGGCATCTCGGCCTTCGGCCTCGCCAACCAGCTCGGCATCGAGCGCGAGGAAGCCGGCGCTTACATCAAGAAATATTTCGAGCGCTTCCCCGGCATCCGCGCCTATATGGACGAGACCAAGGATTTCTGCCGCCGCACCGGCTACGTGGAAACCCTGTTCGGGCGCAAATGCCATTACCCCGACATCAAGGCGAGCAACGCCTCGGTCCGCGCCTTCAACGAACGCGCCGCGATCAATGCACGCCTGCAAGGTTCAGCCGCCGACATCATCCGCCGCGCCATGGTGCGCATGGAAGGCGCGCTGTCGAAGCACAAGCTCAACGCGCAGATGCTGCTACAGGTGCATGACGAACTGGTATTCGAAGTGCCGGAAGACGAGGTCGCCGCAACGCTGCCCGTCGTGCGCCAGGTGATGGAAGACGCGCCGCATCCCGCGATCACACTCTCCGTCCCACTCCAGGTCGACGCCCGCGCCGCCCATAACTGGGACGAGGCGCATTAGTTCTTCTTACCTCTCCCCGCGAGCGGGGCGAGGTAAGACGTGCCATGATCATACATGCCAGTTGAGGCCCTACCGCTTCGCTGATACCCAAGATCGATGATCATTCTTTCGCCTCTTGCCATTATCGCGGCGCTGGTCTGCCTCGCCTCCCCGGCACAGGCCGCCGGACTCGACGGCGCCGCGTTGCGCTGGCCCTGGGCGCTGCCGTTTGCAGGAATGCTGCTGACCATCGCGCTCGGTCCGATCGCCTTCCCGAAACTCTGGCACTACCACTACGGCAAGCTCACATTGGCATGGGGCCTGCTCACCGTCGCGCCGCTCGCCGCCGCCACTACCATCCCTGTCGCGCTCGAAGCCGTGGTGCATGCGGTGCTTGCCGAATATCTCAGCTTCATCGTGCTGCTCTTCGCGCTCTACGTCGTGGCCGGCGGGATCCTCATCACCGGCACGCTGCGCGGCCATCCGCTGGTCAATACCGGCCTGCTGGCCTTCGGCACGGCCATCGCCAGCGTCGTCGGCACCACCGGCGCGGCGATGGTCCTGATCCGGCCGCTGCTGCGCGCCAATGCGGCGCGGCAGCACAACGTCCATGTCGTGGTTTTCTTCATCCTGCTTGTGGCGAATATCGGCGGCGCGCTGTCGCCGCTTGGCGACCCGCCGCTGTTTGTCGGCTTCCTTCGCGGCGTGGATTTCTTCTGGACCACGATCCATCTCTGGCGCGAAACGCTGCTGGTCGCCGGCCTCGTGCTGATGATTTTCCTGGTCGTCGACGTGGTGTTCTATCGCCGCGACCGGCTGGTGGTTCCGCTCAACGACACGCCACAACCTTTGCGCGTCCAGGGACTGGTCAATCTCGTGCTGATCGTCGCCATCATCGCGGCGATCCTGCTGTCCGCCGCGTGGCGACCCGGCATCGGTTTCGATGTCTATGGCACAAGGGTCGAACTGCAGAACATCGTGCGTGATATGGTCATGGTCGCGCTCGCCCTCTTGTCGCTCAAGCTCACGCCGAACGAACATCGCGCCGCCAACGGCTTCACTTTCGAACCGATCCGCGAAGTCGCGATCCTGTTTGCCGGCATCTTCATCTGTATCGTGCCGGTTCTGGCGATGCTGCAGGCCGGCCGCGGCGGCGCTTTCGCCTGGCTGATCGCCGCGGTCACGGCGCCCGACGGCGCGCCGCGCGAAATTGCCTATTTCTGGTTGACCGGAATGCTCTCGGCCTTCCTCGACAACGCGCCGACCTATCTGGTGTTCTTCGAACTCGCCGGCGGCGACGCGACCAAATTGATGACGACGATGGCGCCGACGCTCGCGGCGATCTCGATGGGCGCGGTGTTCATGGGCGCGCTGACCTATATCGGCAACGCGCCCAATTTCATGATCTACGCCATCGCGGTCGAGCGTGGCGTCAGGATGCCGAGCTTCTTCGTCTATATGGCGTGGTCCTTCGCCATTCTCATGCCGGTCTTCGTGATCCTCAGCGTCGTTTCCGTGCTGCGGTTTTGACCTTGCGGGAAGAAACCTGGCGCGATTTGGCTGCGGCGACCTTCTTCTTCGCGCGTGCCGCCCGCGGCGGCATCGCTGCAATCGCCTCGATCTCGAGCAACGCATCGGGTCGCGCCAGCTTGCTGATGACCAACAGCGTGCTCGCCGGCGGGTTGTCGCCGATATATTGCGACCGCACCTCGCGCAGGATCGGCAGATGCGCGATGTCGACCAGGAAATTGGTGATCTTCACCAGATGTTCGAAGCCGCCGCCGGCGGTGGCCAACGCGGTCTTCATGTTCTCGAACACCTGCACCGCCTGGGCGCGGAAGTCGCCCTTGCCGCCGGCGAAATTCCCGTCCGGGTCCGAACCCAACTGGCCGGCGAGGAACACCAGTCGGGTCGGCGCGGTGACTTCGACCACATGGGTATAGCCGGGCGGCTTGCCCAGCTTGGCGGGATTGGTATAGCGCGTCGGCATCTTCAGTCCTCCCTTTGGATGATCTTGATCAGAGGCTGCGGATCTTCGGCAGGACCTCTTCGCTCAGCATCTGGATATTCTTGCGCACCAGTTCGTCCGGCAGCGTGCCGAATTGTACCAGACAAATGAGATTCTTGACGCCGGATTTCGCGTTCACTTCTGCGATCTTCTCGGCGACGGTCTGCGGGCTGCCGACCAGGAAGGTGCCCTTGTCGGCATAATCCTTCAGCCTCTGGCGCACGAAGGCCATGCCTTGGCGTCCCTTCATGATCGCATTGTAGGACGCGATCGACGTGTAGCCCGGCGGAAACAGAAACTCCGGCGGGATTTTCAGGAACAGATTGAACAGCGCCTCGATATGCGCCTCGGACTCGCGCCGCGCGATCTCGTCGGTTTCCGCGACATAGGTCGGAATCGCCCAGCCGAGCTGATCGCCGGAGGCCTGGTAGCCGTATCGATCGGCGCGCTCCTTGTAGAGTTGATGATTGCGCAACACCGTCTCGACCGGCGTGAAGGTGACGATAAACGGATACTTCCGCGACGGATGCGCCGCCCAGTCGATCGTTTCGGCCGAGCCCTGCGACGGAATCCAGATCGGTGGATGCGGCGTCTGCACCGGCCGCGGCCAGCAATTGATATAGCCGAGGTCGTAATGCTTGCCCTCATAGAAGAACGGCCCGGTCTCGGTCCATGCGCGCACGATCATGTCATGCGCCTCATGGAAGCGTTCATGCGACTCCGCCGGATTGACGCCGGACGAGAAATATTCCGGGCCGATGCCGCGCACAAAGCCGGCGATCAGGCGTCCGTCCGAGAGATTGTCGAGCATCGCGAATTCTTCCGCGATGAAGATCGGGTTCTTCACCAGCGGCAATGCGCGCCCCAGCACCGCCACCTTAGTGCTCATGCCGCGGGTGCGATCGATCAGGATCGAGGCCAGCAGGTTCGGCGCCGGCATCAGGCCATAGGAGGTCTGGTGATGCTCGTTGACGCCGACGCCATCGAAACCGAGCTTGGCCGCGAGCGTGAGCTGATCGAGATATTCATGATAGAGCGCCGCGCCGCGCTGGACATCGTAGAGGTCGTTGGGCGTGAGGATGAAGGACGAGCGAACAGTCTCGGCGGCCGCCAGATCGAGATGGCGATAGGGCATCAGATGGAACGCGAAGACTTTCAAGATTTCCCCTCCGGCGTCCGTGTTGCAATGCCGTTTTGAGGCAAGCATACACTGTCTGGTGGCCTCGTCTTCCCCTGCGACGTCATTACCTTGACGGCGGCGCGCCCCTCGACCAGCTTAGACATTGGGCCGGGACCATGGCGCGCGACGCGCTGAACATCGACCGCCCAATCGGGGGGTCGGCATGGGCGGTCACGCGGTGTCCAGCATCTATTTCGGCTTGAATCCGATGTGGCTTTCGACCTGCCTGCTGGCCGTCACTTACGCCGTCATCATTTCAGAAAAGGTCAATCGCGCGATCATCGCGCTGGTCGGCGCCGGACTGATGGTCGTGGTCGGCGTGATGAACCAGGAAGAGGCCATACGCGGCATCGACTGGAACACGATCGGCCTGCTCACCGGCATGATGATCCTGGTCTCGGTCTCGCGCCGCTCCGGCATGTTTCAATACGTCGCGGTATGGTCGGCGCAGGCCGTCAAGGCGCACCCGGGCGGCATTCTATTGTTGCTGCAATTCACCACCGCCGCCCTGTCGGCGCTGCTCGACAATGTGACCACGGTGCTGCTGATCGTGCCGGTGACACTCGCGATCACGCGCGAGCTCAAGGTCCCACCCTACCCGTATCTGTTTGCGGAAATCTTCGCCTCGAACATCGGCGGCACTGCGACCTTGATTGGCGATCCACCAAACATCCTGATCGGCTCCCAGGTCGGGCTCGACTTCAACGCGTTCGTCTACAATCTGGCGCCGATCGTCGTCGTGGTCATGGTGGTCCAGGCGATCATGATCCACCTCGTCTGGGGCCGTTCGCTCAGAGCGACGCCGGAGGCTCAGGCCAGTGTGATGGCGATGCGGAAAGAGGACTGCATCCAGGACTGGCTATTGCTCAAGCAGTCGCTCGTGGTCCTGACTATTGTCATGGTCGGCTTCGTGCTGGCGCGG
The DNA here is from genome assembly GCA_947481635.1 of Bradyrhizobiaceae bacterium. Taxonomy (GTDB): domain Bacteria; phylum Pseudomonadota; class Alphaproteobacteria; order Rhizobiales; family Xanthobacteraceae; genus CANKHJ01. Next base: position 19,594 of record CANKHJ010000061.1, read on the forward strand.
CCGCTGCACCTCGAGCCGGCAACCATTTCCATTCTTGGAGCCGCGATCCTAATGCTGCTCGACAATTGGGCGCACCACAACGAGAAGGCGGCGCACAACATCCATCAGACTTTCGGCGATGTCGAATGGATCACCATCTTTTTCTTTATCGGCCTGTTCGTGGTGGTTCACGGCGTCGAGGTCGGCGGGTTGCTTCACCTGCTCGCGGATTACCTTGTCACCGCCACCGGAGGCAATCTCGCGACTGCGGGGATAGCAATCCTTTGGGCGTCGGCGGTCCTGTCGGCAATCGTCGATAACATCCCGTTCGTGGCGACCATGATTCCCTTGATCAAGAACATGGCGCCGGCTTATGGCGGGCCGGACAAGATCGAGGCGCTCTGGTGGTGCCTGTCGCTCGGCGCCTGCCTCGGCGGCAACGGCACGCTGATCGGTGCATCCGCCAATCTGACCGTGGCCGGGATCGGCGAGCGCAACGGCGTGCCGTTCAGCTTCGTCACCTATTCGCTCTACGCGTTTCCGATGATGCTGGTCTCGATCGCGATCTGCCACGTCTATGTCTGGTGGCGCTATTTCTGACGCAGCCGTTGCCGGCCCGGCGCCCTCATTCTTTGTTCACCACGCCGGGTTATCCCGGCTGAACCTCATCCCGGCCCGGCGCGACCAAGGCAGGGGGCGAAACTTTCCGCGCCCTGGAACGTTGTGCCTGTATCTCGTCCCTAAACCGCCAGTTCTGGAGCCTCGGTGCCATGTCAGCCCGACGTCGTCTCACGACCGGACTCGTTGCCGCCGCCGCCATCATGGCCGGCGCTTGCACGCCCGCGGCCGCCCAGGGACTGCTCGGTTTCCTGTTCGGAGGCCGCGCCACCCCGTCGGTCAGTTCCTACGCCCCCACCGCCGAGCCGCTCACGTCGTTGTTTGGCGAGCGGGCTGTCGAGCCGACCGACCGGGTCGCGGCCGGTCCGGCCGTATCTTTTTGCGTTCGGACTTGCGACGGCCGTTTCTTCCCGCTCCAGCGCAACGCCGGTGCGACGCCGGCCCAACTCTGCAATTCCTTCTGCCCGGCCGCCAAAACCACGGTCATGTATGGCTCGGGGATCGAAGGCGCGCGCGCAGCCGACGGCGCGCGCTATGCCGATCTCCCCAATGCCTATGTCTATCGCCAGAAGATCGCCGATAGCTGTACCTGCAATGGCAAGGACCCGATGGGCCTCGCCGCCATCGACGTGCGCGGTGATCCGACCTTGCGCGCAGGCGACATCGTCGCGACCAGCACTGGCCTGACCACCTATAACGGCCGGAACAGCAAGGAAGCCGCGAACTTCACGCCGATCGATCCGGCGAAACTGTCCGCCGACATGCGCAAGAAGGTCTCGGGAATCGAAATCCGCGACAATCCCGCACTGGCCGACGCGAGGCCGCTGGCGGCCCCGGAGAATGTCAGCTCGACGCGTAATACCCGCCGCGCCACCGACAGCGCTCAGCTGTCGAGATAGCCGCAGACTTCCTCGGCCAGCGACATCGAACTGGTCAGGCCGGGCGACTCGATTCCAAACAGATGGATCAGACCCGGCAGGCCGTGATCGCGCGGCGCGTCGATCATGAAATCGGCCGCCGGTTCACCGGGCCCGGTTAGTTTGGGACGCACGCCCGCATAAGCCGGCTGCAACGATCCGTCCGGCACGCCCGGCCAATAGCCGCGGATTCGATCGTAAAATGCGTCCGCGCGTTGCGGGTCGACATTGTAGTCTTCACGCTCGATCCATTCGACGTCGGGGCCGAAGCGCATCCGGCCGGCCATGTCGAGCGTGACGTGGATGCCGATGCCGCCATCCACCGGAACCGGATAGACCAGGGTCTTGAACACCGGCCGGCCGCCATACATGAAGTAATTGCCCTTCGCGAGCACCAGGCGCGGCACGCGCTCTTGTGGGTAGTCCTCGGTCGCGCGCGCGATCGCCTGGGCGCCAAGCGAGGCGCTGTTGATCACCGCGTCGAAGGCCTCAGATTCGTCACCGAATTTGACGCGCCAGCGCGCGCCGTCGCGCGAGATCCGGTCGATCCGTGTGTTGAACGCGATGCGGCCGCCGCGGTCTTCGAGATCGCCTTGCAGCGCCAGCATCAGCGCATGGGTGTCGATGATGCCGGTCTCGGGCGAATGCAGCGCGCCGATGCTGAAGACATCCGGCTCCATGCTTCGCACCGTCGTGCCGTCGAGCATCACCAGTCCTTCGACGTCGTTGAGCAGGCCCTGCTGGTGGATGCCCTCGACCTTGGCAAGCTCCGCGGCATTGGTCGCGACGATCAGCTTGCCGCATTTCCGGGTCGGTACCCCATGCGAGGCGCAATAGGCATAGAGCATGCGGCGGCCGCGCACCGAATGGCGCGCGCGGCGCGAGCCGGTCGGATAATACATGCCGCCGTGCAGCACTTCGCTGTTGCGTGACGACAATCCATTCCCGATCGAGTGCGTCGCTTCCGCGATCACAACCTCATGGCCGGCAAGCGCCGCCTGCCGCGCAACGGCAAGCCCGACCACGCCCGCGCCAATCACCAGAACTTGCATCGCATCCCCCGCACCCTCGCGGCGACGAAAGACGAAATCGCTCGGTCAAGTCAATCGGCGAGGGTCTTCCGGAAGGCCTCGGGTTTCGATTGCGGCAATTTCAAGCACGAACATTCAGGAAACATACAGGTGCGGAATGCGTTGATGGTCGGGGGCGTGGAGTATCGGTCATGACCAGGACGGGTCTCGTTCTCACTGCCGTTTCGGCATTTGTGCTCTGTGCCTCCTTGCCGACGGAGGTCAGCGCGCAGCGTCCCAACCCCGCGGAGCTGAAAAAGCGCGCCGCTCCGCCCGCGGCCCGGCCTGCGCCGCCCGCACCCGTCGCGCGACCAGCACCGCCGCCGATGGCCCGGCCGGCGCCGCCTCCCCCTATGGCGCGTCCCGCGCCACCACCGCGTCAGATGCCGCAAATGGCGGCGCCGCGGCCTGCACCACCACGCATCGCACCACCTCGTCAGGCACCACCGCGATTCGCCGCGCCACAGCAGATCCAGCGCGCCGCCCCGCCGGTCGCGCGTCAGCAGCAGCGCGAGCAGTTCCGGGCGCAGCGGCAGGAGCGGATCCAGCAACAGCGCGTGCAGCAGCGCACGCCGCCCGCAGCAACTGCGCCGAATGCCCAACGCCCGGCAGCAGCCGCTGCCGCCGCTCCGAGCGCGGTCCAGCAACGCATCGAGCGGCTGCA
>CANKHJ010000062.1 GCA_947481635.1 Bradyrhizobiaceae bacterium
CTAAGTGGGGCCTAGCCTGACTGATGCGGCCCGCGGGGCCGCCCCCGACGCGCCGTCCGTGTGTTGCCGCTACGCCGTCATCCGGGCGGGATTCAACGGCGGTCGTCGCGGCTTTGCTGCTCCGGCGGAGTCATTGGTTACCTCCGTCTAGTCGGCACGGTCCCTGTCGGCTCCCAAGCTCCGGGCTTCCGCGCTCTACACCTGAAGCGTCCTCCCATGAGGTTTGCCTGTCAACCGCGATGTGGATTGCGCTGCGTATCAGGGTACGGCGGAACGGAATCCCGCTCTCCGGGCTTCTCCTCGATCGGCGCCGCGCCGTGGAGACTTCGCGTCATGAAAAACCTCACCGCATTGCTGGGCGCTGTGTTGTTGGCTCTCGCGCTCGGGCCTGCGGCCGCGCAGTCGCCGCGCGATGCGATGGCGAGCGTCAATTCGTCCGACACGATGGTTCAATCGCCACTTCCTGCCGCGGATTTCGTCGGCCAAGTGGGCGCCAAACTGCGATTCATCATCGACGCCGGCGCGCTCGCTCAAGTCAAAGGTGACGAAGACAGCAAGGCATTCGCCAAGCGGATCGTCTTCGAACAGAAGGATCTGCTGGCGGAGCTTCAATCGCTCGCAAGCCGTGCGCCGCTCCGGATCATGATCACTCCCGCTGCCGCCGAGCAAGATCACAACTTGATCGTCGAGATGCGGTCGCTCAACGGCGCGCTATTCGACGATCTCTATGATCCCTCGCAAGTGCGCGTGCATGAAGAGATGGTGACGCTGTTCGAGCGTTACGCTGACAACGGCGACGATGCCGCGCTGCGGCGCTGGGCGAGCCGCGCTTTGCCGAAGCTCAAGCGCAGTCTCGCCGTCGCCGTCAGATTGAAGTGATGGTTTGAAGTGAGGTTTGGCGGTAGCTCACGCCACCCTTCTCACTGCGCCCCAGGCCTTCAACGACGCCCATAATCCGCGGTCAAGGCGGAAGCGATCCACCGGAGCGGAGGACGCGATCGCTCGGATGCGGTAGAGGCCGACGCCGGTCCATTGAAAGCCGCACTTCTCCAGCACGCGGCGCGACGCCGGATTGTTGACGCGCGCGCCCGCGGTGAGCGTGTCATAGCCGAGATCGTTGAACGCGTAGTCGATCACCGCGCGCACCGCTTCCGTGCCGTAACCGCAATTCCAATGCTCGACGCCCAGCCAGAGACCAAGCTCGGGTGCGGGCTCGCCGCGGAAATCGAAGCCGCACATGCCGATCAGCGTGCCGTCGGCGAGCGTGACTGCAAACGTCGCTTCGCTCTCGCGGCTATTCACGACCGTCAGAAATTCCTCGGCGTCTTTCATCGAATAGGGGTGGGGAATTCGCAAAGTATTTTCGGCGATGCGGCGATCATTCACGATAGCTGCAATGGCTTTTACGTCCTCGTAGCGCGGGGCACGCAACACCAGCCGCTCGGTCTCGAGGACGGGAGTACAAGACTCGCGCAGGCAGTCCGGTGAAGAGGTTGATTCCAGCAAGGTCATGACACGGGCTCCAGGGTTTTTGTCCAGGGGATCCGGACAACGAAAAAGGGGAGCCGGCATCCCGTCTCCCCTAAATCGAACCCATTGGGTCCGCCGGTTTGACTGGATGCCGGCAGACCACGATGTGTGTCTACCGTTTACTCCGCAGCGGCCTCCGTAGCGGGAACTACCGAGACGACGATGCGGCCTTTGGCTTTGGTACGGAACTCAACGCGGCCGGTGGCCGTCGCGAAAAGGGTGTGGTCAGTGCCCATGCCGACGTTGACGCCGGGGTGCCACTGGGTGCCGCGCTGCCGCGCGATAATATTGCCCGGAATGGCGAGCTCGCCACCGAACATCTTCATCCCGAGACGCTGGCCGCCCGAGTCGCGCCCGTTGCGCGAGGAGCCGCCTGCCTTTTTGTGTGCCATCGTCTAAATCCTACGTTCCGCTACGTTCTAGCCCGGTTTCGTGACGAAATCATCACTTCTTTGATTTCGTGGCCGGCTTTTTCGCCGCCGCCTTGGCCGAAGCTTTTTTGGCGGGGGCCTTCTTGGCCGCGGCCTTTTTGGCAGGCGCTTTCTTGGCAGCCTTCGGCTTGGGCTCGCCGTCCTCGTCGGTGGACGGCTCGACCGGCCTGGGTTCGCGCTTCGGCCGCGGGCCGATGGTCGGCGTCGCTCCGTCGGTCAGGATCTCGGTGATCTGGACCAGGGTGAATTCGTCCCGATAGCCGCGCTTGCGGCGGGAATTCTTGCGCCGGCGCTTCTTGAAGGCGATGACCTTCTCGCCGCGGCCATGCTCCAGCACTTCGGCCGCCACGGAGGCGCCCGCAACCGCGGGGGTGCCGAAAACCGGCTTGTCACCGCCGACGGCCAGAACATCGCCGAATTGCACGATCGTGCCCGGATCGCCCTCGACGCGGGCAACCTTGAGCTTATCCTTGGCGACAACGCGATATTGTTTGCCGCCGGTACGGATGACTGCGAACATCTTTGTCCTCGTGTTCGATTTCCCGGCTCTCGGAGCCCAAAGGCTCGTGCGGACCGGCTTCTTCCAGTCGATTTAATGGCATAGCACGCCAGCCAGGATTCCCCGGCTCGCGAGCGGGCGTCTTATCGCCGCCGCAGCCCAATGAGTCAAGGAAAGCTGCGTCTTTGCCGCACCGGCTTATCGGCGGGGCTGCGGTGGGCTAGGCTGGCCGCAAGCGCCGGTTCAGGCGCGCCTATTGGGGAGGAATCCGTGCGGAATTGGCGACATCTGATTGGTTTCACGGCTGTTTTCGCGATTATTTCAGCCTTCGGTTCGGTCACAACCGCGTCGGCGCAATCCTATCCGACGCGTCCGGTCACATTCGTGGTGCCGTTCGCGGCCGGCGGCGGCACCGATGCGATTGCCCGCCTGTTGGCTTTGAAGCTCGGCGACAAGCTCGGCAAACCCTTTGTGATCGAAAATCGTGCCGGCGCCGGCACCGTGATCGGCGCGCAGGCGGTCGCGAATGCCGCGCCGGATGGCTACACGATCCTGATGGGCACGAGCTCGACGCTTGCCATCAACGCCACGCTTTACAAGAAGCTGCCTTACGATCCGGCCAAGGATCTCGTGCCGTTGGCTTTGATCTGCAACGTGCCGTTTGCTTTGCTGGTGCATCCGTCACTGCCGGTGAACAGCGTCGCGGATCTGATCAAACTGGCGAAGGAGAAGCCGGGCGAACTGAATTACGGCTCGGGCGGCGCGGGTGCGTTCCACCACCTGATGGCCGAATTGCTGTCGGCGACCGCCGGCATCAAGATGACCCATGTGCCCTATAAAGGCGGCGCGCCGGCGGTGCAGGATCTGGTCGCGGGACATATCCAATTGCTGTTCACTGACCTTGCGCCGGCGATTCAATTGGTGCGCACCGGCAAGCTGCGCGCGCTCGGTGTGACGACGAGCGAGCGTGCGGCGTCGGCGCCGGAGATTCCGCCGCTCGCCGAAGTCGGCGTGCCCGGCCTCAATGCGGCCGCCTGGCAGATGGTGATCGCGCCGGCCGGAACGCCGAAGGAGATCCAGACGATTCTCAATACCGCGCTGAACGAGATCGTTGCCGATCCGGAGGTCAACAAGCAGCTTGTGGCGCTGGGCTTCAATACGGTCGGCAAAGGCTCACTCGACGAATTGTCACGTTATGTCGCCTCGGAGCGCGAGCGATGGGGCAAGGTGGTGCAGCAGGCCGGCGTCGCCGGCTCGGAGTGAGCGCGCCGCAATCAAGCCGCCGATTTTAAAGAGCGCAGGTTTTAAAGAGCACAGGTCATGGCTCATCGCATCGATACCCATCATCACATCACGCCGCCGAAATATCTCGAGAGGGAGATGGACCGGATCATCGCGGCGGCGCCGCATTACAAGCAGACGACGCTCGGGTGGACGCCGCAGAAGGCGGTCGATGTGATGGACGCTTCCGGCATCGAGACCGCGATCACCTCGATCTCCGCGCCGGGGATCTGGTTCGGTGATGACAAGAAGGCGCGCGGCGTCGCGCGCGACTGCAACGAATTCGCGGCCAGGATGATGCAGGACCACAAGGGCTGCTTCGGAACCTTCGCGGTGCTGCCGATCCCGGATGTCGACGGCAGCCTTGCCGAGATCGCCTATGCCTTCGACGAATTGAAAGTCGACGGCATCGGCATCGTCACGGTGTTAGGCACGATGTATCCCGGCGATACGGCGTTGATGCCGGTGTGGGAGGAACTGAATCGGCGCAAGGCCGTGGTCTATTTCCATCCGACGGTTCAGGATTGCTGCACCGGACTGATCCCCGGCATCGTCGCCCCGATGATGGAGTTTCCGTTCGACACCACGCGCGCCATCACCAGCCTCGCGGCCGGCGGCGTGTTCGCGCACTGCCCCGACATCCGCTTCATCTTCTCTCATGGCGGCGGCGCGTTGACCGCCTTGGCGCCGCGCATCGCGTCGCATCTCGATCGACAGGCGCATCTCAAGCCGTTGATGCCGGACGGCGCAATGGGCGTGTTCAGAAAACTTTATTACGACATCGTTGGCGTCGCGCATCCGATGCCGTTCGGCGCGCTGCGCCAGCTCACGGAGATGTCGCATTTGCTCTATGGCAGCGATTATCCGTTCTGGGCGCCGCAGGTGACCATCGACGGAATAATGCGGCTCGGCCTGACGGCCAAGGAGATTGCCGCGATCGAGCGCGACAATGCGCTCGCGCTGGTGCCGACGTTGAAAGCGAAGATGGCGTAAGGTTCAGGTAGCGCCGGCGCCGGCGCGCGTCTCGATCAGTTGCCGGATCGCTGCGTCGGCCTGGGCGCGCAACGCAACGAAATCGGTCTCGGTCTGAATCTGCTCCGCTGCGGTGAGCGGGCTTCTGCCAAGGTCCGAAACGGGCGCGTCGGCAGCGGCGATGATGCCCGCCACGACGACCGCGCAACAGCCGCTCATGATCATTCTCGTCACGTCTGCCCCCCGGCATGCCGGAAATGCCAATCCCGGCAGGACGTGAATACCAGGCAATTCCTTCGATCTTTTTGCCCGATTGTTCAAAAGTCGAAGTCGCGCGTTAGTACATTATTGCCTAAGCAGCGGGCGGCAAGAGGGTTGCCGGGCCGGGACTGCCTCAAATATAGACTGGCCCACCCGCGGGACCGCCCCCACATTGGCGGCCCGCCAGAGTCATCGCATGCCGATTTTCACCGTCCGCCATCTGACCACCTACCGCTACGCGCGTCCGGTCGCGTTCGGCGAGCATCGGATGATGTTCCGGCCGCGTGACAGCTATGACCAGAAGCTGATCGACGCGACGATGCTGATCGAGCCGTGGCCGGCGAACCTGCATTGGATGCATGACGTGTTCGGCAATTGCGTCGCGGTGGCGACATTCGACCGGGCGGCCGACCTGCTGACATTCCAGAGCAACATTCATGTCGACCACACCAGCGCGAATGCGCCGGCGGTGCAGCTCGACGAGGCCGCGCACGCCTATCCGTTCGCCTATCCCGCCGAGGAAATGCCCGACCTCGCGCCGTTCATCGCACGGCAATATTCCGACTCATCGGGCGCGGTCGATCGTTGGGCCCGGCAATTCGTCCGCACCGGCCGGCCGACGGCCACGGGCACCCTGCTGCTGACCATCACGCGCGCCATCAGCGAAAGTTTCGTCTATCGGCGCCGCACCGAGAAAGGCACGCAGGATCCGACCTTCACGCTGCAATTCAAGCAGGGCACCTGCCGGGATTTCGCGCTGCTGATGATCGAGGCCGTACGGTCGCTCGGCTTCGCGGCCCGTTTCGTGTCAGGTTATATTTACGTCCCGAGCCGCGACGGTGCAGCCTATCGCGGCGGCGGGGCGACCCATGCCTGGTGCCAGGTCTACCTGCCGGGCTCGGGGTGGGTGGAGTTCGATCCGACCAACGGCATCGTCGGCAATCGCGACTTGATCCGTGTCGCCGTGGCGCGCGATCCGCGCCAGGCAGTCCCGCTCTCCGGTAGCTTCACCGGCAGCCGCGAGGACTGCATCGGCATGGATGTCGAGGTGCAGGTCAGCATGCTCGATCCGCCGGTGCCGCAATTGCGCGCGATCGGCTGAACGGCGTCACTCGGCCTCTTTTGCTTCGTTAAGGAACCGCCGGGCACCATCATTGTTATCCGGCGCCGAGGTCGTCGGACGCGCCCGGCATCGATCTTGCCTCTATTGCGTTACCTTTGGTGTCCTGCGGAGCAGCGCGTGAAGATCCGTGCCGGGTATGAGATTTCCTACGACTGCACCCAGCCGACGCCGATGCTGCTGGTGCTCAGCGTCCATGCCTCGCGGCTGCCGGACCTCGCCTCGCCGCAGCACATCGTGTTCGATCCGGTCGTGCCGGTGACCCATTATCGCGACGGCTTCGACAATATCTGCACCCGCATCGTTGCGCCGCCCGGCCGCTTCACGGTCGCCACCAATTTCCTGATCCACGATACCGGGTTGCCCGATCCGACCGCCCCGGACGCGCCGCAGGTGCCGGTCGAGCAACTGCCCGATGACGTGCTCGTGTTTCTGCTCGGCAGCCGCTATTGCGACACCGAGCCGTTGCTCGACACCGCTTGGAAGCTGTTCGGCAACACCCCGATAGGTTGGGCGCGGGTGCAGGCGATCTGCGATCACGTCCATCAGCATATCGAGTTCGGCTATCATCACGCCAATTCCTGGCGCACCGCCTATGGCGGCTACAACGACAAGCGCGGCGTCTGCCGCGACTTCGCGCATCTCGCCATAACCTTCTGCCGCTGCATGAATATTCCGGCGCGCTACTGCACCGGCTATCTCGGCGATATCGGGGTGCCGATCGACCCCGCGCCGATGGATTTCAGCGCGTGGTTCGAGGCCTATCTCGGTGGCCGCTGGTACACCTTCGACGCACGTCACAATCATCCGCGCATCGGCCGCATCCTGATGGCGCGGGGCCGCGACGCGACTGACGTGGCGATCTCGACATCGTTCGGCGCGACGACATTGGCGAAGTTCGAGGTGGTGACGGATGAGGTGGTGGAGTAGAGCCCGGCTACATCTCCACACTCGGTGGTCACCCCCCCGCTTTCCGCGGGGGTGACTAGCGGAGTGTGTGTGGGGAGATGTGACTACTCCGCCGCGACCGCATTCACAGCCGCCGCCTCATCCTGCAGCTTCTTGCTGACGACGCGGCGGGCGGCGACGCCGCCGCGATCGCCGCGGAAATTGACCAAAGCCGCACCGGTGCGTTCGGTCTCGATACGCTGCTGTTGCGCCTCGATCACGGCCGCATCCTCGTCGAAGGCGAGGGTGGTGATCTCCTTGAATCTCTTCGACAGCTCTTCGTTGTCGAGCGCGAAGGGCCGCGTCACCGACCAGAAATAATGCGTGGTGTTGTCGGTCTCGGGTGTCGCGCTGTTGATCACCAGATGGGTCGGTTGCTGGAGATTCTCGTGGGTGCCGGCGAGTTCGGCGCCGAGCGTCACGAGAATATAAATCGGCGCGCGGAATTCGGAAAGCTGCCAGCGGTCGATCTTGGTGGTGAAGCCCTTGATGGCGCGATGGATCGGCGCCGGATCGACATTGCGGATCACGCGCGAGGTGCGCACCACGTCGCCCTCCTGCTCCACCGCCATCGGCGTCTCGTCGATGCCGGGGCCTGCGAGCGTGGTCTTGTGCGTGTAGGTGATGTGGCTCAGGTCGAGCAGATTGTCGATCACCAGTTGATAATGCCCCTTCACGTGATGATAGCCGTAGACCGCCTTCCAGCCGTCCGCGGTGTTCCTGCCGACCCATTCGGGGATCAGCGCCGGATCGGCCTTTGCGACATCGCCCATCCAGATGAAGATCAGCGCGGCCTGCTCGATCACCGGATAGCTGCGCACGCCGAAGCCGCGCGGGATCGGCAGGTCCTTCTGACTGGGAATCAGGGTACAGGCGCCGTCGCCGCGAAACTTGGCGCCGTGATAGCCGCATTGGATCTCGTCGCCGACCACCTCACCGAGCGACAGCGGCGCCATCCGGTGCGGGCATCGATCCTCCAGCGCGACGACGCTGCCGTCGGTACGACGAAACAGAAGCACCGGCTCATTGCAGATCATCCGCGCGAACGGCTTGTCGCCGATCTCCTCCGACGTCGCGGCGGTGTACCATTGATTGCGCAGGAACGGACTGTTCGCCGAAGCCGAATTCGCCATGAGCGCCTCCCGGTGAGCGAACCGCGTTGACCGCGGGCCCTGGGATGAGTCTAACCCCGGTGTTGAAGAGGGTCAAAGGTCGCGCAACGCATGGTTGATCGACCTGCGGGGGAAATGCCATCCTGAGTCCGAAAAGACGAAGTGGGGCGAGGGAGGCGATCTTGCGAACCGGAATGTTCATGATGCCGTTGCATCCGGCCGGACGGCCGATGCATGCCTATCTCGCCGAGGATACCGAAAAGGCGCTACTGATGGAAAAGCTCGGTTTCGACGAGCTTTTCATCGGCGAGCATTTTTCCGCCGCGACCGAACCCTATCCCTCGCCGCTGATGTTCGCCGCGAGCCTGGTGCCGCAGACCAAGCGGCTGGTATTCGGCACCGGCGTGATCAATGCGCCGCTGCGTCACCCGGCCTTCATCGCGGCGGAAGCCGCGCAATTCGACCATCTCAGCAAAGGCCGCTTCATTCTCGGCGTCGGCACCGGCAGCACGCCGACCGACATCGAGTTGATGGGCGTGACCGAGGACGCGCGCGAGCGCGGCAAGATTCTCGCCGAATCGGTCGAGATGATCGAACACGCGTGGTCGAGCGATCCGCCTTATGATTTCAACGGCACCTATTGGAAGGGTGCAATCAAGGACACGATCAATCCCGGCCTTGGCTTCGGCTGGTTGCCCAAGCCGTATCAGAAGCCGCGGCCGACCATCGCAATCCCGTGCTCGTCGCCGGATTCGGCGTCGGTGAGGGTCGCGGCCCGGAAAGGATGGAGCGTGATCTCGAGCGCGCTCCTCTCCACCGAAGCGCTTGCCAATCATTGGAAGATGTATCGTGAAGGTTGCCAGGAGGCCGGCCGCACCGCGAGCGGCGACGACTGGCGTGTCTGCCGCACCGTGTTCGTTGCCGCGAGTGATGAGGAAGCGCGCGCGCGCGCGTTCAGCGCCGAGAGCGGCTATCGTCATTTCTTCGGCCACATGCACAAGGTCTATACCCAGCTCGGACGGCTCGGCATTCTCAAAGCCCGCCCGGACATGACCGACGCCGAGGTGACGGTCGATACCTTCATCGAGCAGCGCGCCATCCTCGGCTCGCCGAAGACCGTGCTTGGCGAATTGATCAAGCTGCGCGACACGACCGGTCCGTTCGGCACGCTGTTGCTGAGTGCGGTGGATTGGGGCGGCCCGAATGCGGCGTGGGAGCGTGAGTCGCTCAGCCGCTTCGCCGAGGAGGTGATGCCGTCGTTCCGCCAGCATTACGCGGCGAGCGCGGCGGAGTAGGCGCGCAAAGCGACCTGACGCCTATTGCGACGCGTCGTTGGCCTCGCCGTCGCCGCGTAGCGCCGACGGCTGTGGCATGGCGATGACGTTATAGCCGGAATCGACGAAGTGGATTTCGCCGGTCACGCCGCCGGACAGGTCCGACAGCAGATAGAGCCCCGCGCCGCCAAGCTCCTCCAGTGTCACGCCGCGCTTGAGCGGGGAATGCTGCTGCTGGAATGCGAACATGAAGCGCGCATCGCCGATGCCGGCGCCGGCCAGCGTACGGATTGGGCCGGCTGAGATCGCGTTGACGCGGATGCCCTGGCCGCCGAGATCGACTGCGAGATAGCGCACCGAGGCTTCAAGTCCCGCCTTTGCGACGCCCATCGCGTTGTAATTCGGCATCGCGCGCTCGCCGCCGTTATAGGTCAGCGTCACCATCGCGCCGCCCTTCGTCATCAATGCCGCCGCGCGCTTCGCGGCTTCGGTGAAGGCAAAGCACGAGATCACCATGGTGCGGATGAAATTCTCACGCGTGCTGTCGGCGTAGCGGCCCTTGAGCTCATTCTTGTCCGAGAAGGCGATGGCATGGACCAGGAAGTCGAGGCTGCCCCATTCCTGCTTCACGGCATCGAACACCGCGTCGACGGTTGCGATGTCTTCGACGTCGCAAGGCAGCACCATCTTGGCGCCAACCGATTGCGCGAGCGGCTTCACGCGCTTGCCGAGTGCCTCACCCTGGTAGGTGAAGGCCAGTTCGGCACCGTGTTCGGAAAGTGTCTTGGCAATTCCCCAAGCGATCGAGTGATCGTTCGCGACCCCCATGATCAGGCCGCGCTTACCTTCCATCAATTTTGTCATGCATCCAGCCGCTTGAACACCACCGAGGCATTGGTGCCTCCGAAGCCAAATGAATTCGACAGCACGCAGCTCAGTTTCACGTTGTCCTGACGCGCGCGCACGATCGGCATATCGGCAAACGCCGGATCGAGATTCTCGATATTCGCGCTCTCGCACACGAAGCCGTTCTGCATCATCAGCAGCGAATAGATCGCCTCCTGTGCGCCGGCGGCGCCAAGCGAATGTCCGGTCAGCGACTTGGTCGCCGAGATCGGCGGGCATTTGTCACCGAATACCTCACGGATCGCCTCGATTTCCTTGAGGTCGCCGATCGGCGTCGCGGTCGCATGCGGGTTGATGTAATCGACCGGCGGCTTCACGCCGTTCAACGCCATGCGCATGCAGCGCACCGCGCCCTCGCCCGACGGGGCGACCATGTCGTGGCCGTCGGATGTTGCACCGTAACCGATAATCTCGGCGTAGATTTTCGCGCCGCGCGCCTTGGCATGCTCGAGTTCCTCGAGCACCAGCACGCCCGCACCGCCCGCGATCACGAAGCCGTCGCGGTCTTTGTCATAGGCGCGTGAGGCCTTTTCCGGGGTGTCGTTGAAACCGGAAGACATCGCGCCCATGGCATCGAACAGCACCGACAATGTCCAATCGAGCTCCTCGCAACCGCCGGCGAAGATCATGTCCTGCTTGCCGTATTGAATCGTCTCCATCGCATTGCCGATGCAATGGTTGGAGGTCGCGCAGGCCGACGAGATCGAATAATTGACGCCCTTGATCTTGAACCAGGTGGCTAGCGTCGCCGAAGCTGTGGACGACATCGCTTTCGGCACGGCGAATGGGCCAACCCGCTTCGGCCCCTTGGTGCGCGCGATGTCGGCGGCCTCTACCAGCGCGCGGGTTGAAGGACCGCCCGAGCCCATGATGATGCCGGTGCGCTCGTGCGAGATTTCGTTGTCCTCAAGTCCGGCGTCGCGGATCGCTTGTTCCATCGCGACATGATTCCAGGCCGCGCCGCCGCCGAGAAAGCGCATCGCGCGGCGATCGACCGATTCGCTCGGGTCGAGCGTCGGCGCGCCCTGGACCTGACAACGGAAGCCGAGTTCGGCGAATTTTTCCGCGCGCGAAATACCGGATTTGGCCTCGCGCAAACTCGCGAGCACTTCCTGGGTATTGTTGCCGATGGATGAGACGATCCCCATCCCGGAGACCACGACGCGCCTCATGCTTGCCTCTTCCCTGTCACGACGCGCCCGCGCGCGTTCATTAAGCGACGCTCGGCGCCGCCTCGTCGCGGAACAACCCGACCTTGATATCGGACGCCTTGTAAATGACCGCGCCATCGGCTGAGACCCAGCCGTCGGCAATGCCGAGCACCAGCTTGGAGCGCATCACGCGCTTCAGCTCGATGCCGTAGACGACCTTCTTCACACTCGGCAGCACCTGGCCGGAGAATTTCACCTCGCCCACCGCCAGCGCGCGGCCCTTGCCCGGTGAGCCGCTCCAGCCGAGGAAGAAGCCAACCAGTTGCCACAAGGCGTCGAGCCCCAGGCAGCCGGGCATCACCGGGTCGCCCTTGAAGTGGCAGGCGAAAAACCAGAGATCCGGCTTCACGTCGAATTCGGCGCGGGCCATGCCCTTGCCGTGCTCGCCACCGGTTTCCGCTATTTCGGAAATGCGGTCGAACATCAACATCGGGGGAAGGGGAAGTTGGGGACCTTCAGGAAATAATTCGCCCCGGCCACAGGCAAGGAGGTCTTCGTAGTCGAAGCTATTGCGCCGATTCTGCATCCGATCCTGGTCCCTGCAAGGCCTGTTCGACTTAACGCTTGAAATCGAAAAATGAAGGCCGGGAATCTCCTAACATGACGGAACTTGACGGCAAAGCCGGGCTTGCCCGAGCAGCTTGTTTGGAGAGGTTCTAGTTGCGAGACAGTTGCATCACGGCGCTGAGCAGTATATGTTGCACTTGTAACTGATCGCACGATCTTGCGTCGCAGCGATTTCGGCAACTGGGCGAGGCCCATGACACAGTCGCGTACCGTCGTAATGTCTCGTGAGGCTGAGGATTTGAGTCCGGCCGCGATCCGCGCTGAGCTCAATGGCTGCCCGTGGCACGACGTTAAATCCATGCTCCGCGAAGTCGGGCTGCGGCCGACCCGTCAGCGGATGGCGCTCGGCTGGCTGCTCTTCGCACGTGGCGATCGTCACATGACCGCAGAGATGCTGTACGAGGAAGCGAGCAAGGCGCGCGTGCCGGTGTCGCTGGCCACGGTTTACAATACGCTGCATCAGTTCACCGAAGTCGGCCTGCTGCGGCAGGTCGCGGTCGACGGCTCCAAGGCCTATTTCGACACCAATGCGTCGCAGCATCATCATTTCTTCGTCGAGGGCGAAAACGCGCTGGTCGACATTCCGGAAAGCGATGTTGTCGTCAACAAGATGCCGGTCGCGCCGGAAGGCTACGAGATCGCCCGCATCGACGTGGTCGTGCGCTTGAAGCGCAAGGTCTGAGCGCACTTAGCGCTGGATCAAGCCAATTTTGATTTTAATGGCCGGGTTCGCCCGGCCATTTTTATTACAGGCTGTCATGGTCGGGCTTGACCCGGCCATGACGGCGGAGTGTTCCGCTACTCGACCTTCTCGTCCGGATAGACGCCCCAGAGGCGCTCCTGCGGCACCCAGCCATCGAACCCTGAACCCGCGATCCGGCACCATCCGCCGGCGCAGCGGCGCACCTGGCCCATGACGCCCGATTGCAGCCGGGCGACCACGTCGCTGTCACCCTCGGCACTGGCATGCAGCGGGACCAATTCTTCCTTGGCGCGCGCGTTGACCACGGCGGTGCGCTTGCCCGACAGGAGCGAATGATAGACCCAGCCTTCCGCGCCTTCCCAGTCGCGAATGCGACGCCAGTTCTCGGACTCGGCGGTGATCTCCACGGGCAGGCCGGCCCGCGTATAAATCATGGTCACGTCGTGATCCTTGGTCGGACCGCCGCGCACGTTGACGCGATCCGGCTTGAGGCTGACGAAACGGGGAACCCGAAGGCCGCTGGTCGACCCGACCAGCTCACCGGCCGCGACGGCGGGCTGGCTGCTCAAAAGCGCCAGAGCGGTGAGCGCAAAACACGCGGCGAGGGCCAGGCGTCCGGCTTGCAATGTTTTACGCATCGACATCGAGAACGCTTCCCGGCTTCGGAACCCAAGTGTTTTTGCGGCGAAACAGGCGCCGAAGAGCCGGCCTCGGTCGCGGCGCGAATGCTTTGTCCCGACGCCGCCATCTGATACAGAGGCTGACGTATTGGAGATCCGCCCGCACCGAAGAAACGCAGTGTCATTCAATGCGGTTAAGGAGACCTGAACGGGGCAGGTTCGCGGGAGAAACGGCGCGGGAGACACAGCATGGCAGGTCGCCCAAGGCCCCTGGTTGTCGTGACGCGAAAGCTGCCTGACGGCGTCGAAACGCGCATGCGCGAATTGTTCGACGCCCGCCTCAACCTCGACGACAGGCCGATGAGCCGCGCCGACCTGGCCGAGGCGGTGAAGGTCGCCGACGTGCTGGTGCCGACGCTGACCGACCGGATTGACAGCGCCCTGCTCGACAAAGCCGTAAAACTCAAGCTGATCGCGAATTTCGGCAACGGCGTCGACCACATCGACGTACCGGCCGCAATCAAGCGCGGCATCGTCGTGACCAACACGCCGGGCGTGCTGACCGAGGACACCGCGGACATGACCATGGCGCTGATCCTCGCGGTGCCGCGCCGGCTCGTGGAAGGCGCCGAGGTTCTGACTGGGGACAAGCCCTGGGCCGGCTGGTCGCCGACCTGGATGCTCGGCCATCGAATCTGGGGCAAGCGCCTTGGCATCCTCGGGATGGGGCGCATCGGCCAGGCGGTTGCGCGCCGCGCCCGCGCCTTCGGCCTGCAGATCCACTACCACAACCGGCGCCGCGTTCCAGCCAAGGTCGAGGAGGAACTGGGCGCGACCTATTGGGAGAGCCTCGATCAGATGCTGGCGCGGATGGACATCATCTCGGTCAACTGCCCGCACACGCCGGCGACGTATCACCTGCTCTCGGCGCGGCGGCTGAAGCTGGTGCGGCCGCAGGCCTATATCGTCAACACCGCGCGCGGCGAGATCATCGACGAGAACGCGCTGGCGCGGCTGATCGAGTCCGAGGACATCGCGGGCGCCGGCCTCGACGTATTCGAGCAGGAACCGGCAGTCAGCCCGCGGCTGCTCAAGCTCGCACGCGCCGGCAAGGTCGTGCTGCTGCCGCATACCGGCTCGGCGACGGTGGAAGCGCGCACCGAGATGGGCGAGAAGGTGATCGTCAACGTGAAGACCTTCCTCGACGGCCACAAGCCGCCGGATCGCGTGCTGCCCTCGATGCTGTAAGCGTTGCTGCGGGCATCTTGCAGCCAAGCCACGCAAGAACCATCTGAAGCGTTGCACCGGTTGTCGCCGGCGCAGGGAGAGATGGATGACCATGTCGCGTGAGCAGTCCCGCTCGGTGCTGGAATACGAGGCGCAGCGCAAATCCGTGCTGGTCGCGTATGTCTTGTGGTTCTTCCTCTGGTTCGTCGCCGGACATCGCTTCTATGCGGGCAAGCCGGTCTCCGCGATCATCCAGCTTCTCCTGCATGCCATCGGCTGGGCCACCACCGTCATCCTGATCGGCTGGATTCCGCTCGCAGTCTGGGCGGTGTGGTGGGTGCTCGATGCGCTGCTGATCCCCGGCTGGATCCGCGACCACAACATGCGGATCGTCCGTTCGATCTCCTAATCAGGCGTGGCCCGATAAATCCTTGGTCGTTGGGTTCTCGCCTGACAGTGGATTGTCCTGGTCCCAGCTGTAATTCAACGTCTCGAAACGCATGCCGCGCGCGTCGAACATCAGCAGGCGACCGACCAATCCCTCGCCGAAGCCGACGACGGCGCGGATCGTCTCCAGCGCCATCAACGAGCCGAGCACGCCGGTGAGCGCGCCGAGGATGCCTGCTTCCGAACAGGTGGGAATCGAACCCGGCGGCGGCGCTTCGGGAAACAGGCAGCGATAGGTGGGGTTCGGCTTGCCGTCGGGGCCGCGCTCATGCGCGCGCAGCGTCGTAAGCGTGCCGTCGAACACACCGACCGCGCCGGTAACGAGAATCTTTTTCGTGAGGAAGCACGCGTCCGACACCAGATAGCGCGTTGCGAAATTATCCGAGCCATCGGCGACGACGTCGTAGCGCGCAATCAGGTCGAGCGCATTGTGCGCGCCGAGCCGCGCGTTATGCATTTCGACTTTGACATGAGGATTGAGCCGCGCGATCGCGGCCGCCGCGCTCTCGACCTTCGCAACGCCGACATCGCTGCTGCCATGGATCACCTGGCGCTGCAGGTTGGACAGGGCGACACTGTCGTCGTCGATCACGCCGAGCGTGCCGACGCCCGCTGCGGCGAGATAAAGCAGCACCGGCGCGCCCAGCCCGCCCGCGCCGATCACCAGCACGCGGGCGTTCTTGAGCGCGGTCTGGCCGGGCCCGCCGACCTCGTGCAGGACGATATGGCGCGCGTAGCGTTCGAGTTCTTCGGGGCTTAGCATGGCATCCGGTTTCGGATAGGCTTCACGGCATGATCCGGAAGATGCAGATTTTCGGACCAGCGAATTGGCATCAGGAACCTATGCCATGCGAATGATCGGCGCCATCTTTGCTGCCCTTTGTGTGATCGGCGTGACCGCTGTCGCCGCGCTGGCCCAGCAGCCGCCCGCCGCCCCCAAAGCGGCGCCACCAGCCGCCGCGCCGACCGGGCCGGCCGCCCATTACGCGTTATTGCCCGTCAATGAGCGCATCGCGATCCAGTCCGATCTGATCTGGGCCGGCGATTTCAACGGCACCGCCAGCGGCGATTTCGGCGACCGGTCGGTCGCCGCGGTGCGCGCGTTCCAGAAGCGCAGCAATTCGCGCGACACCGGCATCCTCAATCCACAAGAGCGCGTGGCGCTGGCAGCCGCCGGCAAGGCCGCGCAGGAGCGCGTCGGCTGGCGCCTGGTCACCGACAGCGTCACCGGCGCGCGGCTGGGCCTGCCTGGCAAGCTCACGCCGCAAACCGCCGCCGCCAAGGGCGGCACGCGCTGGTTCGCGTCGCAGGGCACGATCCAGGTCGAGACTTTCCGCGTCATCGATCCGGGCACCACGCTGCCGGCGCTGTTCGATCGGCACAAGAAGGAGCCGGAGCGCAAGGTCGAATACAGCCTGTTGCGGCCGGACTTTTTCGTGGTCTCCGGCCTGCAAGGCCTGAAGAAATTTTACACCCGCGCCACGCTGGGCAATGGCGAGGTGCGCGGCATGACGGTGATGTATGACCAGTCGCTGCACCCGACCATGGAGCCGGTGGTGATCGCGATGTCGAGCGCCTTTACTGCGTTCCCGGTCGTCGCGCCGGTCGCGAGCGCGCCGGCGGCGCGGCGCAAGGTCGAGTATGCCAGCGGCGTGGTGCTGAGCGGCGCCGGTCACATCGTCACCGATCGCCAGGCGATCGAGGCCTGCACCACGCTGGTGGTCGCGGGGATCGGCGATGCCGAACGCGTCGCCGAGGCCGACGATCTCGCGCTGTTGCGTGTCCATGGTGCGCCGGATGTCATGCCGCTGACGCTCGCCAGCGGCGACGCAACCGAGCTGGCCCTGCGCGGCATCGCCGATCCACAATTGCAGGGCGGCGGCAGCGCGGTCACGCAACTTGCGGCGCGGCTCTCGGGTCAGGCCCTGGCGCCGTCGCCGCCGCTCGGCTTCGCCGGCGCCGCAGCGCTCGACGCCCAAGGCCGCCTCGCCGGCATCGTGTCGCTCAAGCCGCCGGCGGTCGTCGCCGGGCCACCTCCGGTGGCGTCGCAGGCCGCGCTGATCCCGGCGGACGCGATCCGCAAATTGCTTGCCGCGAACAACGTCGCGCCTGCTACGGCTGCGCCTGGGGACGCAAAGGCGTCGGTGGTGCGGGTGATCTGCGTGCGGAAGTAATTATTCGTTCTTGAACTTGGCCGGACGCTTCTCGACGAAGGCGGCCATGCCTTCCTTCTGATCATGCGTTGCGAACAGGCCGTGAAACACGCGGCGCTCGAACAGCACGCCTTCCGCGAGCGATGTCTCGAAAGCGCGGTTCACCGCCTCCTTTGCTGCCAGCACCGATGGCAGCGACATCGCTGCGATCGTTTCCGCGACCTTGGTCGCTTCCTCCATCAGGCTTGCGAGCGGCACGACGCGTGCGACCAGGCCGGAGCGTTCGGCTTCCTGCGCGTCCATCATACGGCCGGTGAGGATCAGGTCCATCGCCTTGGCTTTGCCGACCGCGCGCGTCAGCCGCTGCGTGCCGCCGATGCCGGGGATGATGCCGAGCTTGATCTCGGGTTGGCCGAATTTCGCATTATCCGCCGCGATCACCACGTCGCATTGCATCACCAGTTCGCAGCCGCCGCCGAGCGCGAAGCCCGCTACCGCCGCGACCACCGGCTTGCGCGCCCACGCGACGCCATCCCATGACGCCGCGAAGTTGTTCAGGAACGCGTCGATGAAGCTTTTGTCCGCCATTTCCTTGATGTCGGCGCCGGCGGCGAAGGCTTTTTCCGAGCCGGTGATCAGGACGCTGCCGATCGCGGTGTCGGCTTCATAGGCTGCAACAGCCTGCGTCAGCTCGCCGACGAGCGCGGCGTTGAGCGCGTTCAGCGCCTGGGGGCGGTTGAGGCGGATGATGCCGACCCGGCCTTTGGTCTCGACGATGATGTTTTGATAGGTCATCGGTCTGCCTCTTGGTTCGCACGGGGTGAGATTGCGAGTGTGCCTCATGGATCGCAAAATAAAAGGGCGGCTTTGCAGCCGCCCCTTCGTATCCAATGGATGTGACGGCGATTACTCGCCGGCAACGGCCTGCGGCTCGGCCTTCTGCTTGGCCTCAAGGTCTTCGCCGGTGGTCTGGTCGACCACCTTCATGGACAGGCGGGTCTTGCCGCGCTCGTCGAAGCCGAGCAGCTTGACCTTCACCTTGTCGCCTTCCTTGACGACGTCCTTGGTGTTCTGCACGCGCTCGCGTGCGAGATGGCTGATGTGAACCAGGCCGTCTTTCGCGCCGAAGAAGTTCACGAAAGCGCCGAAGTCCATCACCTTCACGACGGTGCCTTCGTAGATCATGCCGACTTCCGGATCGGAAGCGATCGACTTGATCCAGTTGATCGCCGCCTTGATCGACTCGCCGTTGGCCGAGGCCACCTTCACGGTGCCGTCGTCCTCGATGTTGATCTTGGCGCCGGTCTTCTCGACGATCTCGCGGATCACCTTGCCGCCGGTGCCGATCACTTCACGGATCTTGTCGGTGGCGATCTTGAAGGTCTCGATGCGCGGCGCATGCTCGCCGAGTTCCGCGCGCGCCTGGGTCAGCGCCTTGGACATCTCGCCGAGGATGTGGATACGGCCGTCCTTGGCCTGGCCGAGCGCCACCTTCATGATCTCTTCGGTGATGCCGGCGATCTTGATGTCCATCTGCAGGGACGTGATGCCCTGCTCGGTGCCGGCCACCTTGAAGTCCATGTCGCCGAGGTGATCCTCGTCGCCGAGGATGTCGGACAGCACCGCGAAGCGCTTGTCTTCCAGGATCAGGCCCATCGCGATGCCCGCGGTCGGCCGCTTCAGCGGCACGCCGGCATCCATCAGCGCCAGGGAAGCGCCGCACACGCTGGCCATCGAGGACGAGCCGTTCGACTCGGTGATCTCGGAGACAACGCGGATGGTGTAGGGGAAGTCGGACTTGGCCGGCAGCACCGGATGAATCGCGCGCCACGCAAGCTTGCCGTGGCCGATCTCGCGACGCTTGGTTCCGCCCATACGGCCGGTCTCACCGACCGAGTAAGGAGGGAAGTTGTAGTGCAGCAAGAAGGTTTCCTTGTAGGTGCCCTGCAGCGCGTCGATGAACTGCTCGTCCTCACCGGTGCCGAGCGTGGTCACGACCAGCGCCTGGGTCTCGCCGCGGGTGAACAATGCCGAGCCATGCGCGCGCGGCAGGATGCCGACTTCGGCGACGATCTGGCGGACCGTCTTCAGGTCGCGGCCGTCGATGCGCTTGCCGGTGTCGAGGATGTTCCAGCGAACGATCTTGGCTTCCAGCTCCTTGAACACGCCGCCGATGCGCAGCTTGTCATAGGCGGGCTTCTCGACGCCGGCCGGGAAGTAGTGCGCCATGACCTTGGCCTTGGCGGCATCGACCGCGACGTGACGCTTCATCTTGTCCGGAACGGCGTAGGCGGCACGCAGCTCGCTTTCGACCAGGCCGAGCATTTCCTTTTCGAGGTCGGCGTTGTCGATGACCTTGATATCGCGCGGCTCCTTGGCAGCCTTCTCCGCCAACTGGATGATCGCCTGGATCACCGGCTGGAAGTGGCGATGGCCGAACATCACGGCGCCGAGCATCACGTCTTCGTTGAGCTCCTTCGCCTCGGACTCCACCATCAGCACGGCATCGCCGGTGCCGGCGACGACCAGGTCGAGCTCGCTGTCGGCCATCTCGTCGAGCGTCGGGTTGAGCACGTATTCACCGCCGACGAAACCGACGCGCGCGGCGCCGATCGGACCCATGAAGGGCACCCCGGACAGCGTCAGCGCGGCGGACGAGGCGACCAAGGCAAGGATATCGGGATCGTTTTCCAGGTCATGCGACAGCGTGGTCACGATCACCTGGGTCTCATTGCGCCAGCCGTCGGCGAACAGCGGACGGATCGGGCGGTCGATCAGGCGGGAGACCAGCGTCTCCTTCTCGGTCGGACGGCCCTCGCGCTTGAAATAGCCGCCCGGGATGCGGCCGGCGGCGTAGAATTTCTCCTGGTAGTCGACGGTCAGCGGCAGGAAGTCGACGCCTTCGCGCGGCTCCTTCGCGGCGACGACGGTCGCCAGCACTTTGGTCTCGCCATAGGTGGCCATGACGGCGCCATGGGCCTGACGGGCAACTTTACCGGTTTCGAGGATGAGCGGCCTTCCGCCCCAATCGAGCTCTACACGTTGGATATCGAACATTCTGGTTTTCTTTCACGGTTCAGAGGGCCCGCGAAAGCCAGAGCAAGACGGCAAGAGGCTGCTCCGCGTCGAGGCGCTAGAGCATGATCCCGAAAAACGGCTACCGGTTTTCGGAAAAGATCATGCTCAAACAGAATTAGCGCACTCATCTGGAAACAGCTTCCGGCGATCCTGCCATGGCTCCCGAGTCCCTCTCGGATTGGACGAGCGTCATACGCCCGCCCGCATCGGCAACGAGGTCGTTGCCGGATGAAAACGGATGCACAGCATCCGTGCAGAAAACGCGCGGCACGCCACGCGCACAGCACCAACGCGCGGGGCTGGCCCGCGCGGCGGCAACATCAGCGGCGAATACCAAGCCGCTCGATAATGGTCTTGTAGCGGGCCTCGTCCTTGCGCTTCACGTAATCCAGCAACTGGCGGCGCTGTGAGACGAGCTTGAGCAATCCACGTCGCGAATGATTGTCCTTCACGTGGGACTTGAAATGCTCGGTCAGGTTGGTGATGCGCTCGGTCAGAATCGCGACCTGCACCTCCGGCGAACCTGTGTCGCCGGTCTTGTTTGCATTCGACTTGATGACTTCGGCTTTACGTTCGGTCGTAATCGACATCGGGTTCCTTTAACTCGGTTGTCGGCCGGCACTACCAACGAGGCCGGCGAGATTAAACACGCGCTTGGGGACGATCTCGCCATGGTCGGCGTCGGCGATGGCGATAAGCCGCCCTGACGCCGAAACACAAACAGGACCTTGGACGATGGGGGCGTCCCGCCCGCGCAGCAAAACGGTTTGGCCCCGTTGGAGCCTTGCCGCGTCCGACCGGTTGACGGCGAGCGCCGGGATGTCGTCCAGCGCCGTCTCAACCGGAAGTAGTAGGCTGGAAAGGGTTCCCTCCCCAGCAGCGGCTCTATGGCATAAAGCCTCAAGTCGTTCCAGCGGAATCATGTCCGCGGGCCGGAACGGACCCACCAGGGTGCGGCGTAGCGCCGAAACATGCCCGAATATCCCAAGCGCGCGGCCCATGTCGCGCGCCAGCGAGCGAACATAGGTGCCCTTGCCGCATTCGGCGGCAAACACCGCGTGGTCGGCATCGGGCATCTCAACCAGCTCAAGCGAATGGATGTCGACCGGGCGGGCGGCGAGCTCGACCTCCTGTCCCTCGCGGGCGAGGTCATAGGCGCGCTCGCCCTCGATCTTCACTGCCGAATAGCGCGGCGGCACCTGCTCGATGACGCCGGTGAAGCGCGGCAGCAGGGCACGGATGGTGTCTGCGTCCGGGCGGTCGTTGCTCTGTGCCACGACGCGGCCTTCGGCATCGTCGGTGTCGCGTTCCTCGCCCCATTGCACTGTGAACTCGTAGCGCTTGCGGCTCGCCATCACGTAGGGGACGGTCTTGGTCGCCTCACCGAGCGCGATCGGCAGGCAGCCGGAGGCGAGCGGGTCGAGCGTGCCGGCATGGCCGACGCGCTTCGCTGTGAATAGCCGCTTGATCACGCTCACCGCGTGGGTGGAGGTCATGCCGACCGGCTTGTCGAGCGCGATCCAGCCATGCACGTCGCGCTTCTCGCGGCGGCGCTGGCCAGGACGCTCGACGCGCGCTTCAGGCGCGGCGGGGGCTTCGCTGGCCACGGCTTCGATGATCGCGACGTCGTCGTCTGTGCTGGTCACTCGTCTTCGCCATTCTTGTTGTCGAGATCGCGCGCGACATCGGGTGTTCGCAACAGCTTCTCGATACGTTCGGCTTCGCCGAATCTCTCGTCCATGCGGAATCGAAGATCGGGAGAAAATTTCAGGTTGACGCGGTGCGCGACTTCGCCGCGCAGGTATTTCTTATTGCGGTCGAGCGCCTCGACCACCTCTTTCACGTTCTTGCCGCCGAGCGGCATCACATAGACCGTCGCGAGCCGCAGATCCGGCGCCATCTTCACTTCGGGCACCGTGACCACAGTGGTTTCAAGAATCGGATCGTGGATCTCGCCACGCGTGAGCATGTCGGCGACGGCGTGCCGGATCAGTTCGCCGACGCGCAGCTGGCGCTGCGATTGAAGTCCCGGCGCGCTGTCGCGACTTTTTTTGGGAGCCATTGCGGTTTCCAGAATTTGAGGTCGTCATCGCCGAGCTTGTCCCGGCCATCCACGTCTCGCTTCTCAAAATGAAGAAAGGCGTAGATGCCCGGGACAAGCCCGGGCATGACGGTGAAATAGTGGAGAGAGATCGATTGACGCTGACCTGAGATTTGGACTCAGAGCGAGCGCGTGATGCTCTCCACCCGGTAGCACTCGATCACGTCGCCGACGCGCATGTCCTGGTAGGTCTCGAATGCCATGCCGCATTCCTGCCCGGCAGTGACTTCCCTGGCGTCGTCCTTGAAGCGCTTCAGCTGCGAGAGCTTGCCTTCGTGGACCACCACGTTATCGCGGATCAGTCGCACGTGCTGGCCGCGCTCGACCGTGCCGTCGGTGACGCGGCAGCCGGCGATCTTGCCGACCTTGGACACGTTGAAGATCTCGAGGATC
>CANKHJ010000063.1 GCA_947481635.1 Bradyrhizobiaceae bacterium
CGGCGTGCTGACAAGGCCGGTATAGTCGAAGCGGCTCCACATGATCTCGTGCGCGAACGCGCCGCCGACACCCAGGTCGCGCCAGTTCGCCGCCCGCGCCGCGGCGCGTTCGGGGGGCGCTTCTTCATACCACCATCGCTGAGGGCTATCGGCGGCTCGAGCAAATCCTGACCGGTTTGGAAACCGAAAACTAACAGTGTCGGGTCACAATCCGGTCCGGTCAGGGTGAGCAAGGGCGCCTAGGTCGGTCGTTTAGTCGCCGCAAGCGACGGCGAATGCGGGCAGCTCTGAGATGTGGAAGTCCAGTTCACGCGACTTCGCAGGAGTACGAGTCGATGAAGTCACGCGAAACGTTAATCCGCCTTAAGAAATTCCAGGTCGACGAAAAGCGCCGCAAGGTGGCGCAGATCGAAGGCATGATTGCGGAATTCGAGCGCATGGGAGTCGACCTCGAGCGCGAAATCCGCACCGAGCAGGAACGCGCCGGGATCCATGATCCGACGCATTTCGCCTATCCGACCTACGCCAAGGCTGCGATCCAGCGCCGCGAGAATCTGTTGCGTTCGGCCGACGAACTGAAGGTCCAGCTCGACGACGCCAAGGCGGAACTGGGCGAGGCGTTCGAGGAAATGAAGAAGGTCGAACTGCTCGACGAGCGCGATCAGGCGCGCGAGCGCGAAGAAATAGCCGCGCGCGACCAGATGGAAATGGATTCGATCGGAGCGCTTCGCGCCCGGGCGATGCCGGCTTGAAGCATGATCCGCAAAAGCGGAGCCCGATTTTCCGAAAATATAATGCTCAGAACCAAAGGTTAGAGCGCATCACGCTCTAACCGAACCGGCGCAGGTGGATCACCGCAGCGCCGCCTTCAGGCCGACCGAAACCACCGTCGAATAATGGCCTGCGCCCGCGGCTTCCCCGGTCGTTTCGGTCAAAGTGCCCGCCGAGTAGTCGTACGCGTTGCTTGGCCCGCGCGCGTCGTAGAAACGCAGGTGGTCGATCCGGCCGAACAGCGAGAACTGCTCGCTCAGCGCGTAGTCGACGCGGGCGTTGAGCCCGAGCATTCCGACTTTCGAGAAACTGTCGCGAAATTCCGTGGTGCGCATCACGTGATTGTCGAGGTCATTCGCGTTGGCCCACCAGCTTCCCGTGACCTCGCCGCTCAGCGTCCAGCGGCCATACGAGGTATTCAGCCCAAGCCCGATATAGGGGGTGTTGAACCATTGCTCGTAGGTGATGACCATCTGATCGGCGGGAAAGTTTCCGATATTATTCCGGAAGCCGCCACCACCCGAATAGATGAAGCTGCCGCCTTTCGCTTCAAATCGCATGTTCAGCCAGCGATAGCCGCCGAGCACTTGCAGGGACACAGCGCGCAATCCGTCGGGATCGGGCCGGGTGAAGTTGAACACGCGCACGCCGATGCCGAGGTCGACCATATGCGCCTGGGTCATCCGGGTATTTTCGTGCTGCGATAGATCGCTCCATTCGTCGATCGGAGCGACCAGCCAGTCGTAGTCGTACATCTTGTTGTTGCTGGCGACCGGGAGCCAGCCGCCGGCCTTCAATGTCAGCCATGGAAGGGGCGTCACCGCCAGCGTTCCGCCGATGACCGCGGCCTGGTTGATGTTCCAGAAGAATCACCCCGGCAGCGGTCCGAAACCCGGAAACAAGCCCGGCAACAAGCCTGGAAACAAGCCCGGGAACGGTGGCAACAAGCCCAACCCGTAATGCAGAAGTAGCGGCAACAGGCGCTAGTGCGAAACACGGTCTCCGGAAGAAAACTTCCGGAGGCCGTTTTCATTTTGAGCGCGCGCTTAAGAAAAACCCGCCGCGTTGCCGCGGCGGGCTGGAGCCGAGAGGTCAGTGTCGGGGGACCGGATCCCCGCGGCTCCAATCGAAGCCGTTGCGGCGGACTACGCCGGTAGCAACACGGTGTCGACCACGTGGATCACGCCGTTCGACTGGTTCACGTTCTGAATCGTGACTTTCGACTTGCCGCCCTTGGCATCGGTGATGATCAGGCTGGTGCCCTGCGCCTCGACGGTGAGCTCTTCACCGGCGACGGTCTTGAGCTTGGCCTTGCCGCCGGCCTTCTTGGCGGCGTCCATCAGATCCTTGGCTGACATTTTTCCAGCCACGACGTGATAGGTCAGGATCTTGGTGAGCATCGCCTTGTTCTCGGGCTTCACCAGCGTGTCGACCGTGCGAGCGGGCAGCTTCTTGAACGCGTCGTTGGTCGGTGCGAACACCGTGAACGGGCCGGCGCCTTGCAGCGTCTCGACCAGGCCGGCAGCCTTCACCGCGGCGACCAGCGTGGTGTGATCCTTCGAGTTGACCGCGTTCTCGACGATGTTCTTGGACGGATACATCGGCGCGCCGCCGACGGTCACGGTCGGCTCGTTCTGCTTCATTTGCGCGAAACCGGGGGTGGCGTAGGCGCCGAGCGATACGGCGATGGCGAGCGCCGACACGGCGGCGAGGTGAGAAATTTTCATGACGTTCTCCTGGGGGTTAACTGGTGCGTCCCGTTCTTCGGGGTGCATTGCAGTTACGGGAGGAGGCGGACCATGGATGCGATGCTGGAAATAATATTCGATGTCATGCCGGGGCGCGCGAAGCCGAGCCCGCAATGACGAATTACAAATTCGTCAGTTTGCCGTTCGCGATCACCGGGCCGGTCGGCAATCCGGTCGGTGAACCGCCCGGCGGTTCGAGCGATATGGCGAGCACCGCGTCCGAGCGCATGTGTGGAATGAGTTCGCGCGGCACATTCAGTTGAACCGGACGGCCCGGCTGGATCAGTCCGAGCGAATGCGGGCGGCCGCCAGGCGGGATGATCCATAATTCCATCGCGCGCGCATCGGTGCTTGCGAGCGAAGCCGGGACGATCATCACGCTGTTACCGTCAGGCCGTACCGCCGCGACGAAGCCCGGCACGCCGCCAGTTGCGTCGAGCGAAGCGATCAAGGGTGCGCGCGCCAGCGGCGGCTGCGCGATGACCAACAACGCTGTGAGGCTGGCCACCGCGAGACCTGCGGAACTCACCGCGAAGGTGCGCCAGAAGAACAGGCTCTGCCATAATCCTGCACGCGCCGGCGCGGCTGATGGCGGCGCGATCACGGTTTCGATGCCCTGCCAGACGGACGAAGGCGGGAGTACCGGCGCAACAATTTCGGTAAGCGGGCCGAGCCGGCTTTCCCAGAACGCGACCTCGCTCGCCAGTGCCTGATCGGACGGCAGGCGCAGTTCCACCGCGCGCCGTTCGGTTGCGCTCAACACGCCCAGCACGTACTCGGCCGCGAGCGTGCGGCCGCCGTCCGGGATCTGGGTGTCGTCGTCGCTCATTGGTCGAGACAGGTCCGCAGTTTCAGCAGGGATCGTCTGATCCAGCTTTTCATGGTTCCGAGCGGCACGCCCATGCGTTCCGCCAATTCGTCATAAGTGAAGCCGTCGAGAAAGGCCGCGCGGATCGCGGCGGCCTGCGGCTTCTCCAATTCATCGAGGCAGCCGCGGAGGCGGCTCTGCTCGTCGGCCGATTCCAGCAGCGCGGCCGCGCCCGGCGCCGGATCGCTGACCGCCTCGGCGGCATCGATCGGTTCGCTGCGGCGGCGTTGCGCGCCCGAACGCAGCCGGTCGATCGATCGGTTGCGCGCGATCGCGACCAGCCAAGTGATCGGACTGGCTTTGGCCGGCTCGAACACGCCGGCCTTGTTCCAGACCGTGATGTAGATCTCCTGGAGCACGTCCTCCGCCTCCTGCCTGTCGCCTAAGATACGGAGGCAGACGCCAAAAAGCTTCGCGGAGGTGTCACGATAGATGAGTTCCAGCGCGGCGCGGTCCCCCGAGGCCACCCGGGCGAGGGCGGCGGTGATCTGCGCGGTGGCCGAACGATCGTCCATGAGGCTATGTCGCATATCCGGCACGGAGCGTCACGACCCGCGCGTTCGGGGCGGTTAACGATCCTGAGATCGAATCCACCGGGCAGGCCTCAGAATTTTTCCACCCAGGGCCGCACCTCGGCCTCGGAGGTCCAGGCGCTGTGCGGCTGATGAATCAGGTGCAGGTAGGTCGCGGCGATGCCTTCCGGGTCGAGCAGGCTTGCCGGCTTGTCGGCGGGCTCCGCGCGGCGCGCGCTCTTGATGCCGCCGTCGATCACCACATGCGCGACATGGATGCCCTGCGGGTGCAGTTCGCGC
The DNA here is from genome assembly GCA_947481635.1 of Bradyrhizobiaceae bacterium. Classification (GTDB taxonomy): domain Bacteria; phylum Pseudomonadota; class Alphaproteobacteria; order Rhizobiales; family Xanthobacteraceae; genus CANKHJ01. The sequence goes on from CANKHJ010000063.1 coordinate 4,200, forward strand.
GCCATGCTCTGCGACAGCCCGCGCAGCGCGAACTTGCCCATCGCGAACGGCGCTGATTCGGCATAGCCTTTCACGCTTGCGGACGCGCCGGTGAACAGGATCACGCCGCGCTTCTTCGGCAGCATGCGCTTTACCGCCTGCTGCGCGACCAGGAAGCCGCCGAAGGCCGAGATCGCGATGGTCTTCTCAACTTCGGTGGGATCGAGATCGGCGAACGGACCGCGCGTGCGATAGGACGCGTTGTAGATCACGATCTCGGGCGTGGCCGAGGCAGCATCGAGGTCGGCGAATAGCCGCTCGACATCGGCGCGCTTGCTGGCATCGCAGGGATAGGCCTGCGCACCGGTTTCCTGCATCAGCGGTGCGAGGTCGTCGATGCTGCGTGACGCCAGCGCGATCTTGATGCCTTCCTTGGCGAGGACGCGCGCCAGCGCGGCCGAGAGGCCAGAGCCGGCGCCGACAATGAGAGCGGTGTTGAAGCGGCTATAGGGCATGCGGCACCTCCGGCTGAGACACGATCACCGGCAATCCTTGCACCGTCAATCCTTGGCCGTCGCCCAGAAATTGATCTGCGACCGGAAGTCGTCGTCCGCGGCCTTGCCGCTCCAGCTCGACAGCTTGCCGTCCACGTTGCGCGCACTGACCACGCGGCGCAGATGCGCGTCGGTGCGATGCATGATGTAGACGAACGGCTTCTCGGTGCCCTTGAAGAAGAACAGTCCGTCCTCGATGCGCGGCGTCACGACGGCAAAATAGTAATTGGTGTTGGGGGCTTTGCGGGTGGCCTGGCGGGTGGAGACTGTTACCCCTTGCGGGAATCCGAGGATTGAGGGGCGGGCGAATTTTATCTCCTCGGGAACGTCGGTCGCTTCCTTGATCAGGCTTTGCAGCCGATCGGGCGTCATCTTTCCGACCTGGGCCTGAGACGGCCACGCGGCGGCGAGAAGCAGCAGGCTTGCGGTGAGCAGGGTGCAGGCGAGGTGAAGGATGATGCGGGTGCGGGCCATGGAATGTCGCCTCGGTTGGAAGCGAAATACTAGCATGGATGTCGCGGGCGGACGCGATCAATCCAACGAAATTTTGCGATGACGCGGATGCGCCGGGCGGCCCCGCGCATCGTCAGGCAGCGCGGCTTTCGCCGCCGCCGGGCGGGGGCACGTTCACGCCGTCGCCGGAATATTCATTCAGCTTGTTGCGCAGCGTGCGAATTGAGATGCCGAGGATGTTCGCGGCGTGGGTACGGTTGCCGAGGCAATGCTTGAGCGTCTCCAGGATCAGGTCGCGCTCGACGTCCGCCACGGTGCGTCCGACCAGCGCACGGGTCACGGCCTCGGCCGCCATTGCGGCATGCGCCACCGCTGGCTGTGCACGGGACTGATCGAGCCGCATGCCGTCCGGCGTCACGATGCCGTCAATGCCGATCTCGTCGCCGGAGGCGAGCAGCACCGCGCGATGCAGTGTGTTTTCCAACTCGCGCACGTTGCCGGGCCAGCGCCCGAGCACCAGCGCGCGCCGCGCCTCGGCCGACAATGCACGCGCCGGCACGCCATTGGCTTCGGCATATTTCTTGATGAAATGCGTCGCGAGTTCCAGCACGTCGGCCGGCCGGTCGCGCAAAGGCGGGATTTTGAGGTTCACGACGTTGAGCCGGAACAGCAGATCTTCGCGGAATTTGTTCTCGCGCACCGCCTCGATCAGATTGCGGTTCGATGTGGCGACGATGCGGATGTCCACCGGCACCGGCCGGTTGCCGCCGACGCGATCGATCACGCGCTCCTGGATCGCGCGCAGCAGCTTCGCCTGCAGCCGCACGTCCATTTCGGAAATCTCGTCAAGCAGCAGTGTGCCGCCGGTCGCCTCTTCGAATTTTCCGATGCGGCGCGCCACCGCGCCGGTGAAGGCGCCCTTCTCGTGGCCGAATAATTCGGATTCGAGCAGATGTTCGGGAACCGCGGCGCAATTCACCGCGATGAACGGCGCGCGCGCCCGGTTCGAGCGGCTGTGCAGGAAGCGCGCCAGGACTTCCTTGCCGGTGCCGGATTCGCCGGTGATCAGCACCGATGCGTCGGACGGCGCGATCTGCTGCGCCAGCTTGACCACATGCGCCATCGATTCATCGCGATAGATCAGCTCGCGCGCATCGTCGGTGACGGCAGCCAGTACGGCGGCAATCAATTCCGGGTCTGGCGGCAGCGGGATGTATTCCTTCGCGCCGGCACGGATCGCATCGACCGCCGCGCGGGCATCGGTGCCGGTGCCGCAGGCGACGATCGGGATATGGATGTGCTCGGCTTCGAGCTGGGTCACCAATTCGCGGATGTCGATCGCGACATCGACCATCAGCAGGTCGGCGCCGCGCGAACGCAGCACCGCCAGCGCCTGGTCGATGCTTTCGGCATTGGTGACGGCCGCGCCCTTGTTCATCGCAATACGGGTCGCGACGGTGAGTTGCCCCTTCAGGGTCCCGACGATCAGGAGGCGCATGGCTTGATCCTTTCTGCTTCCGTGGCGCTTTAATTGCGCTCTGCCTTGATGATTTCCGTCATGGTCACGCCGAGCTTGTCTTCGACCAGCACCACCTCGCCGCGCGCGATCAGCCGGTCATTGACGTAGATGTCGATCGCCTCGCCGACCTTGCGGTCGAGCTCCAGCACCGCGCCCGGCCCGAGCTTGAGCAATTCGCCGACTTCCATGCGCGAACGCCCCAACACCGCGGAGACCTTCACCGGCACGTCGAACACCGCTTCGAGGTCGGCAGCGCTGCGGGCTGCCGGCTCGATGCCCATCGCCGCGCCGAAGTCCGGCGGCGGCACAGGCGCATTGGATTTTTCGAGGTCGGGGAGGGACAGTTTGTCGTCGCTCATGGCGTTGCTCCGGTTGTTGTTATTGTTGCAGCTTCGCTGCTGCGTCCCGCGACGTAGCGGGCAACGGCATCGTCGATAATGGCCTGAGCCGCGGCGCGATCGCGCGTGATGCCGCCGTCGGCCCATTCGATGCGGCAATCCCCCGGCGCCATTCCAGGCTCGGCGAGCACCACCAGCCGCCCCTCGAAGCCGCGCGAACGGGTCAGCTCCTCGAGCTGGCCGCGTGCGAGATCGTGCAGCCCGTCATTGACGCGCACGACGAGATGCGGCGCTGCGACCAGGTGGCGGAAGCAATCGGTGGCCAGCGCCGCGATTTCGGTCATCGGTTCGCGCGCGATCAATGCGGGCGCGAGTTTCTTAGCGACGGCGACCGCGACCTCGACCGCCTCGGTTTCATATTGTGCTTCGATCGTGGCGAGGCGCTTATGGGCGCTGTCGAGCATGGCGGCGATCCGCTCAAGCACCGCGGCATTGCGCTGCAGCGTGACATTGCGCGCCTCGGTCTCGGCGGCGGCAAAGCCATTGCGATAGGCGATCGCCTCCGCCTCGGCGACCTTGGCGTGATGGTCGGCGAGCGCGATCGACGGCTTCGCCTCGGCGCCGGTGCCGAAGTCGATGTCGAACATGAATTTGGCTGGCGAAGCGGTCATGCCATCCTCAATAGACAAGCTCGTCGTCGCTGTGGCTCTTCGAGATCAGAATCTCGCCCTTTGCCGCCAGGTCCTTGGCGAGGTTGACCAGCGAGGTCTGCGCCTCGTCCACCTCGCGCAGCCGCACCGCGCCCATGCCCCCCATGTCGTCGACCAGCATCTTGGCGGCGCGCGTCGACATATTGCTGAGGAAGAACTGACGCACCGGTTCGGATGCGCCCTTCAGCGCAATCGCGAGCTTGTCCTTGTCGACATGGCGCATCAGCGTCTGGGCCGAGCCGGCATCGAGTCGGACCAGGTCGTCGAATGTGAACATCAGCGTCTTGATGCGCTCCGCCGCCTCGCGATTGTCTTCTTCCAGCGCGGTCATGAAGCGGGTTTCGGTCTGGCGGTCGAAATTGTTGAAAATCTCGGCCATCAATTCGTGCGCGTCGCGACGTCGCGTCTGCGACAGGCTCGACATGAATTCGGTGCGCAAAGTCTGCTCGACGCGCTCCAGCACTTCCTTCTGGACCGACTCCATCCGCAGCATGCGGTTGACCACGTCGAGCGCCAGTTCGTCCGGCAGAATCGCCAGCACCCGCGCGGCATGCTCGGAGCGCAGCTTCGACAGCACCACCGCGACGGTCTGCGGATATTCGTTCTTGAGGTAGTTCGCCAGCACATCTTCCTGCACGTTGGAGAGCTTCTCCCACATGTTGCGTCCGGCGGGGCCACGGATTTCTTCCATGATGCCGCCGACACGTTCTCCGGGCAGGAATTGCTGCAACAGGCGCTCGGTGGCTTCGTAATTGCCCATCAGCGCGCCGGACGCAGACATGTGCGACACGAATTCGAGCAGCAGGTTTTCGACGGTCGGCGCTTCGATGGTTCCGAGCGACGACATCACGATCGAGATCTGGCGCAACTCGTCGTCGTCCAGGCTGGCCCAGAGCTTGGCGCCATATTGTTCGCCGAGCGCCAGCATCAGAACCGCGGCGCGTTCCGGCCCGGTGAGCTTGCGTGCCTTGCCTTCGCTCTTGTTGGCCGTCAGCATTTGCAGCGCTGCGGCCAAGTCCATCTGTTGCGGAGGAAGGGCGGGTGCTGCTGCCATCACGCGCTCTCATGCAGCCAGGTGCGGACGATCGCGAGCGTCTCGGCCGGATTGCGGTCAGCGAGCTCGGCCACCTTCTGCACCGATTGCGCGTGCACTTGTCCCTGGACCTGGGCGATATCGATCATCTTGGCGGTATTGCTTGGCACGCCCTTGAGATCTTCCGGCGATGCGCCGGCGGCAATCGCGGCCTGGACGTTGCCGGCCGCGATCGCGGCAATGGCGGCGGCGCTCGGTCCGAGTCCGGCCTCAGGCGCCAACATGCGGCGCACCAGCGGCCGCACCACGAAGAGCAGCACGATCAGGCTGAGCAGGCCGAGCACGCCAAGCTCCGCGCCGCGCATCATGTCCTCCTTGGAGAACTGCAAGGAGGCGAGGAAACCGGTCGGCTCGCTGATGATGTTGGTCGGGGTTTCGGCAAGGCGCAGGTTGACCACCTCGACCTGGTCGCCGCGCTTCACGTCGAAGCCGATCGCCGAGCGCACCAGCGCCGAGATGCGTTCGATCTCTTCCGGCGGGCGCGGCTGATAGGCCATGTCGCCCTTGTCGTTCTTGGTATAGATGCCGTCGACCAGCACCGCGACCGAGATGCGGTTCATGCGGCCGCCCTCGATCACCTCGGTCTTGGTGGTGCGCGAAATCTCGTAGTTGACGATTTCCTCGGTCTTCTTGGTCGAGTCGCGCGGCGCGTTCTCGCCCTGCCGCTGGGCATTGCCGCCCGGCAGTTCGTTGCCGACCGAGACCGCGCCATCCTTGTCGGCGGTCGTGGAGCTTTCTTCGCGGGTCTGGCTGGAGCGGACCACGCGCTGCTCCGGATCGAACCGGTCCGATGTCTGGGTGATGCGGTTGAAGTCGAAATCGGCGGTAAGCTGCACCCGCGCGCGGCCCGGGCCGACGACCGAAGTGACGATGCCCTCGATCTGGTCGCGCAGCCGCCGTTCATAGGCAACCTTGAATTCGTCGGCGCGCGAGCCGGCCTGGTCACCGCCGGACGCGCCGTCGGCGAGCAATCGCCCGGCTTCATCGACGATCGAGACGCGCTCCGGCTTGAGGCCGTTCACCGCCGAGGCGACGAGATGGCGGATCGCGCGCACCTGTTGCGGCTCGAGCGGCCCGCGCACCTTCAGCACGATCGAGGCGGTCGCCTCGGCGCGCTCGCGGGCGAACAGCGCACGCTCCGGCAGCACGAGATGGACGCGCGCCGCCTGCACCCGGTCGATGCCGCGGATGGTGCGGGCGAGCTCGCCCTCCAAGGCACGCAGGTGATTCATGTTCTGGACGAAGCTGGTCGAGCCGAGCACGTCCGATTTGTCGAAAATCTCGTAGCCGACGCCACCGCCCTTGGGCAGGCCAGCCTCGGCGAGCTTCATGCGCAGGCGCGCTACCAGCTCCTTCGGCACCAGGACGATGGCGCCGTCATCGCGCAATTCGTATTTGATGCCCTGCCGCTCGAGATCCTTCACGACCCCGGAGGAGTCCTCGAAACTGAGTTCGGTGAAGAGCGGCGTCATCACCGGCGCGGTGACGCGCATGATGATGAACCCGAAGAATCCGAGCAGCGCGATCGTCACAGCGCCCATGGCGGCCAAACGTGCCGCGCCAAGCGTCCGGATGAACTCGACCAATCCCTGCACGTGAATCGCCTGCTAACCTCGACCCGGCAAGAATTGCCTGGTTCATGGTTACCAGCGAGTTAACTTGTACGTGGAAACACGCAGATGGTGGCCGCCGAGGGGCTAATCGATCACTTCGGCGATCGAATTGTCCTTGGGATCGACCAGATAGACACGCTCGCCCTTGATGAAGAACAGGTGCGACTTAATCTGCGGCACCCTCTGGCCGACCTGTTCGGGGATCGGCTGCAGCTTGATCGTCGACGGGACGGCGGCGCCGACGGTCTCCGATACCGCCGCCTGCTGCGGCTCGACTTTCATTTCCTTGAGAAGTTCCTTGATGACGTGCTCCTGCTCCATCGTCAGCTTGACGGTGGACTGGCTGGCGGCTGGCGGTGACGTTGGAGTCTGGCCCGGAGCGAGCGAACCGAACACAAGGAGGGCAGCGGCGCTGGCAAGCGCGAGTGAAAATCGACGCATCTGAAATCCTCCAGGAAACCAAAGACCGAATCCAAACCAGTCGGCCGCGGTCCAAACGACCGACGCCATGGATCCTGAAAGACTCAACTTTTGGCAAAGCGTTCCGTTCCGCGGGCTTTGCGACCACGCGCAAAGCAAAAGCGCCGGCACGAGCCGGCGCTTTGCAAGTATCGCGTAAACGATTTGGTAACGCGGGTTACGGCAACGTTACTGCCGATATTGCTGGATGCGCGTGGTGCGCAAGCCGGCGAGGCCGTGCTGATCGATGGAATATTGCCAGGAGAGGAACTCCTCGACCGTCAGCGTGTAGCGACTGCAGGCTTCCTCCAACGAGAGGAGTCCGCCGCGCACTGCTGCAACGACCTCCGCCTTGCGGCGGATAACCCAGCGCTTCGTGCCGGGTGCTGGCAGGTCTGCAATTGTCAACGGGCTGCCATCAGGCCCTATGACATACTTGGCCCTCGGTCGAAGGGGCTCCGTCATGGATTTACACTCACGCGACTGACCAAACTCAGAATGTGACCGTACCTGCCACAATTTAAGATTTGCCTAAGCAGAGCGCATCAATTCGGCAAAACCTGCCGATACTTGCGCGGCTTGGCGCGCGTCATGCGCGTGGCCTGATGACACGCTTCACCTTGTCGATGGTGAAGTTCTGGCCGCCGATCGACAGCGTCGGCGGGTCCTTCGAGAGGTCGACCGACTCCACCGGACCTTCAACTTCGGTCTTCACCGCCACCGCCACGCCGCTGGCATCCTTGGCGCTGATCGTCATCTTGTAATTGCCCTTCGGCCATTGCTGACCGTTATTGCCTTTGCCGTCCCAGTTGAATGCGAGTTCGCCGGCCTGGAGCGTGAAGTTGCCCGAGAAGGCGGTTTGCCCGGTGCTGTCGGTGACGGTGATCATCGCGGACGCCGGCTTCGGTGACGTGAAGGCCCAGGTGGCGCCGCTCTCATCCAGCGGAGCGGTCTGGCCATCGACCGCCACGGTGGCCCCGACGAAGCTCAACGCAACGGTCGACTGCGAATTCTTCTGCAACGCGACCAGCGTGGTGAGTTGCTCGTTCTGCTTCATCTGCTGTTCGACCTGGGCGAACTGCACCAGTTGCTGCGTGAACTGGTTGGTATCCAGCGGATCGAGCGGGTTCTGGTTCTTGAGCTGCGTGGTGAGCAGCGTCAGGAAGGTCTGGAAATTATCCGCCAGGGTCTTGTTGCTGACGGTGTTCGACGCTTCGGGCGTCGTCGCGGTCGGAGTTGCGGTTGCGGCTGTGATGGCCATTGTGGTTACACCCGGATGTCGAGAGCGCCGAGCTTGACGCTCGGCCGGTAAGGCAGCGCCTCGACTGCAGGCGCATTGTGATCCGCAACGAAGATCTTGGCGGCGGACGACGATTGGCCCTGCCCGTCACGGCCGGCAAAGCCCTGGTCGCGCAGCGAGAATTGCAGGCCATTGTCGGAAGTCTTGAGGCCGGCATCCTGCAGCGCGCGCTCAAGCTGATGCGCGTCGCGGCGCAGCAGGTCGAGGGTGTCGGCCCGGTCGACGATCAGCCGCGAGGTCACATTGCCGCCGCCATCGATATCGAGGCGGACATCGATCCGGCCGAGTTCGGCGGGATCGAGGCGGATTTCGAATCGGTTGCTGCCGTCCAGCGCGCGGGTCGCGATTTCGACCGGCAGGGCGGCGATCGTAACGGCGGGGGCAGGGGGCAGATTGACGGCTGGCGCCTGGGCGGCAGCGGCGGCGTGGGTTTGGGCCAAATGCTGTTGACCATGCGGCGCCGGCAAAGACGGCGCCGATTGCGGCTTGGCGGGATCGGCCGCCAGCAGGGTCTCGAAGGCCTGATCGGACTTGGCGGCTGATTTTTCTGACTTTTCTTCCGCGGCGGGAGCGGGAGCCGGGATGCCATCCTTTGCGGCGTGGATTTCAGGCGCCTTGCCCTGAAGCTCATGGGGAAGCTCGGGCCCGGCCGGCGTCGGGGCCTGGGCGGCCTTTGCTGCCGGTTTGTCCTTCGGCATGTCATCGACTAGGCCAATGGCCGATGCCTTGCCGGCCAGGCCTGCGTCAGCAGCCAAGCTCGCTTCATCTTCGGTTGCCTCCGAGGCCGTGTCGGCAGTCGCAGCCGGCGCGACGATTGTGGCCACTGCCACGATCTGCTCGGCCAATGGCCCGGTTGCAGCGGTGATCACCGCCGCTTCTGGCTTTTCTTCATCGGCCGGCTTGGTTTCGGCAGCGTCGGTCTCTGCAGCGGTTTTCACCGCGTGGTCGTCGTCTTCTACCTTTTCGGTCGGCTCGTCCGGCTTCTTGTCGGTTTTTGCCGAAGTCGGCTTGGGGTCGGACTTGCGCGGTTCGGCGCGCTGCGCGGGACGGTCGGCGCGCTCGCCGACCCGGCCGTGGTCGTTCTGTTTGCGGTCAGGCTTTGCGGGCGTCGCGACGTCGTCCATCAGGGAGGCGAAGCCGCTGCCGCCATCGTTGGACGTATTGGCCCGCGCAATCGACGGGCCCGCTGGCTTGAACTGGGAAATGACGTGGGAATCAAAAGCGAGTTTCGGCACGGAAACCTCATGAGCAATCAGACGGGTTCCCTCTTGCAAGCGGCAGGCCACGGAGAAGCTTTTATAAATCAATAGGTTAAGCGCGGGCATCGGGCGGGGCGGCGGTAAAATCCGTGGCGGCCCGGCAAAATTTGCCTTGTCCGCGAAGCGCTTGCGGCGATGCACTCTCCTCCGCTAGTCCCTATGATAAAGGACGCCATGCGAAACAGTCTCGACATTGAAGGCCGGCCGGAAGACACGCGCGTCGTCGTCGCGATGTCGGGCGGCGTGGATTCGTCGGTGACGGCGGCCTTGCTCAAGGCCGAAGGCTACGACGTCGTCGGCGTGACGCTGCAACTTTACGATCACGGGGCGGCGACGCATCGTAAGGGCGCCTGCTGTGCCGGCCAGGATATCTACGACGCGCGCGCTGTCGCGGAGCGGATCGGTATTCCGCACTACGTCCTCGATTACGAGGCGCGCTTCAAGGAAGCGGTGATCGACAGTTTCGCATCGAGCTATGCCGCCGGCGAGACACCGGTGCCATGCGTCGCCTGCAACCAGTCGATCAAGTTCCACGACCTGCTGGACACCGCTCGCGAACTTGGCGCCAAGGTCATGGCAACCGGACATTACGTCGCGTCGCGTGCTTTGACAGATGGCAGCCGTGCACTCTACCGCGCGCGCGAGACCGAGCGCGACCAGAGCTATTTCCTGTTCGCGACGACGCATCCGCAACTCGACATGGTGCGCTTTCCACTTGGCGATCTCACCAAGGCGGAGACCCGCGAATACGCACGCCGCTTCGGCCTCGCCGTTGCCGATAAGCATGACAGCCAGGACATCTGCTTCGTCCCGAGCGGGCATTATTCCGACGTGATCGAGCGGCTCAAGCCCGATGCGGTCGAGCCGGGCGAGATCGTCGATCTCGACGGCAAGGTGCTCGGCCAGCATGCCGGCATCATCCATTTCACAGTGGGGCAGCGGCGCGGGCTCGGCATCGCGTCCGGCCATCCGCTGCATGTCGTGCGTCTCGACGCCGGCGCGCGCCGCGTTGTCGTGGGACCGCGCGAAGCGCTGCGGACCCACCGCATCACGCTGCGCGATGTGAACTGGATTGGCGGCGGCGCGCTCGATGACGTGCTGGCGGAGGACCGCCGCGAAATTTTCGTCAAGGTTCGCTCGACGCGCGAACCGCGGCGGGCATGGTTGTCCGTGACGGGGAGCAAGATCGAGGTCGAACTGGTTGACGGCGAGGACGGCATTTCGCCGGGGCAGGCCTGTGTGTTCTACGATGCCGCGGCGGGCCAGGCGCGCGTGCTTGGCGGCGGCTTCATCCGCAGCGCGCTGGCGGACACGCTGGTCTCCGACCCGCTCCTCGCCATGCACGCCGCAGAATAGAAGCGCGAGGGGGAATGGCCGAACTCAACCAGGATACGCTCAACAAGGCTTATGCCCGTTGGGCGCCGGTCTATGACATCGTGTTCGGCAAGGTGTTCGATACCGGACGCAAGTCGTCGATCGAGGCCGCTGAAAAAATTGGCGGGCGGATCCTCGACGTCGGCATCGGCACCGGCATCTCGCTTGAGGAATATTCGCGCAGCAACCGCATTGCCGGCGTCGATATCTCGGCGCCGATGCTGAAGAAGGCGCTGGAACGCGTCGTCACGCATAAGCTCGACAATGTCGACACCATCGCGGTGATGGACGCCAAGCGGCTCGGCTTCCCGGATAATTTCTTCGACGTCGTGGTGGCGCAATATGTCATCACCGCCGTGCCGGAACCGGAGGCGACGCTCGATGAATTCGTGCGCGTCTGCAAGCCCGGCGGGGAAGTGATCCTGGTGAATCACATCGGCGCCGAGTCCGGCCCGCGCTACGTGTTCGAGGCCTGCTTCGCGCCGCTCGCGCGCCGCCTCGGCTGGCGGCCGGAATTCAAGTGGGACAAGCTCGCCAATTGGGAGCGCGGCCATGGCGGCGTCACGCTGATCGAGCGCCGGCCGATGCCGCCGATGGGACATTTCTCGCTGATCCGCTACGGCAAACGCGCCGCCTGACTGCGGAACCTTCCGCCCTCGGCATCCGTTGTTCCTTTGGAGCCCGGGAGCCGAATTGTCATGCCATTGCCGATATACGCGCCGATTGTCGCTCTGACGCTAGCCGCCGTGATGTTCGCAGCGCCGGTATTGGCCCAGGCGCCGGCGCAACCGCGGCAGGCCGAACCTGCGGCTCCGGCGACGCCGGTCGATCCAAAGGCCTGCGCGCCCGGCGAACGCGCGACCGTCGGACAAGGAAATAATCCTCAGACGCATCTGACCCCGCAGGACAAACCGCCGGGCGATAATCTCAGTGACAGGCTGGCCCGCACCGATGGCGTGATCTGCCCGCCGGAGAATGTCGACCCCGCGATTCGGGCGCCTGCGCCAGGCGGTGGGGCGATGCCGGTGATCCCGCCGCCGGGAAGTCCGGGCGGCGATCCCAACGTTCGGCCGAAATAGCGAAGCGCCTTTGCTTGACAGCGTTTAAGGCCACTCCTTATATCCGCCCGCGACTTGGTATCTGCCGTATCGGACGGCGGGGTAGCTCAGTTGGTTAGAGCAGCGGAATCATAATCCGGAGGTCGGGGGTTCAAATCCCTCTCCCGCTACCAAGACACGGCAACCACTTCCTCAGATAAACGGATTTAGCTCGACAATGGGCGGTTACAAAGATTCTGACCTTGGCGATCGGCTCAGCTCAGCCGACAAGGCAAAGAAGGCGCTTCTCGATAGGTTCAAGGCCAAGACCAGCCCGGACGATCCGGAGGTGGCCAAGCGCGCCGCCGAGCGTAAGGCGGTCCACGACGCGCGGATCGCGCGTGAAACGCAGCGCGCGACTGAGAAGAAGGCGGCGGCCGAGGCCCTCGCCGAACAGCTGCGCCTCGAGGCCGAGGCGAAGGCGAAGTTCGAGCAGGAAGACGCCGAACGCAAGGCGCGCGAATTGCGCGAGATGGCCGATCGTGAGGTCGAGCTCGAAGCGGCGCGCAAGGCCGAACGCGATGCGCGCTACGCCGCGCGCAAGGCCCGCGGCAAGAAGAAGTAATTCAATCTGACGACTGTCCCGCGACCCAAGTCGCGATGACGGCAATGTCAGCCGGATCGAAAGCGACGAGATCGGCGCGAAAGCCGCGCGCGATCCGTCCGAGACGGCCGCCGAGTCTGAGAAAATTCGCGGGCTCGGTCGATGCGAAGCGCAACGCGTCTTCCAGCCTTGCCCCGAGCAGCGTGACGCAATTGCGCACCGCGCTGGCCATGTCGAGCAACGTGCCCCCCAGCGTGCCGTCGGCGGTGGTGCAACGGCCGTCGTAGACCGTGATCTCCCGGCCTTGAAGATTGAAACTGCCTCGCGCGCCGCCGACCGGCGGCATCGCATCGGTCACCAGCATCGGATGGCCGGCGCCGCGCAGCGCTAGCCGCAGCGTGGCTGGCGCGACGTGCAGGCCATCGGCGATCAGCCCGTAATACGCGTCAGGATTTTCCAGCGCCGCGCCGATGGGGCCGGGCTCGCGGCTCGCTAGCTGCGGCATGGCATTGAAAAGATGCGTGAAGCCCGACAGGCCGGCTTTCATCGCGGCCCGCGTCTGCGCGTAACTCGCCATCGAATGGCCGAGCGACACTTTCACGCCGCGGTCGACCAACTCGCTGATGAAATCGGATGGCACTTGCTCGGGCGCGAGCGTCACCAGCGTGGCCCCGCCGCGCCACGCCGTGAGCAATTCGCGATGATGCGGCTCGGGCGTGCGGATCAGGTCGCGCCGATGCACCCCCGGTTTTCCTGGCGACAGGAACGGGCCCTCGCAATGCAGGCCGAGCACCGACGGATTGGACCCCATGGCGGTCTGTACCGCGTTGGCCGCCGCGCGCATCGTCTCGTCGGTGTCGGTGATCAGCGTCAGCAGCAGCGAGGTGGTGCCGAATCGGCGATGCGCTCTCGAGATCGTCGCGATGCCTTGCGGCGTCGGCTGATCGTTGAACAGCACGTCGCCGCCGCCATTCACCTGGATGTCGATAAAGCCGGGGGCGAGCCACGCGCCCGGCGGCAGAATGCGCGACGGCATGGTGTCCGGCAGGCTGCCGCGCGGCTCGATCGCCGCGATCCGCGCGCCGTCCAGGACGACAGCGACGCCGTGGTGCAGAATGGTCCCGTCAAAAACGTGGTCGGCAATGATCGCGTGCGGCGCCGTCATCGTGTGTGCGTGACCTTCTGCAATTGCCGCGGCGGTGCCGCGCAAGGCGGCGAGCGTCGCCATGAAGGCATAAAAGCTCTGGAGCAGCCAAATGGCATCGGTCTTGGGGCGGTCCTCCGCGCCTGGGGCTCCGCGTGCAAACTCCCGGTTACCTCTATTCGGTACCTCGGGAGAACCGGAATCGGGTCGAAAGCGTTCCCTTTTTGAATCAGATCGGACAACGCATGGAAACCGAGCGGCCGAGCCCGCGCTATTCGAATATCGACGTCTGGGACCCGGGCGATGTCCTCGATGCCATGATCGAGGGTCAGTTGGCCGCGGTTGCGGCCGTGCGCGCCGCTCGTCCTGCGCTGGAACAGGCCGCGCTCGCCATGGAAGCCCGGCTGAGCCGCCACGGCCGCCTGGTTTACGTCGGTGCAGGGACCTCCGGCCGCCTCGCGGTGCAGGATGGCGCCGAATTGATGCCGACCTTCTCGTGGCCGCAGGACCGGTTGTTGCTGTTGATGGCCGGAGGCCGGGACGCACTATTGAAATCCGTCGAGGGCGCCGAAGATCAGGTCGAGCACGCCACCGAACTGGTCGCGCAGCACAGTATCGGACCGGATGACGTGATGATCGCGGTGGCGGCGAGCGGCTCGACGCCGTTCACGCTCGCGTGCCAGCGCGAGGCGACACGGCGCGGCGCGCTCACCATCGGCATTGCGAATAACCGCGACACGCCGCTGCTGAGCGAGGCCGATCATCCGGTCTTCCTCGATACCGGGCCGGAGCCGATCGCCGGCTCGACCCGTATGAAGGCCGGCACGGCGCAGCGGATTGCGCTGAATCTTTTGTCGTCGCTGCTGATGATCCTGCTCGGCCGCGTCTATCAAGGCCTGATGGTCGACGTGCAGGCGGTGAACCATAAACTCGTCCGCCGCAGCCTGGCGATGCTGGCACGCCTCACCGGCCGCGGCAGCGGCGACGTGCAGTCGGCTCTCGATCAGGCGAAGGGCAGCGTGAAGCTCGCATTCCTGTTGCTGCAGGGCTGTCCGCCGAACGAGGCCGAGTCGGTGCTGGACCGCGCCGGCGGCCAGTTGCGCGTCGCGCTCGGATTGCTCGCGAAGCCGTTCGCCGGAACTCCGGAATTGGACTCGCCCGCTATCGGCGGCACCCCCGAGGGTGAGGATGCGGAGCCTGAGCCGCGCGGAGCATTGCCACGCGTTTGAATCATATAAAATGTTGCTGCGCGTGCTCTGACCCTCGTTTCCTTCCAGCGCAATCCTCCCCCTTCCGGTGGAGGAGAGTCGGGGATAGCCTTCGCTCTACAAAACGAGAGGGAGGCGACGATGCTGCGCAGGGATTTCCTCGCTGGGCTTGGATTATTGCCGTTGGTCGATGGCCTTGGCCGTTTCAGCAGCGCCATGGCGCAGGCCGCCTGGCCGACCCGCACCATCACCATCATCGTGCCGTTCCCGCCGGGCGGGCAGGGTGATCTCGCCGCGCGCCCGATCGCGGAGGCACTGCGCAAGGAGCTCGGTCAGAGCGTCATCGTCGACAATCGTGGGGGCGCGGGCGGCAAGACCGGTAATGCGGCCGCGGCACGTGCCGAGCCCGACGGGCATACGCTGCTGGTGACGCTGTCCTCGCTTGCGGTGCTGCCGGAGGCCGATCGGTTATTCGCGCGGACGGTGGCGTATGAAGTCGGCGATCTGGTTCCGGTCGCGCGCATTCTTGCCGACCCGACGCTGCTCGCGGTGCCGTCATCGGCGCCATGGAAGACGCTGTCGGATTTCGTCGAGGATGCGAAGAAGAATCCGGGCACGATCCCTTACGGCTCGTCCGGTCCCTATGGGACGTTGCATGTGGCGATGGAGATGTTCGCGGCCGAAGCCGGCATCAAGCTGCAGCACGTGCCCTTCACCGGTGCGGGGCCGGCGCTCACCTCGCTGCTGCAAGGCAGCATCAAGGCGCTGGCCTCGGCGCCGGGCGTGCTGAAGCCGCAGGCTGACGCCGGCAGCATCCGCGTGCTGGCCAATTGGGGCGCGGAGCGGGTTCCGGCCTTCCCGGACGTGCCGACGTTCCAGCAACTCGGCTATCCGAATGTGGAGTTCTATATCTGGGCCGGCTTGTTCGCGCCGAAGGCGACGCCCGCGGCGGTCGTCACGCGGTTGCGCGATTCGATGAAGAAGGCGATGGCGGACCAGGCAGTGACGAATATCTTCGTGACCGCGGGCAGTCCGCCAGCCTGGCTCGACGCACCGGATTTCGCGAAATTCATCGACGCGGATTCGGCGCGCCTGATCAAGGCGGTGCAGAAGATCGGCAAAGTCGAATAATCAGTCGAGTAGTCAGACCTTGCGGCCGAACAGCGCGATGGCGGCGAGCGGCATCGCGAGGCCGAGGACGGTCGCGATCACGAGGAGCGTGCTGAGCTCGCCATATTGGCCGCGATCCACCACGAACACCTCGTTGAGATATTTGGTCTGCAATGCGCCCGCGACCAAAGCGAGATTCATCAGCGACGCCATCAGCGCGAACCACGTCGCGCGGTGGCCGGCAGGCGCGTAATAGGCGATCAGCGTCAGCAGCGGGATCATACTGAGCTGCCCGAAGGGTGAGGCGGTGGCGGCGTCGACGATGGCGATCGTGCGCGCGCCGAAACCGAAGGTCTGCTCGGTCCATTGGTGCAGGCCATAGACCAGGCCGACACTTGGCAGCGACAGGATCGTGCCGACCACGACGATCCAGAACAGCACCTTCGGCACCGAATAATTGGTCAATTGCCGGGCGAAAAGCCACATCGCAGCCAGCGCCAGAAATGCCCCGGTCTGGCGCAGATGCCCGTAGAATTCGGCATCGAATTTCAACACGTCGAGCGTCCACCAGAAATAGCCGTCGCCGACCGACGGTGTCGCGCGGAACGCAAAGATGATGATGCTGGCGTAGAGGATCGCGCGCCGCTTCGCGGGATCAAGCTCGCGCGTGACAAACACCAGCATGGTGCAGATCACGCTCAAAGACAGGATGAAAATCAACTCCTGCGCATAAGGCACGCCGGTGAATCCAAGAATGCTGACGACCGCGCCAAACGCCAGCCCGCCGCCGAGGATGCGCCAGTCGAGTGCGCGGCGCTCGGCGGTTTCCACGCGGATCATCAGCACGCCGCTGATCGAGATGGCGGGAACGATCAGTCCGATCAGGAATACGGTCTCGCGATCGAACACCCCGGCGATATAACCGGACAATCCGGCGACCGCGAGGATGCCGGCAGAGAGCGAGAGCCGCCCCAGGATCTGCACCATCCCAAGGTCGGTGCGGATGTCGTCTTCGGTTCGTGGGGTGCCGTCGTCGGCTGCGCGCGGCACCACCTCGGTCGACATCGCGTCCGCCACGACGTCCTGGATCACGGTGCCGATCACCATCAGCATCGAGCCCAGCAGGTACAGATTGTCGGGGCTGGTGAAGGCGAGCCATTTGCCGGCCGCGCCGGCCAGTGTCAGCAGTCCGGCGCAGGTGCAGGCGGCGCCGATCACGATATAAGAGCGGCGCTGTGAGCCGAAGATCGGCACCGAATCGACCAGTTCGCCAAACACCATCTTCACGGTCCATGGCAGGCTGAGCCATACGGCGATGCCGGCAAGCTGCGCCGGGGTGAGCGTCAGGCTCTCCTTCACCCAGAGATCGCGCGCGACATCGACGAGGCCGAGCGCGCCATAGGCGAAATAGACCATCACCAGCGGCAGATAAGCCGGGCGGAACGCGCGGATCGGGCGCAGCAGGTTGTCCTGTAATGCCGCGCCGACGCTGATGACTGGTGGAGCGGGGGCCGGTGTTAATGAACTCATCGTTGATTGGTGACCTGCCGAGAGAACCCATGATACTGGATGCCCGCTTTCGCCGGTATGATCAACGGTGCGATGTGGAGACAGCGACGCCGTTTCGGCAACGATGATTTCGTCCGCCAAAAAGCAACGACTGTCATGCCCGCGCTTGTCGCGGGCATCCACGTCTTTTCTCGCGTAAGCAAGGACGTGGATGGCCGGCATAGGCGAGCGAAGCGACGCCGTCCTTCGGACGGCTTTGCCCGGCCATGACGGAGGGAGAGTGGTGGAATCAGTTACCCCGCCGCCTTTGCCTCGCGGCGGCGCGCGTGCAGGATCCACTCGGTGTAGCCGTTCGGCTGCTCGCGGCCGAGGAACACCAAGTCGCAGGCCGCCTTGAACGCGACGCCGTCGAAGCTGGGCGCCATCGGGCGGTAGAGCGGATCGCCGGCATTCTGGCGGTCCACCACCGCGGCCATGCGTTTCATCGCGGTCATCACCTGATCTTCGGTGGCGATGCCCTGCGCCAGCCAATTGGCGAGATGCTGGCTCGAAATGCGCAACGTCGCGCGGTCCTCCATCAGGCCGACGTCGTGGACGTCCGGCACCTTGGAGCAGCCGATGCCCTGGTCGATCCAGCGCACTACATAGCCGAGGATGCCCTGCGCGTTGTTGTCGAGCTCCTGCTGCACCGCGTCCGGCGGCCAGTTGGATTGCGACACCGGAATGGTGATCAGGTCGGCAAGCTTGGCGCGCGGATGGCCGGTCAATTCCTTCTGCCGCGCCGCGACGTCGACCTCGTGATAATGCAGCGCATGCAAGGTCGCGGCGGTCGGCGAGGGCACCCAGGCGGTGTTGGCGCCGGCCTTCGGGTGGGCGATCTTTTGCACGATCATGTCGGCCATCTTGTCGGGCGCGGCCCACATGCCCTTGCCGATCTGAGCGCGGCCGGGAAGTCCGCAAGCGAGGCCGATGTCGACGTTCCAGTCCTCGTAGGACTTGATCCAGGCGGTGTTGCGCATGTCGTTCTTGCGCACCATCGGTCCGGCCTCGATGGAGGTATGGATCTCGTCGCCGGTGCGGTCGAGGAA
>CANKHJ010000064.1 GCA_947481635.1 Bradyrhizobiaceae bacterium
CAGCGGCAACACATCAGTGTTGGACGCGGTCATCAGTCCGCAACGGCGGTCAAGCACGCGCCGAAAACGTCATTGTTCGAGGTGCCCTAATGCTTGTCCGGCGACGCCGAAGAGCGACGCGGATCATTTCCCGCGATTCGACGTAGAATCACGCGCGGAAAGATCGGAGCGGGAGGCGTTGGAGGTGCGCTCCCCCACAGGTGATTGCGTACCGCCGGCTGGGGAAGGTCAACAGATCAGGCTGACGATATGTCCGCCGAGCCTCAGTGGCTTTCGTCAGCCTCGCCAATATGATGCTGCGAATAGAGCTCGAGGCCGATCCTGGCGACCAGATCGAGCTGAGTCTCAAGGAAATCGATGTGATGTTCCTCATCCTTGAGCAGCGATTCGAACAGGTCGCGCGATACGTAATCCTTTACCGTCTGGCAATGCGACGCGGCTTCGGTATAGAGCGCGCGCGCGGCCATCTCGGCAGCCAGATCGCAGTCCAATACTTCCTTCACGTTCTGGCCGATGCGCAGCGGGTCGATCACCTGCATGTTCGGAAAGCCGTCGAGAAAGATAATGCGGTCCGTAATCTTGTCGGCGTGGTGCATCTCTTCGATCGATTCTTTTCGCCAGGTCTTGGCGAGCGACTTGAAGCCCCAGTTGTCGAGCAGCCGGTAATGCAACCAATACTGGTTGATGGCCGCCAACTCGCTGCGGAGCCCGCGGTTCAGATACTCGATGACCTTGCTGTCGCCCTTCATCACGCCGCTCCATGAATGCAGTTTTGGGCTGGGAAGGTCCCGGCCGATCTTGTTTAGAACAATTCAAAGAAGCAATCTAATCGCCATGACGGAAACCGCAAGCCGCACGGTTAGTTCCGAGACGATAAAGCGGTGATTTTGTAGGAAAACGGGAGGTTTAGGCGCGTCGCTCGGAGGCGGGGCAGCAATTGCAGCCGTCACCGCAGGTCTTGCCTTCAGCGCTCGACAACGCCTCGTCCATGATCCGCTTGATGGTCCGGACGCAGCGGCCGCATTGGGCGCTGCAACCCAGACAGCCATAGACTTGGCTCGCCCGCTTCGGCGCGGCTTCCGGAACGTTCAAGGCCGACCGCACGTCGGCGTCGGTAAAAACGTTGCAGGAGCAAACGATCATGGAAAGGGACCGCCCAGAGGATTGGTTCTGTCTGCAACAATCAATATCGGATTTTTTGACCGCTCGCAAAGGAAAAGTGCAGTTTAAAGTACTTCTAATCTATTGAGAATGCAGTACTTTCTAGCTTTCGCGGCGCGCCATTCGAATCTCGAAGAATTTGAGAAAAGAGAACAAGTAACCAATCTGCATTGCACCATTTATTGCAGTGCAAAATCCAGATTTGATTCTTTTCAACTCTTCGGCGACCGAGACAATACTTATTGCGGCCGCAAAGACTCGGCCGACACCACTCTGATCTTGGAGAACTCAGACGCTGGCGTGGTTTAGCGCGTCGATAATCCCGTCGACGATCTCTTCGACGAGGGCTTGGTCGTCGCCCTCCCCCATCACCCGGATCACGGGTTCGGTGCCGGAGGGACGAATGATCAGGCGGCCATGGCCATTAAGGCGCTTCTCGGCGCTCTTGATCGCCGACTTCACCTTGGCGTTCTCCAACGGTTTGCCACTGCCGTAACGCACGTTCTTGAGCACCTGCGGCAGCGGCTCGAAGCGGCGGCAAACTTGTGAGACCGGCAGCCCCGCCCCGCGCACCACCGCGAGCACCTGAAGCGCGGCGATGAAGCCGTCGCCGGTGGTGGCATAATCCGACAGGATGATATGTCCCGACTGCTCGCCGCCGACATTATAGCCGTGCTCGCGCATGTGCTCGACGACATAGCGATCGCCAACCGGCACGCGCGCCAGCGAGATGCCGATGCCGTTGAGGAAGCGCTCCAGTCCGAGATTCGACATGATGGTCGCGACCACGCCCGGCTTGGCGAGACGGCCATCTTCCTTCCAGCTTTCCGCGATCACCGCGATCAGCTGGTCGCCATCGACCACATGCCCCGTCTCGTCGACGATCACGACCCGGTCGGCGTCGCCATCAAGCGCAATGCCGAGGTCGGCCCGCAATTCGCGCACTTTCCGCACCAGCGCGTCCGGCGCGGTCGAGCCCACATCCTTGTTGATGTTGAAACCATCCGGTTCGACGCCGATCGAGATCACGTCGGCGCCCAATTCCCACAACGCCTCGGGCGCCACACGGTAGGCGGCGCCATGCGCACAATCGAGTACGATGCGCATGCCGTCGAGGTCGAGCGCGCGCGGCAACGTACGCTTGGCGAACTCGATGTAGCGATCATGCACGCCGTCGATACGCTTGGCGCGGCCGAGATCGGCGCTCTTCGCAAGCTGCTTGGACACGTCAGCGTCGATCAGCTTCTCGATGTCGAGCTCGATCGCGTCCGACAGCTTGTAGCCGTCTGGCCCGAACAGCTTGATGCCGTTGTCGTCATAAGGATTGTGCGAAGCCGAGATCATCACGCCGAGATCCGCGCGCATCGAGCGCGTCAGCATCGCCACCGCCGGCGTCGGCATCGGGCCGAGCAGCAGCACGTCCATGCCCACCGAGGTGAAGCCTGCGACCAGCGCGTTCTCGATCATGTAGCCGGAGAGGCGCGTGTCCTTGCCGATCACGACGCGGTGGCGGTGTTCTCCGCGGCGGAAGGTGAGGCCGGCGGCCTGACCGACACGCAACGCAAGATCCGGCGTGATCACGCCATTGGCACGGCCGCGAATTCCGTCCGTACCAAAATACTTACGCGCCATCGACAGAAGTCCCCGATCGTGAATGGATTTCTCGCCAATCTTAGGATGTTTTGACTGCCGAATGCTGCACAATCTCGACCTTGCCGGCCGTTAGCAGGGAAATCGCACAATGTGCTGAATCGATCTAACCTACGGAAAAACCGTGGGTTTTGGCCCGCGGCTGCCGCGCCCCGAGGTTGGGGCTAATTCTTGTTGTGGTCGACCTTGCTCGGGGACGGCTGGGTGACGTTCACGGGGTCGGACCCCGGGAAACTGTCCTTCAGGCCCTTGTCGAGCGACTTTTCGAGCGCCCGCTGCTTCGGATCGGCGTCCCGCTTTCGTTCCAGCTCTTTGATTTCGTTTTCCATTTCGGTCTTGTTCGGAATTCCCATCGCACGCTCCTGATCCGTTGTTCCTCGGACAACGCGGGAGCCTCGACGCGCGTTCCGTGCCCGCAGCCGGGCGTCCCGATCGCGGGTCCACTCAAGCCGCGAAAATGCTATCGAGGCAGGGTTAGCCGAGGGGGACATATCCGCGTGAAGACCGTCACCTGCATCGAGGACCTGCGCGCGATCGCTCGCCGCAAGGTGCCGAAGATGTTCATCGACTATGCCGAGGCCGGATCCTATGCCGAGGAAACCTTGCGCGCGAACCGCGCCGACCTCGCGGCGGTGAAGCTGCGCCAACGCGTCTTCGTCGACGTCGACAAGCGCAGTCTCGCGACCACGATCCTCGGCGAGCCGGTCGCAATGCCGCTCGCGCTCGCACCGATTGGGCTCTGCGGCATGCAGCATGGCGACGGCGAGATCCTTGCCGCGCGCGCCGCGGAGGCGATGGGAATTCCCTTCACGCTGTCGACCATGTCGATCTGCTCGATCGAGGACGTTGCCGCCGCGGTGACAAAGCCGTTCTGGTTCCAGGTCTACGTGATCCGCGATCGCGGATTCATCCGCGAATTGATCCAGCGCGCCATCGCCGCGAAATGCTCGGCGCTGGTGCTGACCGCCGACCTGCAGATCCTTGGGCAGCGCCACAACGACATCCGCAACGGCATGACGGTGCCGCCGCAATGGAAGCTGCGCAACATCCTCGACATCGCGACCAAGCCCAACTGGGCCTGGAGCGTGTGGAACGGCAAGCGCAAGACCTTCGGCAATCTCGCCGGCCACGTGAAAGGCATGGAGAACGTCAACTCGCTGGCGCAATGGACCGCGAGCCAGTTCGACCCCAGCCTGAACTGGAAGGACATCGAATGGATCCGCTCGATCTGGCCCGGCAAGCTGATCCTCAAGGGCATCATGGATGTCGAGGACGCGCGCGCGGCCGTGACCAGTGGCGCGCATGCATTGGTGGTGTCGAACCATGGCGGCCGCCAGCTTGACGGCGCGCCGTCGTCGATCTCCGCATTGCCGCGCATCGCCGACGCGGTCGGCAGCGATATCGAGGTGTTGTTCGACGGCGGCGTGCGTTCAGGGCAGGACGTGCTTCGGGCGCTGGCGCTCGGTGCGCGCGCCTGCATGATCGGCCGCTCCTATGTTTATGGCCTCGGTGCGGGCGGCGAAGCCGGCGTGCGGCGCGCGATCGAAATCATCGGCAAAGAGCTCGACGTGTCGATGGCGCTGACGGGTGTGAAAGCGATCGACGAGGTGGGACGGCAGATTCTGGTCGAGGATCGGTCAGGCAACCGTTGACGTGACGCGGCAGCTTTCGCCACCGCATTACGCATCGTGTTGCAATTATTGCTTGCAGTTACTGCGCCTGCGGAGCGAAGACGCGCAGGCGGTGCCCATCGGGATCCTGCGCGACGAAGGTACAGCCGAAATCGAGGTCGGTCGGCACTTGCACGATCGGCAAGCCGCGCCGCGACCAATCGGCATGAGTCGCACGCACGGTATCTGCGTCGGCCACGGTGAACGCGACCTCATTCGCGCTATCCCGGCCGGTCGGTTTCGGGGTGACATCGTCGCGCCGCCAGAGTCCGAGCATCACGGTGCCGTTGAGCGGCAGCATTGCAAATGTCGGCGCCGATTCGACGATCGGCTTGCCGAGGATGTCCGCGTAGAACGCGGCGCTTTTCAGCGGATCGCTGACATAGAGAAGGACGAAGCTGAAGTCTGGCATGGCTATCTCCTGATCATTCGGGCCGTTCGCCCGATGACCTGACATACGAGACATCCCTGCCAATTTATGGCAGCATCGAATCTTCGCCCTGTCGCACAGGGATTTTTTCAACCTCGCGCCATTCCTTCAGCAGTGCCGCGCGGCGGCGCGGATAGCGTTGCGTTGAAGCCTCAACCGCGCTGATCCGGTCGGTGCGGAAGTGACGATAGCCGTTACGGCTCTCGCACCAAGCAACGACGACGCGAACCCGGTCGAAGAAGCCGACCGCGAATGGCCAGATCGTGCGCGCGGTCGCGACGTCATTGCGATCGATGTAATCGATCCGTAGCTTGTGCTCGGCGCGTATCGCACGGCGGATCGTCGTCAGTTCGGCGTCACCACACGCGAGCGGCGCCCCTGGCCCGATCAGCAACGTCGATGAATCGACGTTGCTCTTCAGGTCGTCAGGCAAGACAGCAGTGATCTTGGCAAGCGCGTTACGCGCGGCAGCGCCGAGTGACCCATCGGTGCGCTCGGCGACCCAGCGCGAGCCGAGCACCAACGCCTCGATCTCCTCTTCGCTGAACATCAGCGGCGGAAGCATGAAGCCGGGCCGCAACACGTATCCGAGGCCGGGCTCTCCCGCGATATGCGCGCCCTGTCCGTTCAGGGTCGCGATGTCGCGATAAATCGTTCGCAACGATACGCCAAGCGTCTCCGCAAGCGCCGCACCGCTCACAGGATGGCGGTGGCGCCGCAGGACCTGGATCAGATCGAGCAGCCGAGGCGCGCGTGACACGGGAACTCCTTGACGATGGTCTAGCCATCCATGCTGCCAGATTCCGGCAGCAGCGCCAGCACCCTGAAGTCCGTGGGCCGGCCCGCAGCGGCGTCCGGAGGGAGCGGCCGTCAGCCGCCAGTCCCGCGCGCGGCAGCGTCACAACCGCACAGTGCCGGCTTCGAACCGCTGCAGGCACCAGTAATAGGAATTCGGACCATCGAAGAAGCCGGTCTTGCCGGCGCATGCCCGCTTCGCGCCCTCGGAGGCGTACCGCATGAAATAGACCGTGTGCGCGCCCCACAGGATGGTGGAAGCCGCGATGAAGGCAATCGCACCGTATTTGAGATACACGGTCATCGCCGCCGATAACACGGCGGCGATTTCGGAAGCGTAAATCGCCCCTTCCGTCGCCATTGCGGCCCGCCCCGCGGCGGACGCAGGCGGCCCAAGCTTCCTGGTCAGGGGTCTTTGTCTTGCCCGTGACTGGAATTACAATAAAGATGGTTGCGAAAGTGACCGGTGGGCAACGCCGGTCCCGTGCACGTCAACAAGACACGCCAAGGGAGGACAGCCATGCTGTCAGCCGAAAAGAACAAGATTCTCACCCAGGTCAGCGCCGGCACGCCGATGGGCGACTACCTGCGCCGCTATTGGCACCCGATCGCGGGCGCCAGCGAATTCGACAAGACCCCCATCAAGGCCGTGCGCCTGATGGGCGAAGACCTCACCCTCTACAAGGATCTGAACGGGACTTACGGCCTGGTCGACCGCCACTGCGCGCATCGTCGTGCCGACATGTCCTATGGCTTCGTCGAGCAGACCGGCATCCGCTGCAATTATCACGGCTGGCGCTACGACGAGAGCGGCGCCTGCATCGAGCAGCCTTACGAGGACACCGCGCATCCGAACACGCGGCTGAAAGAGCGCTGCAGCATCAAGGCCTATCCGGTGAAGGAAGTCGCGGGATTGCTCTGGACCTATATGGGCCCGCAGCCGATCCCGGAAATGCCGATCTGGGAGCCCTTCACCTGGGAGAACGGCTTCCGCGAGGTGGTGCTGTCCGACGTTCCCTGCAACTGGTTCCAATGCCAGGAAAACTCCTGCGATCCGGTGCATTTCGAATGGATGCATGACAACTGGAGCATGCGCCTGAAGGGCAAGAGCGGTCCCTATGCCGCAAAGCATCTCGCCGTGAAGTTCGAGGAGTTCGATTACGGCTTTCTCTACAAGCGCATCCGCGAAGGCGCGAGCGAGCAGGATCCCTATTGGACCACCGGCCGCGTCTGCCTGTGGCCGAACGGCTTCTATCTCGGCAGCCATTTCGAATGGCGCGTACCGATCGACGACGAGAACACGCTCAGCGTCGCGTGGTTCTTCATGCGCGTGCCGAAGGGCCGCGAGCCCTACGTGCAGAAATCGGTGCCAACCTGGTTCAGCCCGATCCAGGACCAGACCGGCCGCTGGATTTCGAGCCATGTGATGAACCAGGACTTCATCGCCTGGGTCGGCCAGGGCAGGATCGCCGACCGCACCAAGGAATCGCTGGCGGCGAGCGACCGTGGCATCGCGATGATCCGCAAACGGCTGTTCGACGACATCGAGGCGATGCAGCGCGGCGAGGACGTGAAGGGCACGATCCGCAGCGCCAACATGGCAAGCTGTGTGGAACTGCCCTATTACGAAAAAAACATCCTGCGCGAGGGCATCAAGCTGGAGGAATACAAGAACTATCCGCTGATGGTCGGACGGCTCTCGGCATTCCGCCATCTCGCGGGCCAACCGCCGGAAATCCGTGCAGCTTTCGTCGACGCGTTCGGATTGCACGGCACGCCCTACGAACAGGAAGCGCGCGTTACGGGGTAAGTCTGGTGTCCCCGCGAAGGCGGGGACCCATACGCCGTGCCCTCTCAATAAGGCAACGCCGTTCCAGTCCTTTTAGCTAAGCCGCGGAGTATGGGCCCCCGCCTGCGCGGGGGCACGAGGCGTTGGCATCCGGCCTCGATTCATTCCTCCTTGTACCCGTAGGCCTGCGCGTTGCCGGTGGCACCGTAATATTTGAACGGCAGGAATTTGCCGGACATCGTGATCTTCACGCGGTCGCCCTTGGGATCGGGCAGCCGTTCCATCTGCATGTCGAAGTCGATCGCCGACATGATGCCGTCGCCGAATTCCTCTTCGATCAGCACCTTCCAGGCCGGGCCGTTCACCATCACCAATTCGTAGAGCCGGTAGATCAGCGGATCGGTTGGCGGCATCGTCACGCCCTCGCCGCGCATCGGAACCTCGTTGATCATCGCCTGTTCGGTCTTGCTCAGACCGAACAGTTCGGCGGCTTTCGCCGCTTGCGGCTTGGTCAGTTTCATCTGGCCGAGGATCGCGCCGACCACCAGCACCGGTGACGATCCCCCGATCTCGTCGCAGATATGCTTCCAGGTCCAGCCTTTCTCGCGCTTGATGTCGAGCAGCTTCTCAGTGAGGTCGGCACGTTTCATCACAATCTCTCCTTCAAACTCTTGCCGCGCGGCATTTTCTTCGTCGTATTCAACAAGCGGACCTGGCGATTGATCGACGTGACGAGCCCGTCGATGTCGCCGTCATGCGAGGACGACGTGCTGGGGCGGACCACTGGCACATTGCGCCGGTCGAAGGTCGCGCCTTGCTCGGCGGCGAAGCTCTTGCTGCGCGTGACCAGGAAATCGATGATGTGATTGCGCACACCGTAATAGCGAGGGTGCTTGTGGAAATCGGTTCGCTTGCGGTCCTTCGGCAGCGGATTCTCGACGATCTCCGCGATCACCGCGCCCGGCCCGTTGGTCATCAGCACGATACGGTCGGACAGATAAATCGCCTCGTCCACGTCATGCGTGATCATGAAAGCGGTCTGCCCGGTGGTCAGGCAGATGCGGCGCACCTCGTCCTGCAAGGTCCCGCGCGTCAACGCGTCGAGGGCCGAGAATGGCTCGTCCATCAACATGATCTTCGGCTCGATCGACAGCGCCCGCGCGATACCAACGCGCTGCTTCATGCCGCCGGATAATTCCGATGGGTGTTTGTGCTCCGCTCCGGTGAGGCCGACGAGATCGATGACCTGCTGCGCATGCTCGGTAACATCCTTGGCCGATAGCCTGCGCCACTTTGACGATACCGCATAGCTGACGTTCCCCATCACGGTGCGCCAGGGCAGCAGCGAATGGCCCTGGAAGATCACCGCGCGGTCGAGGCTCGGCCCTTCGATCGCCTTGTTGTCGACGATCACTGCACCTTCGGACGGCACATCGAGCCCAGCCAGGATGTTGAGCACCGTGGTTTTGCCACAGCCGGAATGCCCGATCACGCAAGTGAATTCGCCGCGCGCCATCGACAGCCACAAATCCTCGAACACCGTCGTCGTGCCGCCGCCCGGCGCCGGGAAGCGCTTGGTGATGCCTTCGATGGCGATGAATTTTTCCAAGTTGCTCACTCCGGAAACGTCACGGACCGTGCGATCCGCGCCAGGATCTGGTCGAGCACCATGCCGACGAGTCCGATCACCAGGATCGCGATGATCACGTTGGTGATGGAGAGGTTGTTCCACTCGTTCCAGACGAAATAGCCGATACCGGTGCCGCCGACGAGCATCTCGGCCGCAACGATCACCAGCCACGCAATGCCGATGGAAATGCGCATGCCAGTGAGGATGGTCGGCGCGGCGGCCGGCAGCACGATGGTGAAGGCGCGGCGGATCGCGCCGACCTCGAGCGTGCGTGCGACGTTGAGCCATTCCTTGCGTACCGCCGCGACCCCGAAGGCGGTGTTGATCAGCATCGGCCAGACCGAGCAGATGAAGATCACGAAAATCGCGGACAGGCTCGAGTCCTTGATGGTGTAGAGCGCGAGCGGCATCCAGGCGAGCGGCGAGATCGGCTTGAGTACCTGGATGAAGGGATCGAGCGCGCGGCTCATCACCGCCGACATGCCGATCAGGAAGCCAAGCGGTATCGCCACCAGCACCGCAAGCAGATAGCCGAGCAGAACGCGCAGGATCGAATAGCCGAGCTGGATGCCGATGCCCTTGTCGTTCGGCCCCTTGTCGTAGAAAGGCTGCTTGAGATGCTCCCATAGCTTCGCGCCGACATCGAGCGGGCCGGGCATCGGCGATTTGCCCGAGGTCGCGGTGATGCCCATCAGCTTGGCGTATTCCGGATCCATCCCCTGCACGGCGCTGGTGCCTTGCGTGGCGGCATGCCACGCCGCGATGAAGACGATGAAGATCACGACCGAGACGAAGGCCGCGGCCAACCGCACCCCCGGCGAAGCGTTCATGCCTCAGGCTCTCTTGATCGCGAAGCTCTTGATGTAGTCCTCGGGCTTCGACGGATCGAAAGTCTTGCCCATCACGACGAAGCTCTTGCTGGTGGTGGCCGGGGGCGTCAGGCCGACATCCTTCATCAGCTTGGTGGTGTCGGTGGCAAGGAAGACCTGCTTCGCGACGCCGGCGTAATCCACTTCGCCCTTGATCTGGCCCCAACGCTTCATCTGCGTCATGATCCACACGGCAAAGGATTCCCACGGGAACGGATCGAAATCGACGCGGTTCGGCACGCGCTGGATATTGCCGAGGCCATCCGCGAAAGTGCCGGTGAGGATCTGCTCTAGCACCGTAACCGGCTGGTTGATGTAATTGGCCGGCGCGATCGCCTCCGCGATCTGCTTGCGGTTTTCCGCCTTGGTGGCGAAAGCGGTGGCGTCGATGATCGCCTTGAGCAAAGCCGCATAGGTATTCGGCATCGTCGTGACGAATTCCTTCGATGCCGCGAAGGCGCAGCACGGGTGCCCTTCCCAGATCTCCTTCGAAAGCAGATGGATGAAGCCGATGCCATCAAACACCGCGCGCTGGTTCATCGGATCGGGGCCGAGGAAGCCGTCGATATTGTCGGCGCGCAGGTTCGCCACCATTTCCGGCGGCGGTACGGCGCGAATCTGCACGTCGGTATCGGGATCGACGCCGTGCTCCGCGAGATAATAGCGCAGCAGGTAATTATGCATCGAATAGTCGAACGGAACGGCGAGCTTGAAGCCCTTCCATGACTTCGGGTCGCGCTTGTCCTTGTGCTTGATGGCGAGCGTGATCGCCTGGCCGTTGATATTCTCCACCGCCGGCATGGTGTAGGGGATCGGGTTCGATCCGGCGCCGAGCGTCAGCGCGATCGGCATCGGCGACAGCATGTGCGCCGCGTCGTATTCCTTGTTGATGGTCTTGTCGCGGATCACCGCCCAGCCGGCGGTCTTGATCACTTCGACGTCGAGGCCGTGCTTCTTATAGAAGCCCATCGGCTCGGCCATGATGATCGGCGTCGCGCAGGTGATCGGGATGAAGCCGATCTTGAGCGCCGTCTTCTCGATCGCGCCGGCGCCCTGCGCGAAGACTTCGGTCGCGGTCTTGAGCGGGAAGAATTGCGCCAGCGCCGCGAGCGCCGTGGAGGCCCCGACGGATTTCAGGAAGGCGCGCCGCGTCGCGTCCTGCGGAAACACCGCGCGCATCACCGCCGAGGCGACCACGCCTTCGTAACGCTTGTCCTCGCTCTCCACCGGGACGCATTGAAGCTGCGCCGCCGCGTCGCGATCATGGTCGGTCTGGCTGAGATGCTGGCCGCAGGCGCAGCCGGCGCTGTGGAGCCTGTTCCTGGGATCGAAGGGATTGTCGAAGGTGGACATGGCGCGCTCCTGTTGCGGCGAGGCCGAGGACGGCTGGGACCGGACTTTGCCGACGGTTTGGGTCATGGAACTGCAACCGCCGTGCCACCCGATGCAGGATTGTGCAGACGCCGATTCACCTCAGAGTCCAACAGCTTGGACGGTGTTGCGGGAGCGTGCGGCGGTGGTGGCGGAGGCCGAGCTGACCGGGTCCGGGTAATTTGCCTATACTTTAAGCAGCCGTTCTGCCTGTTTCGGTGCGGGTACCCCGATAGCGGGATGATCGCCCCACGGCAGCGAGAAACCCCGATTCCATGGGCTTTTCACTTTCGCCTTGACCGGGAGGGCTGTCTCCGGAATCAATAGAACAAATAGGGAACAATACCATGGCTGCACTCCCCCATCAGGAGACGCGTCTCGCAACGATCGCGCAGTTGCGCCAGACCTTGCGGGCGATCGAGAAGCCGTCGCTGGTCGGTAAGGACACGCCGTTGCTTCCTTTCGGCATTCCTGAACTGGACGAGGCATTGGCCGGCGGCCTGCCCTGCGATGCACTGCATGAGATCGCCGCTTTGCATGAGGCCGCGCTGGCGCCTGCCGCCGGCTTCGCGCTGGCGCTGGCGGCGCGTCATGCGGCGAGAAAGAGCGTGGTCTTCATCGCGGAGGATCTCTCCGCGGCCGAAAGCGGCCTGCCCTATGGCCCCGGTCTCGACGAAGTCGGTCTTGCGCCCGAACGCTTCATCAGCGTCTCCGCACCCAAGAGCCGTGACGTGTTGTGGACCATGGAGGAAGCTTTGCGCTGCTCCGCCGTGGCCGCGGTGATCGGCGAATTGCGTGCCGGCGCGCGCGGCATCGATACCGTCGCGACGCGGCGGCTGTCGCTGGCGGCGGCCGAGCACGGCACGCTCGCGCTGATCCTGCGCACCGACCCCGGCGACGAGCCGTCCGCCGCCGCGACGCGCTGGATGATCGGCCCGGCGCCGACCGCTTTCGATCCTTACGGCGTCGGTCCTCCGCGCATCGCGGCGCATCTGACGCGCAACCGGCGCGGCAATCTCGGCTCATGGATCTTGGAGTGGCATCGTGTGGAGCAGCGTTTCATCCTCGCAGAGATTGGTCAGCCTCTGGCTGCGACGGCTCCCGACCGACCGCATCATTCGGCAAGAGTCGCGTCAAGAGTCGCGTCAAGGGTCGCGTAACGCTGCTGCTCCCCTCGTCATCACCGGCAAGCGCGGCAATGCCGACATTCTGATTGCGATCAACGACGCGGCTGAAGCGCTCGGCCTGCGCGCCGGCCTCGCGCTGGCGCAGGCGCGCGCGATGTATCCCGATATCGCCGCGATCCCCGAAGACCCGGCCGCCGATGCGCGCCTGCTCGCCGCGATGGCCGACTGGTGCCAGCGCTACACGCCGCTGGTGGCGATCGATGCGCCCGACGGCATCCTGCTCGATATTTCCGGCTGCGCGCATCTGTTCGGCGGCGAGGACAGGCTGCGCGATGATCTCGTGGCGAGCATGACGCGCTTCGGATTTGCCGCGCAGGCCGCAAGCGCCGCCACCATCGGCGCCGCCTGGGCCGCTGCCCGCTTCAGCGACACGCCGATCATTGCGCCGCAGCGCGAACGCACAGCGATCGCAGACCTGCCGCTCGCGGCATTGCGCTTACCGGCGGCAACCATCGCCGCCATGGGCCGCGTCGGGCTGAAGCAGATCCATCACATCCTCGACATGCCGCGCGCGCCGCTTGCAGCGCGCTTCGGCGCCGACGTGCTGCGCAGACTGGATCGTGCGCTCGGTCATGAAGACGAGCCGCTTTCGCCGCTGCTTCCGGTCGCGCCTTATGTCGCCGAGCAGCCGTTTGCCGATCCGATCGCACGTGAGGAGGATGTGCTCGCGGTGGTCGAACGTCTCGCCGGACGGCTGAAGACGATGCTGGAGCGCCGCGGCGAAGGCGCACGACGGATTGCGCTGACGCTGTTCCGCACCGATGGCGCGGTGAAGCGCGTCACCGCCGAGACCTCCCGCCCGGTGCGCGATCCGCACGACATCCGCAAGCTGTTCTCCGAGCGTCTCGCGGCTTTGGGCGACGAGATCGATCCCGGCTTCGGCTTCGATCTCGCACGGCTGTCGGTGGAGATCGCGGAAGGCCGGCCGGACCAGCAGATCGGATTGTCGGGTAGCGAGGACGAAGCTGATCTCGCCCGCCTGATCGACCGGCTGAGCGCGCGGCTCGGCCGCAACCGCGTCACCCGCCTGATCGCGCAGGACAGCCACGCGCCTGAGCTTGCCGGGGTGACGATGCCCGCGCAGAGAGCCGGGCGGATCGAGGATGGCTGGAATGGCTTTCGCCGCTTCCGCGACGATGCCGATCTCCCCGCGCGGCCGCTGCGCCTGCTGGCGCGGCCTGAGCCGATCGACCACGTGATCGCTATGGTGCCTGACGGACCGCCGTCACGCTTTCGCTGGCGCCGCGCGCTGCACGAGATCGTCGCCGCGGAAGGCCCGGAGCGGATCGCCGGCGCCTGGTGGAACGAGAATGGCTGGCCGGCGCGCGATTATTTCCGCGTCGAGGACAAGACCGGCCTGCGCTTCTGGCTGTTCCGGGCCGGGCTGCATCGCGATCTCGCCGAGCCGCCGCCATGGTTCCTGCACGGCATGTATGCGTGAGGGCATGAGGCCATGACGCGCTATGTCGAATTCGCCGTCGCATCCAATTTTTCGTTCCTGCGCGGGGCGTCGCATCCCGAAGAACTGGTGATGCATGCCGGATGGCTCGGGCTTGACGGCATCGGGCTGTGCGATCGCAATACCGTCGCCGGGGTGGTGCGGGCCTATGCGCTCAAGCGCCACCGCGACCTCGCGCTGCGCTATCACCCCGGCACGCGGCTGGTCTTCGCCGACAATACGCCGGACATCCTGGCCTATCCGCGCGACCTTGCGGCGTGGGGTAACCTCTGCCGGCTGCTCACGCGCGGCAACCTGCGCGCCGAGAAAGGCGACTGCATCCTGCTGATCGAGGATCTGATCGAGCATATCGACGGACTCGAATTGATCGTGATGGATCGCGCGACGCGCGACCTTCCGGTCCCGCCAATCGAGAAATGGAAAACATCGCCACCGCCTGAGGCGCCGCCTCCTGTTTTCGGCAAGGCGAAGCTGCGCCTGGTCGCGGGATTGAAAAAGCCACCGTTGCTGTCGCGCTTGAACGAGGCTGCGCCCGGCCGTGTGCGGCTCGCGGCCTCGATGCTCTATCGCGGCCATGACCGCAGACGGCTGGCGCAACGACAGGACGCCGCGCGTAGCGCCGGAGTTCCGCTGATCGCGGTCAACGACGTGTTTTATCACGGCCCCGAACGGCGCGAATTGCAGGACGTGCTGACCTGCATCCGCGAGCACCTGACGCTCGACACCGCCGGCCGCAGGCTTGCCGTCAATGACGAGCGGCACCTGAAGCCGCCGCAGGAAATGGCGCGTCTGTTTGTCGATGCGCCGCAGGCGATCGAGGAGACGCTGAAACTCGACGCAGTGCTCGGCTTTGATCTCAAGCAATTGAAATATGATTATCCCGACGAATCCCTTGCGGGCTTCGCCACGGCGCATGAAGCCATCGAGCATCTGGCATGGGACGGCGCGCGATGGCGCTACCCGGACGGCATTCCAGACATCGTGCGAACCAGCCTGGCCGCCGAATTCACATTGATCCGCGAGCGGCAATACGCCTCTTATTTTCTTACCGTCTACGACATCGTCCGCTACGCGCGATCGGAAGGGATCCTGTGCCAGGGACGCGGCTCGGCTGCGAACTCGACCGTCTGTTACTGCCTCGGCATCACGTCGGTCGACCCCGCCGAGGGCAACTCGCTGTTCGAACGCTTCATGTCCACCGAACGCGATGAGCCGCCGGATATCGACGTCGACTTCGAGCATGAGCGGCGCGAAGAAGTGATCCAGTACATCTATGAGAAATACGGCCGCGAGAGAGCCGGCATCACCGCCACCGTCATCAATTATCGCGGACGCTCGGCGATCCGCGAGGTCGGCAAGGCCTATGGTCTCTCCGAAGACACGATCGGAGCCTTGTCGTCGTCGATCTGGGGCATGGGCGGCGGCGCGGTGCGCGAGGAGGAGCTCAAACGTGCCGGCATCGACGTCGATGCACCGCGCATGATGAAGATGCGCGAACTGGTCGGCAAGATCCAAGGCTTTCCGCGCCATCTCTCGCAGCATGTCGGCGGCTTCGTCATCACCCGCAAGCGGCTCGACGACATGGTGCCGATCATGAACGGGGCGATGGACGAGCGCACGCATATCGAATGGAACAAGGACGACCTCGACGCGCTCGAAATCCTCAAAGTCGATGTGCTCGGCCTCGGCATGCTGACCTGCATCAAGCGTGCGTTCGAGTTCGCGGAGAAGCATTACGGCCTGTCGTTCACGACGCCCATGGCGCAACGAAGAGGGTCGGAGCCCGTGGTCGGCTACGACCTTTCGACCGTTCCCAAAGAAAAGCCGCCGGTCTACGACATGCTGTGCCGCGCGGACTCGATCGGCGTGTTCCAGGTCGAGAGCCGCGCGCAGATGTCGATGCTGCCCCGGCTGAAGCCGAGAAAGATGTACGACCTCGTCATTGAGGTCGCGATTGTCCGGCCCGGCCCGATCCAGGGTGACATGGTGCACCCCTATCTGACGCGGCGTAAGGCGCTCCATGAGCGTGGCATAGAACCGGATTATCCTCGTCCGGGACCCGGCCTTGGGGATCCGGACGAGCTCAAGAATATCCTCGGTAAAACGCTCGGCGTGCCGTTGTTCCAGGAGCAGGCGATGAAGATCGCCATGGACGCCGGAGGCTTCACAGGCGCGGAGGCCGACAAGCTGCGCCGCGCCATGGCGACGTTCAAGCGCACCGGCACGATCGGCTCGTTCCACGACAAGATGGTCAACGGCATGGCCAAGAAGGGCTACGATCGCGACTTCGCCGAGCGCTGCTTCAGCCAGATCGAAGGTTTCGGCGAATACGGCTTTCCCGAGAGTCACGCTGCGAGCTTCGCGCTGCTGGTCTATGCCTCGGCCTGGCTCAAATGTTTCTATCCGGACGTGTTCGCGGCGGCACTACTGAATTCGCAGCCGATGGGCTTCTACGCGCCGGCGCAGATCGTGCGCGACGTGCAGGAACACGGCGTCGACGTCCGGCCGGTGGACATCAATCATTCGGATTGGTTCGCGACGCTGGAGCCCGAGAATGGTCTGCGTGCGGCGGAGCGCCTGCATGCGCTGCACACCAGCATGAAGCAGGTCATCCTCACCACGCATGCGATGCGGCTCGGCTTCCAGAAGATCAAGGGCATGAAAGAAGACCATGGCCTGTCGATCATGAAGCATCGCGGCGCGGGTTATGCCTCGGTGCGCGACCTGTGGCTGCGCACCGGATTGCCGCAGAGCGTGATCGAACGCCTTGCCGATGCCGATGCTTTCGGCTCGCTTGGCCTGACGCGGCGCGAAGCGTTATGGGCGGCGAAGGCGCTTGGCCGCGTCGGCGACGAGCAGGACAATTTGCCGTTGTTCTCGCCACCCCTTGCTGCACAGGAGAAGATTTCGTTAGGTGGCAAGACCACCGCCTCCCATCAAGAACCCACCGTCGCTCTCCCGTTGATGCCGCAGGGCGAGGAAGTCGTGAATGACTACCGGTTCCTCTCGTTGTCGCTGCGCGAACACCCGGCATCATTCATCCGTGCCGATCTCGCCGCGCGCCGCATCGTCACCAACGAAACGCTGCGCGACCTGAACACCGGCACGCGCGTGCGCGTCTCCGGTCTCGTCACCATCCGCCAGCGGCCGGGCACGGCCGCCGGCGTCGTCTTCATGACCATCGAGGACGAGACCAGCATCGCCAATATCATCGTGTGGCGCACCAGCTTCGAGCAATTCCGTCCGATCATTCTCGGCGCGCGCTATGTCGGCGTCGAAGGCATCGTGCAGCACGAAAGCGGCGTGATCCATGTCGTGGCGGAACGCCTGGTCGATCTCACGTCGCTGCTTGGCCGCCTCGCGGAAGACAATGCCGCGGTCGAAAGCCTGTCGCGTACCGATGAGGTGAAGCATGGGCCGGATGAACTGGATGGCCGCTCGCGCAAGCGTTCGGTGATGCCGGAATTGCTGGCCGGCGATCTCGATGTGACCGCGCCTGGCTCGGCGCATGCGCCGTTGCGCCGCGGCGGCACGCAGGTCACCCGCAAGACCTGATTGCGACATGGCGCCTTTGAACGCCGTGCGCTACCAGTGCCGGGACCATCACCGACCGGACGCCATGAAAGATCCATCCGACCTGCCGCCGCTGCGCTGGCCTCTGCTCGAAGGCCGCCGTGTCATTCTCACCGGCGGCGCCGGCGGCATCGGCCGCGCCACCGCGACGCTGTTCGCGCAGATGGGCGCACGGGTCGCGCTGCTCGACGCCGCCGCCACAACGCCCCAGGTCGCCGACGGGCTGGGCCGCGGACATCTCGGCATCGTCGCCGATGTCGCCGACTCAGCCTCCTGCAATGCGGCGATCGCCGAGGCCGACCGCGCGTTTGGCGGCCTCGACGTGCTGGTGACCATGGCTGGGACGGTGCATCCGGGAGGCATCGCCGATGTCACGGACGACGCATGGCGCGAGACCATCGACATGCATCTCACCGGCACCTTCAATGCCTGCCGCGGCGCCATTCCCGCGCTCAAGCGCAACGGCGCCGGGGTCATCGTCTGCATGTCGTCGATCGCGGGACAGCGCGGCGGCGGCCTGCGTGGCGGCACGCACTACGCCGCCGCAAAAGCCGGCGTGATCGGCCTGGTGCGCGCCATGGCGCGCGAACTCGCGCCCGACGGCATCCGCGCCAATGCGGTCGCGCCCGGCGCGATCCATACCGACAAGCGCAGCTTCGCCGACATGAATGCGGGGCTCGCCGCACAGATCCCGATGGGCCGGGTCGGCACGTCGGAGGAAGTGGCGCGGGTTTTTCTATTTCTTGCCAGCGATCTCGCCAGCTACATGACCGGCGCCGTCGTGGACGTGAACGGCGGCCTGCATATTCACTAAGGGCTACGGCACCAGCCCACCACGCCCGACATTGACGCGCGCCGCCTGCAGCGTTCCGTCCGGATGACGCACCGCGCCGTTGATCGCGATCGCCGCGCCCGGCTTGAGCTCGCTACGCTCGCCGGCGGCATAAGCGAGGATCGCCGATTCCGGCGTGACGACGATCTTCTTCTCGCCGTCCTTGTATTTCACCAGCAATTCGCGGCCGTCGATGCCGGCCACCGCGGTCGCGACCGTCGCGTTCGTCATGGTGCTGTTCGGCCGATCCCACGGGCGGAAGCCCTCGCCGGTTCCGCGCATCGCCTCGGGAAAGATGACGACCTGGATCGCCTTCTGGCTGCCGTCCGGCTGTGGCATGGCGCCGACGCCGACGAAGTCGCCGACCTTGATGTCGGCCAGCGAGCCCTTGGCCACGCCGAAGACAGTCACATTATCGGCGAGGCTCACTTTCACCTCGGTCCCGTCGGCCGCCTTCACGCCAATGACGGGGCCGTCGACATGCTGGATGACTCCGCGCACGCGCGTGGTCTGCTGTGCCTGTGCGGATATCGCCGGCAAGGCGGCGCAAATCGCTGCGACAAAGGCGATGGATCGAAATGTCATGTCATCCTCCGGAACACGTCAGCGCGCCGCTCCAGCGGCGCGCTGTATCTTACGCCCAACGGGGGCGGATTACATCGGCGGCAGCGAGCCGTCGCGGGCGTTGGTGACGCCGGCGGCGGTCAGCGATCCGTCCGGCTGTTTGGCAGCGCGCACCAGGACCTTCGCGCCAGCCTTGATCTCGGCCTTGTCGCCACGCTCATAGGTCAGCAGCGGAGTGTTCGGTCCGATGACGATTTTCTTCTCGCCATTGGGATATTTCACGGTCAGCACCTGTCCATCGACGCCGCCGACGGTCGTGTCGACGATCGCGTTGGTCATCGTGCTGCCGGGCTGCACATCATAGGGCGTATGCATTTGCGGCGGCTTGACCCATTCCGGGAAAATCCAGACTGAGATCGCCTTCTGGCTACCGTCAGGCTGTGGCATCGCCGCGGTGCCGATGAAGGAGCCCGGCTTGATATCGGCCAGCGCGATCTTCACCAGCGTAGTGACGGTCGGATTGTCGGCCAGCTTGATCGTCATATCCGCGCCGCTGCGGTCCTTCACCACGATGGTCGCGCCATCCACCTTCTCGATCGTGCCGCGCACCAGCTGCGTCTGCGGCGCCTGGGCGAAAGCCGTGCTGGCAGCGAAACCAGCCGCGAAGACCGCGGCAGCGAGCGCGTAGCGTGTATTTTTTGTCATGTCCCAACCTCCCGATTGTCGCCGGCCCGCAAGGCCGCGATCGGGAAGGCCAACCCCTATGGGGAACCTCTATTCCGGCAATAACGTTCACTGCCGCGTGAGATCGGCCTCAACCAAGGCGCGCAATTCCGGGGTCACCTCGGGCGTAACGCCGAACCACAGCGAGAAACCGCGCACCGCCTGGTGCAACAGCATCCCAAGGCCATCGGCGCGGCGTAGCCCGCGTTGGTCCGCAGCGCGGAGCAATGCGGTCTGGAGCGGCGCATAGACGATATCCGACACCACGGCGCTGACCGGCAGCCGCCGGACGTCGATCTCAAGCGGCGGCTGCCCGCTCATGCCGAGGCTGGTCGTATTGACCAACAGGCCGGCGCCGGCGAGCAGTCCGTTGGTCTCGTCCCATGACACCGGATGGACCGCCGGGCCGAACCGTTCGCGCAGGTCTTTCGCGCGGTCGAGCGTGCGGTTGGCGACGTGAATGGTTTCGACGCCGCGCCCCAACAGCCCGAACACAATGCCGCGCGCCGCGCCGCCCGCGCCCAGCACCAGCGCCGTGGTGAGACCCTTGTCCCAGCCCGGCGCCGCCGCATCGAGGTTGGCAATGAAGCCTTCGACATCGGTATTGGTCGCATGCAGCTGGCCGCCCCCGAGCCACAGCGTATTCGCTGCGCCGACCGCCTTGGCGCGATCGTCGGGTTGCGCCAGGGCGAGCGCTGCCTCCTTGTGCGGCAGGGTCACGTTGGCGCCGCGATAGCCGCGCTCCGCGAGGCTGCCCACAAAGGCAGCAAAATCCTCCGGCCGCACCGCCTCGCGCCGATATTCGGCATCGAGCCCGTGCTGCTTGATCCAATAATTGTGGATCAGCGGCGACCGCGAATGGCTCACCGGCCATCCAATCACGCACGCCGCCGGTTGCGCCCCTGCCATTTCGGGTTGGTAAAGCCCCGGCCTCCCGCCCGCAAGGGCGGAACTTTCGTGAAACTTTCCCGGCCGCCATCCGTTGCCTGGGATCAAAACAGGGGGCTTTGCTTGGCCGAAACAATGACTGCGCCTCGTGTGGCGGCCCACGGCGCCACGCGGCTGCCCTCTGTCGAGGTCGACAGCTACAATCTCGAGACCAAAGACGATGGCGCATTCATCGGGGATCGCGTCAATAAAGGCGCGTTCCGCGAACTCATCGAGACGTGGCGCAAGGTGCTGCGCAAGAAGGGGGATGATCCTTTCGGCGACACCAGGAGCGAGGACCTGAGCAAGCAGCAGCTCGACAAGCTGCTCAGCGAGGGCGATGTCGACGCAGCCGCCGTCGTGCAAGGCGCGATTGAAGACTTCGCGAAGGAATTCGCTGCCGTCCTGCGGCGCTACCTCAAGCTCAAGGCCTGGCGCGACACCGAGCGGGTGGCGATCGGCGGCGGTTTCCGCGCCAGCCGGATCGGCGAATTGGTGATCGCGCGCACCGAGATCATCCTCAAGGCCGACAAAGTCGATATCGAGCTGGTCCCGATCCACAATGAACCGGACGAGGCTGGGCTGATCGGCTCAGCGCATCTGGTGCCGAGCTGGATGTTCAAAGGCCACGACGCGATCCTCGCGGTTGACATCGGCGGCACCAACATCCGCGCGGGAGTGGTCGATCTCAATCTCAAGAAATCGACCAAGCTAGCGAAGGCCCAGGTGTGGAAATATGAACTCTGGCGCCATGCGGACGAGGCGAAGATCACGCGTGACGAGGCGGTCGCAAGGCTGGCCGACATGATCAGGCGGCTCGCCAAAAACGCCGAAAAGGAAGGCCTCAGACTGACGCCCTTCATCGGCATCGGCTGCCCCGGCATCATCGAGGCCGACGGCTCGATCGATCGCGGCGCGCAAAATCTCCCCGGCAATTGGGAGAGCAGCAAGTTCAACCTGCCCGGTCATCTGCAGGAAGCGATCCCGACCATCAGCGGCCATGACACCTCAATCGTGATGCACAACGACGCCGTGGTGCAGGGCTTAAGCGAGATGCCGTTCATGCAGGACGTCAAGCACTGGGGCGTGCTCACCATCGGCACCGGCCTGGGCAATGCCCGGTTCACGAACCGGAATGGGGACTAAGCACCGGCGTTGGCGCTTGCTCGACTGTCATCGCCGGGCTTGTCCATGCTCGTCCCGCGCGTCCACGTCATTTCTCGCGCCAACGCAAGACGTGGATGCCCGGCACAAGGCTAGGTGCTGCTCCCTATCTCGACCAAATCATCAGCCTCAGACGACGTGGAAGTCCGATGACGACAGCGTGGTGACTCCCGTGAGTGTCGCAATCGCGATGGCGTCCGCGCCGGAGCCGCCGGTCGCATCCCAGTAGACGGTGCTGAGGTTCGGCGCTGAATCGTCGAAGTAGAAGGAACCGGCCGCCAGCCCGGACGCCGATGCTACATCGGCGCCTGACACCAGCGTCACGGCGGCATTCGCGACAAGCCCGGCGCCGAAGCCCGACGCGGAGATCTGCAACACATCGGTGCCCGACACGAAGTCGGTGATGGTATCGCCGGCCTCCGCGGCGGTGTTGAACACGAAGGTGTCCGCCCCCGCCGCACCGGTGAGGGTATCCGCACCGCCGCTGCCGGTGAGGAAATTATCACCGCCATCTCCGCGCAGGATGTCGTTCAGGTTGCTGCCGCGCAGGTTCTCGATCGACGTGTAGCTGTCGCCGGCGGCCTCGTTGGTGTTGTTGGCCGAATTCGCAAGATCCGCGGTGACGCCGACGGTGGCGTTGTTGTATTCGGCGGTGTCGATGCCGCCGCCGCCCTGCAGATTGTCGGCGCCGCCGCCGCCGCGCAGGACGTGGTTGTTGCCGTCGCCGATC
>CANKHJ010000065.1 GCA_947481635.1 Bradyrhizobiaceae bacterium
ATCCGGATCCGGCTCAAGGCGTTCGATCACCGCATCCTCGATGCGTCGACGCGCGAGATCGTGGCGACCGCCAAGCGCACCGGTGCGCAGGTGCGTGGTCCGATTCCGCTCCCGACCAGGATCGAGAAATTCACGGTGAACCGGTCGCCGCACATCGACAAGAAGAGCCGCGAACAATTCGAGATGCGCACGCACAAGCGCCTGTTGGATATCGTTGATCCGACCCCGCAGACGGTCGACGCGTTGATGAAGCTCGACCTCGCCGCTGGCGTCGACGTCGAAATCAAGCTCTGAGCCGGGCAGAAGGACGAGGATAGAACCGATGCGCTCCGGAGTGATCGCACAGAAAATGGGAATGACCCGGGTCTTCACGGACGCCGGCGAGCATGTTCCCGTGACGGTGCTGCGCCTGGCCAAGTGTCAGGTCGTTGCGCATCGTACCGCGGAGAAGAACGGCTACGTCGCGCTCCAGCTTGGCTCTGGCACCCGCAAGCCCAAGAATATCAGCAAGGCCGAGCGCGGAAATTTCGCGATCGCGCAAGTCGAGCCGAAGCGCAAGGTCGTGGAATTCCGGGTCAGCGATGACTCGGTGATCCCGGTCGGCGCCGAAATCACCGCCGATCACTTCCTGATCGGTCAGTTCGTCGACGTGACAGGCACCTCCACCGGCAAGGGTTTTGCCGGCGGCATGAAGCGCTGGAACTTCGGCGGCCTGCGCGCCACCCACGGCGTGTCGGTATCGCATCGTTCGATCGGTTCGACCGGCGGCCGTCAGGATCCGGGCAAGACCTTCAAGAACAAGAAGATGCCTGGCCACATGGGCGTCGATCGCATCACCACGCTGAACCTCAAGGTCATCCAGCTCGACGTCGAGCGCGGCCTGATCCTGGTCGAGGGTGCGGTGCCCGGCGTGAAGGGCGGCTGGATCACGGTGCGTGATGCAGTGAAGAAGGCGCTTCCGAAGGATGCTCCGAAGCCCGGCAAGTTCCGGGTTGCAGAGACCGCCGGTACGGTTGCGAGCGCGGCTCCGGCCGACGCTGCGCCAGCGCAAGAGGGCGCGTAAGATGGAACTGAAGATCACCACCTTCGACGGTAAGGATGCCGGCTCGGTCACGCTGTCGGACGAGATTTTCGGTCTCGTTCCGCGCCGCGACCTGATCCAGCGTTGTGTCGTGTGGCAACTCGCCAAGCGTCAGCGCGGCACCCACAAGACCAAGGACCGCTCTGAGATCTGGCGGACCGGCAAGAAGCTGTACGCTCAGAAGGGCACCGGCGGCGCCCGCCATGGTTCGGCGCGCGTCAACCTGTTCCGTGGCGGCGGCCGTTCGTTCGGTCCGGTGGTTCGCAGCCATGCGATCGACCTGCCGAAGAAGGTCCGCGCACTCGCGTTGCGTCACGCGCTCTCGGCCAAGGCCAAGGACGGCGGCATCGTGATCGTCGACCAGGCGTCGATGGCCGAAGGCAAGACCAAGGCTTTGCGTGAGCAATTCGGCAAGCTCGGCTTCGTGTCGGCGCTGATCATCGATGGCGCGCAGGTGGACGAGAATTTCGCCCTGGCCGCGCGCAACATTCCGAATATCGACGTGCTGCCGATCCAGGGCATCAACGTCTATGACATCCTGCGTCGGCGCACCCTGGTGCTGACCAGGGCCGCAGTCGATGCGTTGGAGGCGCGCTTCAAATGAGCACCACCGATCCGCGTCATTACGACATCATCATCGCGCCCGTCATCACCGAGAAGGCGACTGTCGCCTCGGAGTTGAACCAGGTTCTGTTCAAGGTCGCGAATACCGCGACCAAGCCGCAGATCAAGGAAGCAGTCGAGAAGCTCTTCGACGTCAAGGTGAAGAGCGTCAACACGCTGGTGCGCAAGGGTAAGATCAAGGCCTTCAAGGGCCGGATGGGCGAGCAGAGCAGCGTCAAAAAAGCGATCGTGACCCTCGAAGAAGGTCATCGTATCGACGTGACGACGGGCCTGTAGGAGCGCAACAGAGATGGCACTCAAAACCTACAACCCCGTAACGCCGAGCCAGCGCCAGCTGGTCACCGTCGACCGTTCGTCGCTCTATCGCGGCAAGCCAGTCAAGGCGCTGACCGAGGGCCTGCACTCGCATGGTGGCCGCAACGCCACCGGCCGCATCACTGTCCGTTTCCGCGGCGGTGGTCACAAGCAGGCCTATCGCGTCATCGACTTCAAGCGCCAGCGCTTCGATGCGCCG
Organism: Bradyrhizobiaceae bacterium; assembly: GCA_947481635.1. GTDB lineage: Bacteria > Pseudomonadota > Alphaproteobacteria > Rhizobiales > Xanthobacteraceae > CANKHJ01. Next base: position 2,220 of record CANKHJ010000065.1, read on the forward strand.
GCCAAGGTCGAGCGCATCGAGTATGATCCGAACCGCACCGCGTTCATCGCGCTGATCAAGTATGATGACGGCGACCAGGCCTATATCCTGGCGCCGCAGCGTCTTGCGCCCGGTGACACGATCGTCTCGGGCCAGCATGTCGACGTGAAGCCCGGCAACGCGATGCCGCTCGGATCGATCCCGATCGGCACCATCGTGCACAATGTAGAGATGAAGATCGGCAAGGGCGGGCAGATCGCACGTTCCGCCGGCACCTATGCCCAGATCGTCGGCCGCGATGGCGAATATGTCATCGTGCGTCTGAACTCGGCCGAGCAGCGCCTGGTTCATGGCCGCTGCATGGCCACGATCGGCGCGGTGTCGAACCCCGACAACATGAACACCACGATCGGCAAGGCCGGTCGCCAGCGTTGGCTGGGTCGCAAGCCGCATAACCGCGGCGTGTCGATGAACCCGATCGATCATCCGCATGGCGGCGGCGAAGGCCGCACCTCGGGTGGCCGGCATCCGGTCACGCCGTGGGGCTTCCCGACCAAGGGCAAGAAGACCCGCAAGAACAAGTCGACCACCAAGTTCATCGTTTCGAGCCGTCACGCTCGAAAGAATAAGAAGTAGGAAGCGCACCATGGCGCGTTCGGTTTGGAAGGGCCCGTTTGTCGACGGCTATCTGCTGAAGAAGGCAGAGACGTCGCGTACCTCGGGTCGGCATGAAGTGATCAAGATCTGGAGCCGTCGCTCGACGATCTTGCCGCAATTCGTAGGTCTGACCTTCGGCGTCTATAACGGGCAGAAGCACATCCCCGTGGCGGTCAACGAGGAAATGGTGGGGCACAAGTTCGGCGAGTTCGCGCCGACGCGCACCTTCCATGGCCACTCGGCCGACCGTAAGGCGAAGAAGGCGTGAGCCTAAGGGACGAGTCATGAGCAAAACCGCACGCCCACGAGCATTGCCGGACAACGAAGCCAAGGCGGTCTCACGCCTGCTTCGGGTGTCGCCGCAGAAGCTGAATCTTGTCGCCCAGTTGATCCGCGGCAAGAAGGTCGCGAGCGCGCTCGCCGATCTGGAATTCTCGCGCAAGCGGATTTCCAAGGACGTGCGCAAGTGCCTGGAATCGGCGATCGCCAATGCCGAGAACAATCATGACCTCGATGTCGACGATCTGATCGTCTCGGAAGCTTATGTCGGCAAGGCGCTGGTGATGAAGCGCAGCATGCCGCGCGGCCGTGGCCGCGTCGGACGGATTTTCAAGCCGTTCTCGAACCTGACGATCATCGTTCGTCAGGTCGAGGCCGCGGCTTAAAGGAAGAGAGCACCCCTATGGGTCAGAAAGTAAATCCGATCGGCCTGCGTCTCGGGATCAACCGCACCTGGGATTCGCGCTGGTACGCCGGCAAGAACGAATACGGCAAGCTGCTGCACGAGGACCTCAAGATCCGCAAGGAACTGATGAAGGACCTGAAGCAGGCGGCGGTGTCGAAGATCATCATCGAGCGTCCGCACAAGAAGTGCCGCGTCACGATCCAGTCGGCTCGTCCGGGCGTCGTGATCGGCAAGAAGGGCGCCGACATCGAGAAGCTGCGCAAGAAGGTCGCCGATCTCACCAAGTCCGATGTCGTGCTCAACATCGTCGAGATCCGGAAGCCTGAAATCGACGCGCAACTGGTTGCGGAATCGATCGCGCAGCAGCTTGAGCGCCGCGTCGCGTTCCGCCGCGCCATGAAGCGCGCCGTGCAGTCGGCGATCCGGCTCGGCGCCGGCGGCATCCGCATCAATTGCTCGGGCCGTCTTGGCGGCGCCGAAATCGCGCGCATGGAATGGTATCGCGAAGGTCGCGTGCCGCTGCATACGCTGCGCGCCGACATCGACTACGGCGTGACCACTGCTTTCACCACCTACGGCACCTGCGGCGTCAAGGTCTGGATCTTCAAGGGCGAGATCCTTGAGCATGATCCGATGGCGCAGGACAAGAAGATGGCCGAGGGCGATTCCGGTCGTCCGCCGCGCCACGGCGCCTGAGCCAGGCGAGAGAGTAAGAGAGGCGATACGCCATGCTGCAACCGAAGAAGACCAAGTTCCGCAAAGCCCATAAGGGCCGGATCAAGGGCGTTGCCACGTCCGGGACGGACTTGAGCTTTGGCCAGTTCGGACTCAAGGCGATGGAGCCTGAGCGCGTCACCGCGCGCCAGATCGAAGCCGCCCGTCGTGCGCTGACGCGTCACATGAAGCGCGCCGGCCGTGTCTGGATCCGGATCTACCCGGACGTGCCGGTGTCGAAGAAGCCGCTTGAAGTACGCATGGGCTCTGGCAAGGGCGCTCCTGAATTGTGGGTGGCGCGGGTCAAGCCTGGCCGGGTGATTTTTGAAATCGACGGCGTGCCGGAATTGGTCGCGCGTGAATCGCTCACGCTGGCGGCCGCCAAGCTGCCAATCAAGACGCGCTTCGTCGCGCGTATCGCAGAATAGGCGGAGGAGATGATGAAAGCCGACGATCTTCGCGCCATGACCATCGATCAGCTCGATGACGAGGCGCTCAAGCTGAAGAAGGAGCAGTTCAACCTGCGCTTCCAGCGGGCGACCGGTCAGCTCGAGAACACCTCGCGTGTGCGTCAGGTGCGTCGCGATATCGCGCGCACCAAGACCGTCGCGACCCAGAAGCGCGCTGCGCAACCGAAGAAGTAGGGAAATTCGAGATGCCGAAGCGAACGCTCCAAGGCGTCGTCGTCAGCGACAAGCAGGACAAGACCGTAGTGGTGCGCGTCGAGCGGCGCTTCACCCATCCGGTGATGAAGAAGACCGTGCGTCGTTCCAAGAAGTATCACGCCCATGACGAGGCCAATACCTATGCGGTTGGCGACATGGTCTGGATCGAGGAGCACGCCCCGATCTCGAAACTGAAGCGCTGGGCCGTGGTCCAGGGCGAAAAGAAACAGAAGATTGTTTGAGCGCTTTAAGCTGCTCGAGAAAGAACGAGGCGCATCATGATTCAGATGCAGACTAGTCTGGATGTGGCGGATAATTCCGGTGCGAAGCGCGTCATGTGCATCAAGGTGCTCGGCGGCTCGAAGCGGAAATACGCGACCATCGGCGACATCATCGTGGTGTCGGTGAAGGATGCGATCCCGCGCGGCCGCGTCAAGAAGGGCGAAGTGATGAAGGCCGTCGTGGTGCGGGTCCGCAAGGATATCAAGCGCGCCGACGGTTCGGTCATCCGCTTCGACCGCAACGCCGCGGTGCTGATCAATGCGCAGTCCGAGCCGGTCGGTACGCGCATCTTCGGGCCGGTGCCGCGTGAGCTGCGCGCCAAGAACCACATGAAGATCATCTCGCTCGCGCCTGAGGTTCTGTAATGGCTGCAAAGATCAAGAAAGGCGACAAGGTCGTCGTGCTGACCGGCCGCGATCGCGGCCGCAGCGGAGAAGTGCTCGAGGTGCGCCCGGATGACGGCCGCGCGCTCGTGCGTGGCATCAATATGGTCAAGCGTCACCAGAAGCAGACTGCGCAGCAGGACGGCGGCATCATCTCCAAGGAGGGGACGATCCACCTGTCCAATTTAGCGCTGGCCGACCCGAAGGACGGCAAGCCGACCCGCGTCGGCTTCAAGATCATCGGAGAGGGCGAAGATCGACGCAAAGTGCGCGTCGCCAAGCGCTCGGGAGCAGAGATCGATGGCTGATAAAGACGACAAGAAGGCCAAGGCCGGCAACAAGCCTGGCACCAAGGCCGGCCCCGAAAAGGCACCGCGGGCCGACGCTGCGCAGGCTGCAAAGCCGGCGAAGGAAAAGCGTCAGCCGAAGGCCGAGGTAGCGGCGAAGGTCGAGAAGTCGCAAGCGCGCGACTCCAAGGCGCCGCCGCGGCTGCAGGACATGTTCGAACAGGAGGTGCGTAAGCGCCTTGCCGAGCAGTTTGGCTACAAGAATCCTATGCAGATGCCCAAGCTCGACAAGATCGTCGTCAACATGGGCATCGGCGAAGCCGTCAACGACCGCAAGAAGGTCGAGACCGCGGCCGAACATCTCGGCCTGATCACCGGCCAGAAGGCCGTGATCACGCATGCGCGCAAGTCGATCGCGGTCTACAAGCTGCGTGAAGGCCAGGCGATCGGTTGCAAGGTGACGCTGCGTAAGGCGCGGATGTATGAGTTTCTCGACCGGCTGGTGAATATCGCGCTGCCTCGCGTGCGCGATTTCCGCGGCCTCAATCCGAAGAGCTTCGACGGCCGCGGCAACTACACCGTGGGCATCAAGGAACACATCATTTTCCCAGAGATCGACTACGACAAGGCGGCGGAAGTCTGGGGCATGGACATCACTGTTTGCACCACCGCACGCAACGACGACGAAGCGCGGGCACTGCTCACCGCCTTCAATTTCCCGTTCAGGCAGTGAGGGGCATGACGCTTCCTCAGACGCGGACGGATCAGGAGATCTAGATGGCGAAGAAGAGTTCGATCGAGAAGAATAACCGCCGCCGCAAGATGGCCAAGGCAGCTGCGCCGAAGCGCGCTCGCCTGAAGGCACTCGCGCGCGACAAGTCGACGCCGATGGAAGAGCGTTTCGCGGCTGCGCTGAAACTCGCGGAAATGCCGCGCAATTCTTCGGCGACGCGGATCCGCAATCGTTGCGAAGTCACGGGCCGTCCGCGCGCCTATTACCGCAAGCTCAGGATGAGCCGTATCGCCATGCGCGACCTCGGGTCCAAGGGGCTGATCCCGGGCCTGGTCAAGTCGAGCTGGTAGGGAGGGCGGACCATGTCCATGAACGATCCGCTCGGCGATCTGCTCGCCCGTATCCGCAACGCGCAGATGCGCAATCACTCCAAGGTGTCGTCGCCGGCCTCGCGGCTGCGCGTCAGCGTGCTCGATGTGCTCAAGAACGAGGGCTACATCCGCGGCTACGCCAGCGTTGAGCATAAGGACGGCAAGAGCGAGCTCGAGATCGAGCTGAAATATTTCGACGGCGCGCCGGTGATCCGTGAGATCGCCCGCGTGTCGAAGCCGGGCCGTCGCGTCTATGCCTCGGTGAAGAACCTGCCGCGTATCAACAATGGCCTCGGCGTTGCGATCGTCTCCACACCCAAGGGTGTGATGGCCGATCACGACGCGCGCGAAGCCAATGTCGGCGGCGAAGTCCTCTGTACGGTGTTCTGATCATGTCACGCATCGGAAAAAAGCCGGTCCCCGTTCCCGCAGGCGTTACCGCCAGCGTGGAAGGCCAGACCGTCAAGGTGAAGGGGCCGAAAGGCGCGCTTCAACTCGTGATTCATGACGACGTCCTGGTGAAAATGGACCAGGGCGCGGTCAAGGTCGACCCGCGCAACGAGACCAAGCGCGCGCGCTCCATGTGGGGCACGTCGCGTACGCTGGTCGCCAACCTGATCACCGGCGTCACCTCCGGTTTCGAGCGCAAGCTCGAGATCACCGGCGTCGGTTACCGCGCGGCGGTGCAGGGCAAGAACCTGCAGCTCGCGCTCGGCTACAGCCATGACGTGGTCTATCCGATCCCGGAAGGCATCGCGATCGTGGCGCCGAAGCCGACTGAAGTCGTGATCACAGGCATCGATCGCCAGAAGGTCGGACAAGTTGCCGCCGAAATCCGCGGCTTCCGTCCGCCTGAGCCCTACAAGGGCAAGGGCATCAAGTACCAGGGCGAATACATCTTCCGCAAGGAAGGCAAGAAGAAGTAACGGAGCGAACCATGTCGAGACAGAGTGTTCGGACCGCGCGGCGGACGGCGAGCGTACGCCGGAAGGTAAAGCGCAGCGCCGGCGATCGTCTGCGGCTGTCGGTGTATCGCTCGAGCGAGCACATCTACGCCCAGGTGATCGACGATGGAAAAGGCGAAACTGTCGCCTCGGCCTCGTCGATCGAGAAGGATATGCGCGGCAGCCTCAAGACCGGCGCCAATGTCGATGCCGCCAAGGCAGTCGGCAAGCTGGTCGCGGAGCGCGCCGTCGCGAAGGGCGTGAAGGATGTCGTGTTCGATCGTGGTGGCTATCTCTATCACGGCCGGATCAAGGCGCTCGCCGACGCGGCGCGCGAAGGCGGATTGAACTTCTAGAGCATGATCCCGAAAACCGGTTCTCCGGTTTTCATCGGATGCTGCTCAACTAAAGACACTGGGCCAGTGGCCCGACGAGGACAGACGTATGGCACGTGAACCACACCAGCGGGATCGGTCTCGGGATCGCGACGATCGCGACAACGAGTTCGTTGACAAGCTCGTCCACATCAACCGCGTCGCGAAGGTGGTGAAGGGCGGCCGTCGTTTCGGCTTCGCGGCCCTCGTGATCGTCGGCGATCAAAAGGGCCGGGTCGGTTTCGGCCACGGCAAGGCGCGCGAAGTGCCGGAGGCGATCCGCAAGGCCACCGAGTCGGCGAAGCGCTCGCTGATCCGCGTTCCGTTGCGCGAAGGCCGTACGCTGCATCACGACGTCCATGGCCGTCATGGCGCCGGCAAGGTGTTCCTGCGCGCGGCGCCTCCCGGCACCGGCGTGATCGCCGGTGGCCCGATGCGCGCCGTGTTCGAGACACTTGGCATGCAGGACGTCGTGGCGAAGTCGCTCGGCACCTCCAATCCCTACAACATGGTGCGCGCGACTTTCGATGCGCTGAAGCACCAGGACTCGCCGCGCTCGGTCGCGTCGCGTCGCAACATCAAGGTCTCGACGCTGCAAGGCCGTCGCCGTGAAGGCGCCGATGCCACCGACGCAAGCGCCGATTGACATTCAGTGAGGCTGCCATGGCGAAGAGCGACGCAAAGATGATCAAGGTGAAGCAGGTCGGCAGCCCGATCCGGCGTGAGCAGTCGCAGCGCGGCACTCTGGTGGGGCTTGGCCTCAACAAGGTCGGCCGGGTCTCTGAATTGCAGGACACGCCGTCGGTGCGCGGGATGATCGCGAAGGTCGCGCATCTCGTGCAGGTCGTCGAAGGAAAGTAAGAGGACATCATGAAGCTCAGCGAGATCGCCGACCGCCACGGCGCGCGCAAAGACCGCGTGCGTATCGGCCGTGGCATTGGCTCGGGCGTTGGCAAGACCGGCGGCCGGGGCGGCAAGGGCCAGACCGCACGCTCCGGCGTGCGTATCAAGGGCTTCGAAGGCGGCCAGATGCCGCTGCATCGGCGCCTGCCGAAGCGCGGCTTCAAGAACACCATGTTCCAGGCCAAGCTCTGTGAGGTCAACCTGGACAAGGTCCAGGCCGCGATCGACGCCGGCAAGCTCGACGCCAATGCGGCGGTCACCGCGGACGCGCTGGTCAAGGCCGGCGTGCTGCGCCGCGCCAAGGACGGCGTGAGGCTGCTCGGCTCCGGCGAGATCAAGGCCAAGGTCGCCTTCGAGGTCTATGGCGCGTCGAAGTCTGCCGTTGCGGCGGTCGAGAAGGCCGGCGGATCGGTGAAGATCCTGGCGCCGAAGCCGGAGGTTGCGGCTGCGTGACGGTGCGGGTCTGGCCTTGTGCCAGGCCGCATGCGACACCTTGTGCCGGGCCTCCACGGCTTACATTTAAAGACAGCCGCGGTTCGCTGGGATATGTCCCAGTGAGGGTTTGGGAAGCGGCGGGGGATTCGGGAGCCGGACATGGTCTCAGCAGCGGAACAACTCGCAGCCAATATTAATTTCGGGGCGCTGGCTAAAGCCGAAGAGCTCAAGAAGCGCATCTGGTTCACCCTTGGCGCGCTGCTGGTCTTCCGTTTCGGCACCTATATCCCGCTGCCCGGTATCGACCCGACGGCATGGGATCAGATTTTCCGTTCCCAGGCGGGCGGCATCCTCGGCATGTTCAACATGTTCTCCGGCGGCGGCATCCACCGGATGGCGATCTTCGCCCTGAACATCATGCCGTATATCTCGGCTTCGATCATCATCCAGCTGATGACCACCGTGTCGCCTACGCTCGAAAACCTCAAGAAAGAGGGCGAGCAGGGGCGCAAGGTGATGAACCAATATACGCGCTACCTCACCGTGATCCTGGCCGTGTTCCAAGCCTATGGCATTTCGGTCGGCCTTGAGGGCGCGGGCAACGTGGTCTCGGATCCGGGTTTGGCGTTCCGCGTCTCGACGGTGATTACGCTCACCGGGGGCACCATGTTCCTGATGTGGCTGGGTGAGCAGATCACCGCGCGCGGCATCGGCAACGGCATCTCGCTGATCATCATGGCGGGCATCGTCGCCGAATTGCCGTCGGCCTTGGCCGGCATGTTCGAGCTTGGCCGCCAGGGCGCGCTCTCGACCGGCCTGATCCTGCTGATCATCGTGATGGCCGCTGCCGTCATCGCCTTCATCGTGTTCATGGAGCGCGCGCAGCGCCGGCTGCTGATCCAGTATCCCAAGCGCCAGGTCGGCAACCGCATGTTCGAGGGGCAGTCCTCGCATCTGCCGCTCAAGCTCAACACCTCGGGCGTGATCCCGCCGATCTTCGCGTCGTCGCTGCTGCTGCTGCCGACGACGGTCGCGAATTTCAACGCAGGCCAGGGCCCGGACTGGTTCATCGCGATCACGACGCAGCTCGGCCACGGCCGGCCGCTGTTCCTGCTGCTCTATGTCGGGCTGATCGTATTCTTCGCGTTCTTCTACACGGCGATCGTGCTCAACCCGGCCGAAACCGCAGATAACCTCAAGAAGCATGGCGGCTTCATTCCAGGCATCCGGCCCGGCGAGCGCACCGCCGAATACATCGATTATGTGCTCTCGCGCATCACCGTGGTCGGCGCGGCGTATCTCGCGATCGTCTGCCTGATCCCGGAAATCCTGATCTCCTATGCGGCGGTGCCATTTTATTTCGGCGGCACCTCGCTCTTGATCGTGGTCAGTGTCACAATGGATACGGTTGCGCAGGTGCAGGGCTATCTGCTGGCGCACCAATATGAAGGACTGATCAAGAAGTCCAAGCTGAGGGGGCGGCGTAGATGAGACTCATCCTGCTCGGCCCGCCGGGGGCGGGGAAGGGCACGCAGGCTCAACGTCTCGTGGATAAATTTGGCATTGTTCAGCTTTCGACCGGCGACATGCTGCGCGCCGCGGTCAAGGCGGGCACGCCGATCGGCCTCAAGGCCAAGGACATCATGGATCGCGGCGAACTCGTCCCCGACGAGGTGGTCGTGGCCATCGTCTCGGACCGGATCGAACAGCCGGACGCCCGCAAGGGCTTCATTCTGGACGGATTCCCGCGCACCGAGGGGCAGGCGGGCGCGCTCGACCATATGCTGGCCAACAAGGGCCTGAAGCTCGACAGCGTGATCGAGCTGAAGGTCGACCAGGGCATCCTGCTCGACCGGATCGCCAGGCGGGTGTCGGAAATGACCGCGCGAGGCGAAACGCCGCGGGCCGACGACAATCCGGACTCGATGAAGATCAGGCTGGATGCCTATCAAAGGCAGACGGCGCCGCTGGTATCCTATTACGGCGGCCGAGGTTTGCTGAAGCAAGTCGACGGAATGGCGCCGATCCAGACCGTGTCGACCGAAATCGAACGCATTTTGGCTGAAAAGCCGGCGAAAAAGACCAAACGGGCCAAGAAGAAGCCAGCTAAAGCCAAATTGGCCAAGTCAAAGGTAGTGAAGGCTAAGTCTAAAGCCGCATCCAAAGCCAAGTCCAAGACCAAATCCAAGGCCAAATCGGCCAAGAAATCGTCCCGGACAGCCGCCAAGTCGTCTCGGGTGAAGCGCTCGAAGAAGGTCGCGGCGAAATCCGCCGTTAAGTCTGCAGGGCGATCGACCGGCAAGCGGGGCAAATCTTCGGCAAAGGCCGCAAAATCAAGAAAATCCAAGGGCTCTAGAGGTTGACGAGTCCCCTGTGAATACTTTAATTACCCCCCATGCAGTGGAGCGGATTCGCGATGCCGGGCCCCGAGAGGCAGGGGAGGGTGTCGTGTTATTTGCGTGCGCTCTACGCTGCCGAGACCGAATGATCTAGACCCGCCGGCTTTTCATAGCCGGCAAAAGGAGTGAAGCCTTGGCCCGTATCGCCGGCGTCAACATACCCACGAACAAGCGCGTGATCATTGCCCTGCAATATATCCACGGCATTGGGCAGAAGAATGCCCATGACATCGTGGAGAAGGTGGGCATTCCTCAGGAGCGCCGGGTATCGCAACTGACCGACCAGGAAGTGCTGCAGATCCGCGAAATGATCGACCGCGACTATATGGTCGAGGGCGATCTGCGCCGCGAGGTCTCGATGAACATCAAGCGGTTGATGGATCTCGGCTGCTATCGCGGCTTGCGTCATCGCCGCGGACTGCCGGTGCGCGGCCAGCGCACCCACACCAATGCGCGCACGCGCAAGGGGCCGGCCAAGGCGATTGCCGGCAAGAAGAAGTAATCGCGAGAGGTCCTGCGCCGCGGCGCAGGAAACCGGCTGACGATCACGACGATCATTGGGCCGCTGAGTATTTGAGAGTTTGAGGCCCGTTCGCCCGGGCATCCGCGAAAGGTCTACCGAATGGGCAAGGAAGCCACCCGCGTCCGCCGCCGCGAGCGCAAGAACATTTCGTCGGGCGTCGCGCATGTGAACGCGTCGTTCAACAACACGATGATCACGATTACCGACGCGCAGGGGAACACCATCGCATGGTCGTCCTCCGGCACGATGGGATTCAAGGGCTCGCGCAAGTCGACGCCCTATGCCGCGCAAGTTGCCGGTGAAGACGTTGCCAAGAAGGCGCAGGAGCACGGCATGCGGACTCTCGAAGTCGAGGTCGCAGGTCCCGGCTCCGGCCGCGAGTCCGCTTTGCGCGCCCTGCAGTCCGCCGGTTTCACGATTACCTCGATCCGCGACGTGACGACGATTCCTCATAATGGTTGCCGGCCGCGCAAGCGGAGGCGGGTTTGATGAATGTTGTCGTGCGCCCTAACGCCATGGGTGACAATGTGACGATCCAGAAGAACTGGCAGGAACTGATTAAGCCGAACAAGCTCCAGGTCACGCCTGGGGCCGACCCGAAGCGTGACGCCACGGTGATCGCGGAGCCGCTCGAGCGCGGCTTCGGTGTCACGCTGGGCAACGCGCTGCGCCGCATTCTGCTGTCGTCGCTGCAAGGCGCCGCCGTGCAGTCGGTGCATATCGACGGCGTGCTGCATGAATTCTCGTCGATCCCGGGCGTCCGCGAAGACGTCACCGACATCGTCCTGAACATCAAGGACATTGCCATCAAGATGCAGGGCGAAGGCCCGAAGCGCATGGTGGTGAAGAAGCATGGTCCTGGCACCGTGACCGCCGGCGACATCTCCACCGTCGGCGATATCGTGGTTCTCAATCCCGATCTCGTGCTCTGCACCCTCGACGAGGGCGCGGAGATCCGAATGGAATTCACGGTCAACACCGGCAAGGGCTACGTGCCGACCGAGCGCAACCGTCCCGAGGACGCGCCGATCGGGTTGATCCCGGTCGACAGCCTCTATTCCCCGGTCCGCAAGGTTTCCTACAAGGTCGAGAATACCCGCGAAGGGCAGATCCTCGATTACGACAAGCTGACGCTTACGCTCGAGACCAACGGCGCCGTGACCCCGGAAGACTCGCTGGCTTACGCTGCGCGCATCTTGCAGGATCAACTTAACGTCTTTGTGAACTTCGAAGAGCCGCGCAAGGAAGTGGTGTCGGAATCGATCCCCGACCTCGCCTTCAATCCGGCGTTCCTCAAGAAGGTCGACGAGCTCGAACTGTCGGTGCGTGCGGCGAATTGTCTCAAGAACGACAACATCGTCTACATCGGCGACCTGGTTCAGAAGACCGAGGCCGAGATGCTGCGCACGCCGAATTTCGGCCGCAAGTCGCTCAACGAGATCAAGGAAGTGCTGGCCCAGATGGGTCTGCATCTCGGAATGGAAGTCCCCGGCTGGCCGCCGGAAAACATCGATGAGTTGGCCAAGCGGTTCGAGGATCATTACTGATCGCGAACGCGGGTCGGTAGTTTAGGAGACGGCTATGCATCACGGCAAAGCACATCGCAGGTTCAACCGCCGCTCGGAACATCGCACCGCGATGTTCGCGAACATGGCGGCTGCGCTGATCAAGCACGAGCAGATCACCACCACCTTGCCGAAGGCGAAGGATCTTCGCCCGATCGTCGAGAAGCTGGTCACGCTCGGCAAGCGCGGCGACCTGCACGCGCGTCGTCAGGCGGTCTCCGCTTTGCGCGACCTCGGCATGGTCAAGAAGCTCTTCGATGTGATCGGTCCGCGCTACAAGGAACGTCAGGGCGGCTATCTCCGCATCATGAAGGCCGGCTTCCGTTATGGCGACAGCGCCGCTGTTGCGGTGATCGAATTCGTCGATCGCGACGAGGACGCCAAGGGGCTTGATTCCGGTCCGGTGCAGGAACGCCGGGTCGAGGAAGAAAGCGTCGCGGCGTAAGCCTCGATGCTTGCGAGAGTTTCAAGGGCGGCGCAATGCGCCGTCCTTTTTGTTTGTGCGCTGGCTTTCCAAGTCTCGATGATGCCATCCGACGCAGCCGAAGCGGACGACCAGGCGTTGATCGCGGCGGCCGCGCGCGGCGACCTCGTGGCAACGCGCCGCGCGATGTCGGCCGGCGCCAGCGTGAGTGCGCGCGATGCACGCGGGCGGACCGGTTTGCTGGCGGCCACGCATGGAAACCACATCGAGATCGCACGGCTGTTGATCGCGTCGGGCGCGGACGTCAACGCCAAGGATGCGATTCAGGATAGCCCGTTCCTCTATGCAGGCGCCGAAGGCCGCAACGAGATTCTGCGCCTGACGCTGGCGGCCGGTGCGGACCTCAAGAGCACCAATCGTTACGGCGGCACCGCGCTGATCCCCGCCGCGCATCATGGCCATGTCGAAGCAGTACGGATTCTCCTCGCGACCGGGATCGACATCGATCACGTCAACAATCTCGGCTGGACCGCTTTGCTCGAAGCGGTGATCCTCGGCGATGGCGGAGCGGCCCATACCGAGATCGTGCGGTTGCTGACCGCCGCCCGCGCCAATCTCAACCTTTCGGATCGCGATGGTGTCACGCCGCTGCGTCATGCGCGCACCCGCGGCCAGACCGCGATCATCCGCATCCTGGAGCAGGCCGGCGCGCGCTGACCGGGCCTACTCCCGTCTTTCCACTTTATTCACGTCATGCCGAATCCGAGGGCGTCATGTTCGCGAGATGATCTTGCTGCACGGATTGGAATCGCTACGATCCGGGTTGGAATGCATGGGGGGCTGACATGATGCGACAAGGATTGGCCGCTGTGGCGGCATTGGCCGCGATGGTCGTGGGTGCGAATGCGCAGACCCCGGTCGAGCGCGGTTCTTATCTCGTCAACACCATCGGCACTTGCCAGAATTGCCACACGCCCGCCGGGCCGGGCGGCCCGGTGCTGGACCGTGCCTTCTCGGGCGGGCCGCAGGTCTGGGATACCCCGATGTTCACGGCGCGCGGTGCCAACATCACCCAGGATCGCGAGACCGCGATCGGTGCCTGGAGCATTCTCGAGCTCAAGAAAGCGCTGATCGAAGGCGTGCGGCCGAACGGCGTGCCGATCGCGCCGATCATGCCGACGTCCTATTACGGCGTGCTCACCGAACGCGATCGCGACGCCATCGCCGCCTATCTCAAAACTGTGAAGGCGGTCCGCAACGAGGTGCCGTCTCCGACCTACAAGACCGCGATCGTGCGCGAGATTCCGCCGGGCGGCGACAAGCAGATGACCGACGCGGAGCTTACCGATCCGGTCAAGAAGGGCTTCTACCTCGCGACCTTCGGCCATTGCATGGAATGCCACACGCCGCGTGGTGCCACTGGCCAGAGCGACTTCAGCCGCCTCGGCGCCGGCGGCGAGGAGTTCCAGGGGCCGTGGGGCGTTTCGGTCTCGCGCAACATCACCTCGCACCAGACCAAGGGCATCGGCGCCTGGACCGATGCGCAGATCAAGGCCGCGATCACCGATGGCGTACGGCCTGACGGAACCAAGCTGAAGCCGCCAATGGGCTTTGGCTCCTACAAGCGCATGACCGACGCCGATCTCACCGCCGTGGTGGCGTGGCTCAGGACGGTACCGGCGAAGGAATAGAACGAGCGGCGCGGCGGATTACTTCTTCTTCTGCCGGGTGTCGCGCAGCGCATTGTAGAGATCGGCCGGGGCGAAGTCGTCGGTCAGGACTTCGCCCTTGGCGGTCTGAGACTTCGTATCCACAAGCCGAAGCTCGACCAGGTGCGGCAGCGAGACTTTGAAGCGGTGCTGCTCCTGCAGCGCCGCGGCGCGCTGTACCAGGTCTGCCGTGGTGCGGGGCGCCTGGTCGCTCACAACGGTGATCATCTCCCCTTCCCCGGACGGGAACAGGTCGACGCTGGGGAACACCGCCTGGAGCGTCAGCACGGTCGAGGCGTAGAGCTTGGTTCCGTCATGGACGTTGAACGCCGCCGCGCCGCCCGGTGCGAGGCGCTGCTTGATCAGCGCGTAGAATTCCTTGGTCAGAAGATGGAACGGCACATAGCCGCCGTGGAAGGCGTCCACCAGGATCAGGTCGTAGCTGCCTTTGCTGCGGTTCAAGAACACGCGGCCATCCTGGGCGATGTAGCGCACCCGCTCGGTCGCGCGCAGGCCGAAATAGCGCTTCGCCGCGTTGATCACGCCGGGGTCGATTTCGACCGTGTCGATTTCCAGGTCGGGCATGGCGCGGCCGAGATAGGTCGAGAGCGTGCCGCCGCCGAGGCCGATCATCAGGACCTTCTTGAGCTCGCGCGGATAGGCCGCGGCGACCGTCATCATCCGCGTATAGGCGATCGGGAGGTCGTCCGGATTGGTGAGGTTGATGGTCGACTGGGTAAAATCCCACCCCTTGAGCTGGAATGACATCGACAGCGTATTGCGCTGCTTGGCGATGAAGATGTCGTTATAGGCGGTCTCGATGTGATCGAGTTGGCCGTCCCTGCGGCTCATCAGCGCCTTGCGCGCCGCTTCATCTATCAGTTCCTCGGTAAGCGCCGGTTGCGGCTGCGCCAGCGCGACCAATGTAGCGATCAGTGAGAGCGCCACCGAATGACGTTTTCCAAATCGCGCCGTCGCTATCAGGAACAGCCCGACCAGCACACCGGCGAGGCCGAGCGTGATGGTGATCGCGCGCGAGCCCATCAGCGGGATCAGGTAGAATGTGGTGCCGAGCGTGCCGATGATGCTGCCCAAGGTCGAGACGCCGTAGACCGTGCCGGAGACGCGGCCTGAACGCAGCGGGGAATGCAGCATCAGCCGGATCGCGATCGGCGAATACATGCCGAGGAAGGTCACCGGAAAAAACATGATCACAAAGGATGCGACCAGGCTGCCGGTCTGCACGTCGTCGATGCCCGACAGCAGCGCCTCGAGCATGCCCTCGGCGAAGAACGGCAGCACAACGAGATAGGCTGAGCCGATCGCGACCGTCACGCCGAGCACCGTCGCTGAGGGGATACGGTCCGCCAGCCAGCCGCCGATGAAATAGCCGACGCAGAGCGCCGCGAGCACGGTCGAGATCAGCGACGCCCAAGTGTAGATGCCGCTGCCGAAATAGGGGTTGAGATAGCGCGACCCGAGCATCTCGAAACTCATCACGATGGCGCCAGTCACGAAGGCCGCGAGGTAGATGGCGGAGGCTGCCGGCGCGGTGCGCGGCGCGGACAGGAGTTTCGGTTCGGTCGTCTGATCCACAGCTGTTTCACCCTCAAAAGGCGCCTCGGCGCGGCGGGAAGGTAGCAATCGCGCCCTTCATTTGCCACCGGCCGGGGCCTATATCTGGAGGCCTCCTTGCTCCGGATTCGTCAGGGAATTGCATGATCCAGTCGATGATTATCCACCGTTTCAGCGCGCTCGCGCTGGCGGCCGCCGCGCTCTCCTGGTCCGCCGCCCCGTCCGTGGGACAGGACCGGCGCGTCCCGGGGTCGCCGGCCGAGGTGCAGATGTCGTTCTCGCCGGTGGTGAAGCGGGTCGCGCCGGCGGTGGTGAATGTCTATGCCGCCAAGCCGGTCGCCCGGCAGAACCCGCTATTCGACGATCCGATCTTCCGGCGCTTCTTCGGGGCCCCGGGCGGGCCGGGAGGCCCGGGGGGGCCGGGTCAGGGGCCGGGCAACCGCATGAGTTCGCTCGGGTCCGGCGTGATCGTCGATCCCTCCGGCCTGATCGTGACCAACCATCACGTCATCGAGGGCGCGACCGAGGTGAAGATTTCGCTCGCCGACCGGCGCGAATTCGAAGCCGAGATCGTGCTCAAGGACCAGCGCTCCGACCTTGCGGTATTGCGGGTGAAGGGAGCGGGCGAGCGCTTTCCGGCGATCGACTTTGCCGATTCCGATGCGGCGCAAGTCGGCGACATCGTGCTGGCGATCGGCAATCCGTTTTCGGTCGGCCAGACCGTGACGCACGGCATCATCTCGGCGGTCGCGCGCACCCAGGTCGGGATCACCGACTACCAGTTCTTCATTCAGACCGATGCCGCCATCAATCCCGGTAATTCCGGCGGCGCGCTGGTCGATCTCACCGGCAAGCTGGTCGGCATCAACACCGCGATCTTCTCGCGTTCGGGCGGTTCGATCGGCATCGGCTTCGCGATCCCGGCCAACATGGTGCGGGTGGTGGTCGCATCGGCCCAGGGCGGCGGCTCGGCGGTGAAGCGGCCGTGGCTCGGCGCGCGGTTGCAGACCGTGACGCCCGAGATCGCCGAGAGCCTCAGCCTGAAGCGTCCGGTCGGCGCGCTGGTCGGCACGGTCACCGGCGGCAGTCCCGCCGCGCGCGCCGGACTGCGCACCGGCGACCTGATCGTCGCGGTCGACGGTGCCGGCGTCGATGACGCCAACGCCTTCGATTACCGCTTCGCCACCAAGCCGCTCGGCGGGCACGCCAAGGTCGGCGTCATCCGTAACGGCAAGGATACCGCGGTGACGGTCGCGCTCGAATCCGCGCCGGAATTGCCGCTCGACGAGCTCACCATCCAGGCGCGCTCGCCGTTCATGGGGGCGCGAATCTCGAACCTGTCGCCGGCGCTGGCCGACGAACTGCGCCTCGACATCTCGAGCGATGGCGTGGTGATCCTCGATGTCGCCAACGGTTCGGTCGCGCAGAGCCTCGGCTTTCAGCGCGGCGACGTGATCCTGCAGGTCAACGACACCAAGATCGCCAAGACCAGCGATCTCGAACGCGTGTCCTCGCAGGCCAGCCGTGCGTGGCGGGTGACCGCGCGCCGCGGCGGGCAGCAGATATCGTTCATGCTGGGCGGGTGATACGCTCGGCTGGTCATGGCCACCAAGCCCAAACGCAGCGGCCCCAATCTGTTTGCCGCCGCCGGCCTCGAGCGCGATGCGCCGCGGCCGCTGGCGGACAAGCTGCGCCCCCAGCAGCTCTCCGAGGTGGTCGGGCAGGATCATCTGCTCGGGCCCGACGGCGCGCTCACGCGCATGCTGGAAACACGCACGCTCGGCTCGTTGATTTTCTGGGGGCCGCCCGGCACCGGCAAGACCACCGTGGCGCGGCTGCTGGCTGACGCCACCGAGCTGCATTTCGAGCAGATTTCTGCGATCTTCACTGGTGTCGCCGACCTGAAGAAGGTGTTCGAGGCATCGCGCCATCGGCGCGAACTGGGGCAGGGGACGCTGCTCTTCGTCGACGAGATCCATCGCTTCAATCGCGCGCAGCAGGATTCGTTTCTCCCCGTGATGGAGGACGGCACCATCGTGCTGGTCGGCGCCACCACCGAGAATCCATCCTTCGAACTGAACGCGCCGCTGCTGTCGCGCGCCCGCGTGCTGGTGTTCAAGTCGCTCGATCCGGAGGCGGTCGAGAAGCTGCTGCTTCGTGCGGAAGAGATCGAGGGCAAGCCGTTGCCGCTCGAAACGGAAGCGCGTGTCTCGCTGGCGCGCATGGCGGACGGCGACGGGCGCGCCGCGCTGACGCTCGCCGAAGAAATATGGCGTGCCGCGCGCGACGGCGAGACCTTCGATGCCGCCAAGCTGCAAGAGGTGGTGCAGCGGCGCGCGCCGATCTACGACAAGGCGCAGGACGGCCATTACAATCTGATTTCGGCGCTGCATAAGTCGGTGCGCGGTTCTGACCCGGACGCCGCGCTTTATTATCTCGCGCGCATGTTCGATGCCGGCGAGGATCCGCTATTCCTGGCGCGCCGCGTGGTGCGCATGGCGGTCGAGGATATCGGCCTCGCCGATCCGCAGGCGCTGGTGATCTGCAACGCCGCCAAGGATGCCTATGATTTCCTGGGCTCGCCGGAAGGCGAACTCGCGATCGCGCAGGCGGTGATCTATCTGGCGACCGCGCCCAAATCCAACGCGGCCTATACGGCGTTCGGCGCGGCGACGCGCGCGGCGAAGGAAGGCGGCTCGCTGCTGCCGCCCAAGCACATCCTCAACCAGCCGACCAAGCTGATGAAGGACGAAGGCTACGGCGCCGGCTATCAATACGACCACGACGCGCCGGACGCGTTTTCCGGCCAGAATTATTTTCCTGACGCGCTCGGACGCCCGCAATTCTACGATCCGCCCGAGCGTGGCTTCGAGCGCGAGATCAGGAAGCGCCTGGATTACTGGACCAAGCTGCGCAGGGAGCGGGGTGGGGGATCGGAATGAGGCAAGGCGCGATCTTGCTTGGTATCGCCATGATGGCGATCGTCTGCGCGGGTCCGACGTCGCAGGCCGCCGAACAGGTGGAGGTCGCGTCCGGCATCCGGGTGACCAAGAAAGCGTTCGCGGCGCGGCGACGCAAAGCTTGAGAGCAAGCGGCATGACGGTCCCCTCGGCGTTTCCCTGTGCCGCGCGGTTGATCCGTGCGGCCGATTAAGGCGGCAAGGTTACTACCAATGGTTGGCACGCGCGATAACGTGCGGTGATCCTTTGATGACGGCGCGGTGCTTTTCCGCTAGGCCTGCGCCCATGACCAGACGCGACAGGCCACCAAGCCGCTCCGGCGGGCGACCGCCCGTGGATCGACCGCCCCATAACCGCTCCGAAAGCCGCCCGGAAGGACGGGGTGACCGTCCTCGCCCGCAAAGCGGCCGCGGCGAGCGGCCGGAGAGGCCTCCTGGCCGCTCCGACGAGCGCCCGCAGCCGGCACGAAGTTCCGGAGCCCGCTTCGAGCGCCGCCTGGAAGAGCGCAGCCAGAGGTCGGACAATGGTCAGCGCGAGCGGCCGGGAAAACCCGCCAGCCGCATGGATGGCCGCCCAGGCCGTGCCGAGGGACGCCCCGCGGCGGCCCGCAGGCCGGATACCCGCCCCGAACCCCCGACACAGGGCCGCGGCAGCCGTCAGCGTCCCCTGAATGGTAACGACGAACGCTCGGCCAAGCCCTATGGCACCCGCGACCACAAGCCCAATGTGAAGCCGTCAGGGCGGCCGCAATCGCCTTACCGGCGTGCCGCGCGTCCGGACATGACCGTTCGGCCCCAGACCCTGCCACCGGCGATCATCGATCAGCCACCGCCGGCCCCGCCGCTGCCGACCCAGGTCCAGACCGTCACGGTCACAGAGGATGAAGGCGGCATGCGGCTCGACCGCTTCTTCGAGGCGCGGTTTCCTGGCCTCTCGTTTTCCCACATCCAGCGCATCGTCCGTAAAGGCGAGGTGCGCGTGGACGGCAAGCGCGTCGACACCAAGGACCGCCTGACGGCCGGGCAGGCGGTGCGCATTCCGCCGCTCAAGCTCGATCCGGCGAAGCCGGTGTCCGAACAGAGCGAAGCGCGCGACAAGACCCGCGCCTTCCTTCAGTCGATCATGCTGCATGAGGACGACGACGTGATCGTCTTCAACAAGCCGATGGGGCTGGCGGTGCAAGGCGGCTCCGGCACGACGCGCCATCTCGACGGCATGCTCGACGTGCTGCAGACCAAGGACGGCCAGCGTCCGCGCCTGGTGCATCGGCTCGACAAGGATACCGCGGGCTGCTTGCTGGTCGCCAAGTCACGCTTTGCCGCCGCTGCGCTCGCCAAGACGTTCCGTTCGCGTTCGGCGCGGAAAATCTATTGGGCGCTGGTCGCCGGCGTGCCGAAGCCGCGCCAGGGCCGGATCTCGACCTATCTCGCCCGCGAGGAGGCCTATGACGGCGACCAGCGCATGGCGGTGGCCAAGCATGGCGAGGACGGCGCGATGCATGCGGTGACCTACTATGCCGTGGTCGAGACCGCCGCGCAGAAGCTCGGCTGGCTCTCGCTCAAGCCGGTGACGGGGCGCACCCACCAGCTGCGCGCGCACGCCGCCCATATCGGCCACCCGATCGTGG
>CANKHJ010000066.1 GCA_947481635.1 Bradyrhizobiaceae bacterium
ATACCATCCTGGAATGGGTCTACCGCTACGCCCGTGAAGCCCGCCTCGTCGACGGGGCGGACGAGGTGCACAAGATGGTGCTGGCGCGCTTCATGCGCGACGAAGGCCGCGACTTCTGGAGCTGGGGAGCGGGTAATAAGATATGAGGTACGCCGACCTCGCGGCCGATGACGCGCTGCGCGTCCTGGTCTAAGCTCCCGCCAATTCGACGGTCCGCAGAGGCCGCATCAGGGAGGACCACATGTCGCTCGCATTGAAGCTCGGCGTTGCGTTGGCGTGTCTCGCCGGCGCCGTTACGCAATCCGCCGCGCAGGATTATCCGTCGCGCTCCGTGAAGATCCTGGTGCCGTTCGCGGCCGGCGGACCCGCCGACGTGTTCGCGCGCGTGATCGGCCAGCAGCTCACCGAGCAGCTCAAGCAGAGCTTCGTGATCGAGAACCGGCCGGGCGCCGGCTCGATCACCGGCACCGACGCCGCGGCGAAGTCGACGCCGGATGGCTACACGCTGCTGCTGATGTCGAACACCCACACCACCAACGAGTCGCTGATTCCGAACAAGCCGTTCGCGCTGATGCGCGACTTCGTGGCCGTGGCGCCGATCAATTATTCCGATCTGGTGATGGTGGTGCATCCCTCGGTCGAGGCGAAGGACCTGAAGGAATTCATCGCGCTGGCGAAGGGCAAGCCGGGCGCGCTGAATTATGCGTCTTCGGGGCCGGGCACGCCCTATCACATGGCCGGCGAATTGTTCAAGGCGATGAGCGGCACCAACATCGTGCATGTCCCGCACAAGGAAAGCTCCGGCGCGCGCAACAGCATTCTCGGCAATCACGTGCACATGATGTTCGACGCGATCACCGTGATGGCGCCGCTGGTGCAGGGCGGGCAGGTGCGCGCGCTCGCCACCACCGGCCTCGCGCGCTCGACCGTGCTGCCGAATGTGCCGACCGTCGCCGAGGCCGGCGTGCCGGATTACGAAGCGACGATCTGGCTCGGCCTGATGGCGCCGAAGGGGACGCCGCAGCCGATCGTCGACAAGCTCAATGCCGAGATGGCTAAGATCATCGGCCGCGCCGACATCAAGGAAGCCTGGGCCAAGCAGGGCGCCGTCGGAATGGTGATGGACCCGGTCGCGTTCGACAAATACCTGCGCAGCGACATCGATAAATGGGCCAATGTCGTGAAGGTCTCAGGCGCGAAGGTGGATTGAGATTTGGTACAGCATTTCGAAATCTTCACAGGTCGTCATGCCCGCGAAGGCGGGCATCCAGTACTCCGTGACCTATCGAGAGGGCACGGCGTACTAGGCCCCCGCCTTCGCGGGGGCGACCATCTGTGATTGGGTTAGACTTAGTTCGCCGGGAAGTTTGCCTCGGCCCGCGCGCGGCGCATCTCGCGGAACGAGATCAGGCGGCGGCGGTTTTCATCCCACAGCACCAGCGGTATGCTCCTGAGGCTCTGCCACATCGTCAGCCGGCTGATCTCGCGGAGTTGCGGATGCTCGTTCATCACCCGCTGCAGGCGGTAATACGGAATCTTGCTGCTGAGGTGATGCACGTGATGCACGCCGATATTCGCCGTGATCCAGCGCAGCGGCAGCGGCAAGGCGTAATACGAACTGCCGTGCAACGCCGCCTCATGCATGTTCCACTCGCGGTCATGCGACCATGTCGTGCCCTCGAACTGATGCTGCACGTAGAACAGCCAGACGCCGATCGATGCGGCGGTCAGCAGCACCGGGACGTGAATCAGCAGCAGCGCCTTGAGCCCGATGAACCAGATCAGCACCGCGACAATCAGCGCGATGGCGGCATTGGTCGCCATCGTGCTGACCCACGGCCGCCAGCCGCTGCGCATCAGGCCGATCGGCAGCCGGTGCCGCAGCAGGAACAGATACGCGGGGCCGACGCCGAACATCACCGCCGGATGGCGATAGATGCGGTAGCGCAGCTTGCCCCAGCGCGACAGCGCGAGATATTCGCTCACCGTCAGCGTATCGATGTCGCCGAAGCCGCGCCGGTCGAGATTGCCCGAGCCGGCGTGATGCATCGCGTGGGTACGCTGCCAGAAATCATAGGGCGTGAAAGTGAACACGCCGAGCACCCGGCCGACCCAGTCATTCGCGGCACGCTCGCGAAAGAACGAGCCGTGACCGCAATCATGCTGGATCATGAACAGCCGGACCAGGAAGCCGCCGGCCGGGATGGCGAGCGGCAGGCTGAGCCACCAATAGCCGATATCGAGCGTCCACCACATCAGCACCCACAGCGCTATCAGTGGCAGCGCGGTAACTACGATTTCGAGAATGCTGCGCGAGCGGTTCGGATCGCGGTAGCGCGCCAGCGCCTGCGACCAGGCGCGCGCGGCGGACGGTGAGGTGACACCATGAGTGTCATCGTCGATGTGGCGCAGGGTGTGTCCTTGTCGTCGGATGTCGGGAAACGTGACGCGACTTATGTCAGCCCAAACGGCCTTTTTCGTGTCGCCACCGGACGCGCAAGCCCCCCTCGCGATTCCGATCGGACGGGATCAGACAGCCAAACCGGGCGTTTTGCAATGCGCCATATTACGCCGGGACCAGGATCGGCGAAACTTCCTGGCCTCCGGCGTGAAGCGCCTGAAATCGCATTGCAATTTGGCTCCGGCCATTGCGCAAGGCGGGTTGCCTTCGTACCTTTTGGGAACGGCCCGCTTCGGATGAACGGCGCGGACCTCAGGCGGAGCCGGCGATGGCGTTGAAAAAAGTCTCGCTCGACGACAAATACGACCTCACGCAGGACCGCGTCTTCGTCACCGGCTACCAGGCGCTGATCCGCCTCTGCCTGATGCAGAAGGAGCGTGACCGTCGCGCCGGGCTCAACACCGCCGGTTATCTCTCCGGCTATCGCGGTTCGCCGCTCGGCGGGCTCGATCTCCAATTCCAGCGCGCCGCGCGCCAGCTCGCCGCCGCCGACGTCAAATTCCTTCCCGGCATCAATGAGGAACTGGCTGCCACCGCGTTGTGGGGCACGCAACAGGCCGAACTGCGTGGCGAAGGCAAATTCGATGGCGTGTTCGGCATCTGGTACGGCAAGGGGCCGGGCGTCGACCGCACCGGCGATGTGTTCCGCCACGCCAATTTCGCCGGTTCGTCAAAGCATGGCGGCGTTCTGGCGCTGATGGGCGACGACCACACCGCCGAATCCTCCACCACCGCGCATCAATCCGAATTCAGCTTCGTCGATACCCAGATCCCGATCCTGAATCCGGCGGGCGTGCAGGAGATCATCGATTACGGCCTCTATGGCTGGGCGATGTCGCGCTATTGCGGGTCCTGGGCGGCGCTCAAGTGCGTGCATGACACGGTCGAGTCGACCGCGATCATCGACGGCAGCCTCGACCGGGTGAAGATTATCATCCCGGAAGATTTCGCGATGCCGCCGGGCGGTCTCAACATCCGTCTCAACGATCCGATCCTGGCGATGGAAGCGCGGCTGCACGACTACAAGCGCGACGCCATGCTCGCCTTCGTGCGCGCCAACAAGCTCAACCGCGACATCATGTCGGGCGGGCGCAATCCGAAGATCGGCGTCATCACCGTCGGCAAGAGCTATCTCGACGTGCGCCAGGCGCTCGACGAACTCAGTCTCGACGAGGTGAAGTGCAACCATCTCGGCCTGCGCGTGCACAAGATCGCGTGCCCGTATCCGATCGGGAAGCAGGAACTGGTCGAGTTCGCGCGCGGGCTCGAGCTGATTATCGTGGTCGAGGAGAAGCGCTCGCTGATCGAGGTGCAGGTTCGCGAAGAACTCTACGGCACCCCGAACCAGCCGGTCTGCATCGGCAAGAAGGACGAGCAGGGGCGCTGGCTATTCCCGATCAAGGGCGCGCTGGATTCGAACGAGATCGCGATCTGCATCGGCGAGCGCATCCTCAAGCATGTCGGGCCGAACGAGGAAATCGCTGGACGCGTTGCGCGGCTGCGCGAAGCGCAGCTACGGCTCGCCGCCACCCAGGATATCGCGCAGCGGACGCCGTATTTCTGCTCCGGCTGTCCGCATAATTCCTCGACCGTGATTCCGGAAGGCACGCGCGCCTATGCCGGCATCGGCTGCCATTACATGGTCCAGTTCATGGACCGCGCGACCAGCGGTTTCACCCAGATGGGCGGCGAGGGCGCCAACTGGGTCGGCGAGGCGCCGTTCTCGCAGACCGGACATGTGTTCCAGAATATCGGCGATGGCACCTATAACCACTCGGGCTACATGGCGATCCGCCAGGCGATCGCGTCGGGCGTAAACGTCACCTACAAACTGCTTTTCAACGATGCGGTCGCGATGACCGGCGGCCAGATGAATGACGGCGGCCTCACCGTGCCGCAGATCGCGCGCCAGGTCGCGGCCGAGGGCGCGAAGCAGGTCGTGGTCGTTACCGACGAGCCGGACAAATACGCCGCGAACGAGGACTGGCCCAAAGGGCTGACGATCCATCACCGCGACGACCTGATGGCGGTGCAGACCGAGATCGCCAAGGTGCCCGGCACGACGGTGCTGATCTACGATCAGACCTGCGCGGCCGAGAAGCGCCGGCGGCGCAAGCGCGGCGCATTCCCCGATCCCGACAAGCGCGTGATCATCAACGAACTGGTCTGCGAAGGCTGCGGCGATTGCGGCGTGCAGTCGAATTGCGTCTCGGTGCAGCCGCTGGAGACCGAGTTCGGTCGCAAGCGCACCATCGACCAGTCGAGCTGCAACAAGGACTTTTCCTGCGTGAAAGGCTTCTGTCCGTCCTTCGTGACGGTGCATGGCGCGAAGCCGAAAAAGAAGACCGGTCTTGCCTCCCTTACCTCTCCCCGCTTGCGGGGAGAGGTCGACTTGCGCAGCACGTCGGGTGAGGGGGACTCTCCAGGGACTGAGATCGTCGATAGTCCCCCTCACCCCAACCCTCTCCCCGCAAGCGGGGAGAGGGAGCGCAGCGAGTTCGCTGATCTGCCGGATCCCGTTCTCCCCACCATCGGCCAGACCTACAACATCATCGTCACCGGCATTGGCGGCACCGGCGTGGTGACGGTCGGCGGCATTCTCGGCATGGCCGCGCATCTCGAGGGCAAGGGCATCGGCGTCATCGACATGGCCGGCCTCGCGCAGAAGGGCGGCGCGGTCTACAGCCATATCCGCATCGCGCGTTCGCCGGACGACATCCACGGCATCCGCGTCGCGGCGGCCGGCGCCGACCTCGTGATCGGCGGCGACATCGTCGTCGCTGGCACGCGCAAGGTGCTCGGCGCGGTCAAGCCGGGCGCGACGCGCACCGTCATCAACACCGCAGAGATGCTGCCTGGCGATTTCACCCGCAACGCCGACTTCTCGCTGCCGACCGAACGGATCAGGCGCGCCATCAAGACAGCGGCCGGCGAGGGGCACAGCCATTTCATCGATGCGTCGCGGCTCGCGGCGGCACTCACCGGCCAGTCGATCGGCGCCAACATGGTGATGCTCGGCTACGCCTATCAACTCGGTGGATTGCCGCTGTCCGCGGAATCGATCGAAGCCGCGATCAGGCTCAACGGCGAGGCGGCCGAATCCAACCTGCTGGCATTCCGCTGGGGCCGTCGTGCGGCCCATGATCCGGATGCGGTGGCGAAGCTGATCGCGCCGCCGGCCGATCCGGTGCGCCACATCTCACAGTCGCTCGACGAGATGGTGGAGCGGCGTGTCGGGTTCCTGACCAGCTATCAGGACGCGGCGTATGCGGCGCGCTATCGCACGCTGGTCGACACGGTCCGTGCTGCCGAAGCCGCCAAGGCGCCCGGCAAATCCGGACTTGCCGATGCGGTCGCGCGCTATCTGTTCAAGCTGATGGCCTACAAGGACGAATACGAGGTCGCGCGGCTCTATGCCGACGATGCGTTCCTGCGCCAGGTCAATAACGAGTTCGATGGGGCGACGCTGCGGCTCGAATTCCATCTCGCGCCGCCGTTGTTCGCGCGACGCGACAAGATCACCGGGCTGCCGAAGAAGATCAGCTTCGGCCCCTGGATGATGAGCGCGTTCCGGCTGCTGGCGAAGCTCAAGGTGCTGCGCGGCACCGCCTTCGATGTGTTCGGCTATTCAGAGGAACGGAGGCTGGAGCGGCAATTGGTCGCCGATTATCAGGCGATGCTCGATGACGTGCTGGCATCGCTGACGCCGGAGAACCACGCCGTCGCGGTGGGGCTGGCCGGCATTCCGGAGAAGATCCGCGGCTTCGGCCATGTGAAGGCGCGGCATCTCGCGGCGGCCAAGGCCGAGGAGGCGGTATTGTGGGACCAGTTCCGTGCTGGCGGCGCGCCGCTGCTCAAGGCGGCGGAGTAGCTGCGGCGTCAATCCGTGACCGCGATATCCGACTTATGGCCGTCGCTTAACGGCTTGACCGGCGTCGGCCGGTGTCCTCAAATCGCAACAACCGCCCAATAGGGTGGGCAACGAGAAAAGCCGGCCTCGCTGCAATGGTGGGCGGGGCGCGAGGAGGGGAGGCCGGACGTGCCGACTGCGCCCAATGCGCGCGTTGATACCTTTCCCAAGCTATTGATCCGAAACGCTGAATCCCTGCGTTCCCGGCCTGCTATCCGTCACAAGGATCTCGGTATCTGGCAGACCTGGACCTGGGACCAGGTGCTGGAAGAGGTGCGCGCCTTCTCGGTCGGGCTCAGCCTCCTCGGCCTCAAGCGCGGCGACAAGATCGCCATCATCGGCTCGAACCGTCCGCGGCTCTACTGGGCGATGTGCGCCGCGCAGGCGCTCGGTGCAGTGCCGGTGCCGATCTATTCGGATTCGGTCGCCGACGAGATGGCCTATGTGCTTGAGCATGCCGAGATCGCCATCGCCGTCGTGGAAGACCAGGAGCAGGTCGACAAGATCACCTCGATCTCGGAGCGGCTGAGCGGATTGCAGCAGGTACTCTATGACGAAATTCGCGGGCTGCGCGATTACGATCACGCGCGCCTGAAATCGATCGACCAAGTCCAGGCACTGGGGCGCGAAGCCCTGGCGAAGGATCCGCAAGCCGAAGCGCAGTGGAATGCCTCGGTCGCGCAAGGCAAGGGGTCTGATCTCGCGATCATTCTCTATACCTCCGGCACGACGGGACGCCCGAAAGGCGTGATGCTGACCTTCGACAATGTCATCGTGTCGGCGGAGAACGGCAACCTGTTCGACCATCTCACCGCGGACGAAGAGGTGATCGCCTATCTGCCGCTCGCATGGGTCGGCGACCATGTCTTCTCTTACGCGCAATCCTACACCGCCGGCTTCTGCGTCAGCTGTCCGGAGGCGCCGGAGACGGTGATCGAGGATCGCCGCGAGATCGGCACCACCTACGCCTTCGCGCCGCCGCGCATCTACGAGAACCTGCTGACGCTCACCATGGTGCGGATGGAGGATGCCAGCCGCTTCAAGCGCCGCATGTTCAATTTCTTCATCGAGCATTCGCGCAAGTGGGGCGAGAAGATTCTCAACAAGGAGCCGGTGCCGCTCGGCGCGCGGCTGATCTATGGGCTGGGGGAGATCCTGGTCTATGGCCCGCTGAAGAACCGCTATGGCTTGTCACGCATCCGCGTTGCCTATACCGCCGGCGAAGCGATCGGGCCGGAGATTTTCCGCTTCTACCGCTCGCTCGGCATCAACCTGAAGCAGCTCTACGGCCAGACCGAAGCCGCGGTCTATATCACCGCGCAGCCGGACGGACAGATCTATGCCGACACCGTCGGCACGCCGAATATCGATGTCGACGTGAAGATCGCCGACAATGGCGAGGTGCTGTTCAAGTCGCCGGGCGTCTTCGCCGGCTATTACAAGGACGCCGAAAAGACCGCCGAGACCCTGACCCGGGACGGCTATGTGCGCACCGGCGATGCCGGCTTCTTCGATCCCAAGACCGGCCATCTCAAGATCATCGACCGCTCCAAGGATGTCGGGAAGCTCACCGACGGCACGCTGTTCGCGCCGAAATATCTCGAGAACAAGCTGAAATTTTTCCCGAACATCAAGGAAGCCGTGGCCTTCGGCGATGGGCGCGATGTCGCCTGCGCGATGCTGAATATCGATCTGGTCGCGGTCGGTAGCTGGGCCGAGCGTAACAACGTCGTCTATGGCTCCTACCAGGAGCTCGCGGCGCATCCGAAAGTCTACGAAATGGTGGCCGAGCATGTCGCCGAGGTGAACCGCTCGCTCGCGGAAGAGGGCGTGATGGCCGGCGCACAGATCCGGCGTTTCCTGATCCTGCCGAAGGAGCTCGACGCCGACGACGGCGAACTCACCCGCACCATGAAGGTGCGCCGCGGGCTGATCGCGGATCGCTATGGCGCGCTCGCCACCGCACTTTATGACGGTTCGCACGAAGCGGCGATTTCGACGGTCGTTACCTTCGAGGACGGCCGCAAGGGCGCGCTGAATGCCCGCGTCGCGATCCGCGATATGGACCTGGTGCCGTTCAAGCCTCCGGTCCTGGAGGCCGCATGAAGGAGCCGGGTGCCACCGAAGCTGCGGCGCGGGAGGTGTTGCTCGCGGTCGAGAACGTCTCGCTGTCATTCGGCGGCGTGAAGGCACTGACCGGCGTATCGTTCGACATCCGCAAGGGCGAGATCCGCGCCATCATCGGGCCGAACGGCGCCGGCAAGACCTCGATGCTGAATGTCATCAACGGCTTCTATCATCCGCAGCAGGGCCGCATCTCGTTCAAGGGCGTCACGCGCAACCGGATGCGTCCGTTTGAAGCCGCGCAGGGCGGCATCGCGCGCACCTTCCAGAACGTCGCGCTGTTCCGCGGCATGTCCGCCCTCGACAACATCATGGCCGGGCGTACGCTCAAGATGAACCGCAACTTCTTCTGGCAGTTGATCCGCTTCGGGCCGGCCGCAGCGGAAGAGGTGGCGCATCGCCGCCGCGTCGAGGAGATCATCGACTTCCTGCAGATCGCGCATATCCGCAAGGTGCAGGTCGGCCGTCTGCCCTATGGCTTGCAGAAACGCGTCGAGCTCGGCCGCGCACTCGCAATGGACCCTGACCTGCTGCTGCTCGACGAGCCGATGGCCGGAATGAATCTCGAAGAGAAAGAGGACATGTCGCGCTACATCCTCGACGTGAACGAGCATTTCGGCACCACCATCGCGCTGATCGAACACGACATGGGTGTGGTGATGGATCTATCCGACCGCGTGGTGGTGCTGGATCACGGCACCAAGATCGCCGACGGCGTACCCGACGCCGTGAAGAGCGACCAGGCCGTGATCTCCGCCTATCTCGGCGTGGCGCATTGAGATGAACATCCTCTACCGCGTCTTCATCGATCCGTTCATGCAGATGGGCCAGGCGCCCGATCTGCTGGTGCAGACATTGTGGGAGGGCCTGGTCGCGGGGGTGCTCTATGCGTTGATCGCGCTCGGCTTCGTGCTGATCTTTAAGGCGTCCGGCGTGTTCAATTTCGCGCAGGGCATCATGGTGGTGTTCGCGGCGCTGACGCTGGTCGGCCTTCATGCGCTGTTGCGCAAATGGGGCGTCAGCTCCGGGATGGTTGCGGCCTATCTGGCGCTCGCGATCACCATCGTCGTGATGTTCGCCTTGGCCTGGTGCATCGAGCGCGCGATCTTGCGGCCCTTGGTGAACCAGCCGGATATCATTCTCTTCATGGCGACCTTCGGGCTGACCTATTTCCTGGTGGGCCTCGGCGAACTGGTCTTCGGCGGCGAGCCGAAGTCGATGATCACCGAGGACCTCGGCCTGCCGCGCGGCGCGATCGAGATCAAGATGCTGGGCGGTTTCGTCAGCCTGCAGAAGATCGACATTGCTGCGGCGGTGATCGCGTCGGTCATGGTCACCAGTCTTGCGCTGTTCTTCCAGAAGACCCGCATCGGCCGCGCGCTACGCGCGGTGGCCGACAGCCATAAGGCGGCGCTCTCGGTCGGTATCTCGCTCGAACAGGTCTGGGTGGTGGTGTGGTTTGCCGCCGGCATCGTTGCGCTAACCACCGGCATCATGTGGGGCGCGCGGTCCTCGGTCTCGTTCGCGCTGGAAATCGTCGCGTTCAAGGCGCTGCCGGTGCTGGTGCTGGGCGGGCTGACGTCGATTCCCGGCGCGATCGTCGGCGGGCTGATCATCGGCATCGGTGAAAAGCTCGGGGAGTTCTATTGGGGCCCGCTGCTCGGCTCGGGCATCGAGGCCTGGTTCGCCTATCTGATCGCGCTGATTTTCCTGCTGGTGCGGCCGCAAGGGTTGTTCGGCGAACGTATTATCGAACGGATTTAAGATGACCAGCGTGCATTCGGCGGCAGGGACTACCTGATGTTTTACCGCGAGGCCGGCCAATACAAGACGAGCTACGAGGCCGACCAGGCCACGTTCCCGGTGTTGCAGGACCGGATCGGCATGATCGTCATTCTCGCGGTGGCGTTCGTGGTCGTGCCGTTGACGATGTCGAGCTTCGTCATCAATTCGGTGCTGATTCCCTTCCTGATCTTCTCGCTTGCGGCGATCGGGCTCAACTTGCTGCTTGGCTACGCGGGCCAGTTGTCGCTCGGCACCGGCGCCTTCATGGGCGTCGGCGCTTATGCCTGCTACAAGCTCACCACGATCTTTCCCGATGCCAACATCATCCTGCTGATCATCGTGTCCGGATTTGCATCTGCCGCGATCGGCACAGTGTTCGGGCTGCCGTCGCTGCGGATCAAGGGCTTCTATCTGATGGTGGGAACGCTCGCAGCGCAGTTCTTCCTGTCATGGTGCTTCATCCGCATTCCGTGGCTCTACAACAACAACGTCTCTGGCGCGATCGAGGTGCCGACCCGCGCGGTGTTCGGCATTCCGGTCAGCGGGCCGAATGCGACGCCGGTAACGCGCTATCTGATCGTGTTGACGATCGTGGTGGTGATGACATGGATCGCATCGAACCTGGTGCGCGGGCGCATCGGCCGCATGTGGATGGCGGTGCGCGACATGGACATCGCGGCGGAGCTGATCGGCATCCGGCTGCCGCGCACTAAGCTGCTCGCCTTCGCGGTGTCGTCATTCTATTGCGGCGTGGCAGGCGCGATGATGGTGTTCCTCTGGCTCGGCGCGGCGGAGCCGGATGCCTTCAACATCAACCGATCGTTCCTGATCCTGTTCATGATCATCATCGGCGGCCTGGGCAGCCTGATCGGCTCCTTCATCGGCGCGGCCTTCATCTGGGGCCTGCCGATCATGCTGAAATCGGTGCCGGAGACATTCGGCATCAGCATCGGCTCGGCAACGCTCGAACACCTGCAATTCATGGTCGTGGGCGCGCTGATCATCTTCTTTCTGATCGTGGAGCCGCACGGCCTGGCGCGGCTCTGGCAGATCGCGAAACAGAAACTCAGGGTGTGGCCTTTCCCCTATTGAGGGTGCAAACTGAGCGTTAATTCCCGCGTCCTGAGGGATAGCGGGAGGGAAAAGGTCCGGCGCATCAACCGGGCCGCAACGCACGGCCTCGACGACAATCGGGCCGGATACATGGGAGGAATGCGATGCGCATCAAAATGTTCGGCGCCGCGTGCGCCATGGCCCTGGTCGGGTCGGCTTTCGCCATACCGGCGCAGGCCCAGGACAGTATCTTCATTCCGCTGCTCAGTTACCGCACCGGACCGTTTGCCGGCTCGGGCATTCCGATCGCCAACGGAATGAATGACTATTTGTCGATGCTCAATGAGCGCGACGGCGGCATCGGCGGCGTCAAGATCGCGATCGAGGAATGCGAGACCGGCTATGACACCAACAAGGGCCTGGAGTGCTACGAGAAGCTGAAGGCGAAGAAGCCGGTCGTCATCAATCCGTATTCGACCGGCATCACGCTCGGCCTGATCCCGAAGGCGGCGGTCGACAAGATCCCGATCCTCTCGATGGCTTACGGCCTCTCGGCCTCTGCCGACGGCAATAACTTCCCCTGGATCTTCAATCCGCCGGCCACCTATTGGGACGGCCTGTCGATGATCCTCAAGTATATCGGCGAGAAGGAAGGCGGCATCGACAAGCTCAAGGGCAAGACGATCGGCTACATCTTCTTTGAGGGCGGCTATGGTCGCGAGCCGATCCCGCTGCTCGAGAATCTCGCCAAGGATTTCGGTTTCGAGATAAAGCTCTATCCGGTCACCGCGCAGGAAATGCAGAACCAGTCGGCGCAGTGGCTCAATGTCCGCCGCGATCGTCCGGCCTGGATGATCATGTGGGGCTGGGGCGCGATGAACCCAACCGCCGTGAAGGAAGCCGCGAAGATCAACTTCCCGATGGACAAGTTCGTCGGCGTCTGGTGGTCGGGCGGTGAGGATGATGCACGTCCGGCCGGCGCGGATGCCAAGGGCTACCTGACGCTCAACATGAACGGCGTCGGCGCGCAATATCCAGCGATCCAGGACATCATGAAGCACGTCGTCGACAAGGGTAAGAGCCAGACCGCCAAGGATAAGGTCGGCGAAAACCTCTATAATCGCGGCGTGATGAACTCGGTGCTGATGGCCGAAGCGGTCCTCAACGCGCAGAAGATCACCGGCAGGAAAGCCGTGACCGGCGAAGACGTCCGGCGCGGATTCGAAACGCTGGAAATCTCCGCCGCGCGCTGGAAGGAGATCGGCCTCGGCGACTTCGCGGGTCCGCTCAAGGTCACCTGTGCCAACCACAACGGCCACCACGCTGCCTATATGCAGCAATGGGACGGCACCAAGTGGGTGAAGGCGTCGGACTGGATCACGCCGATGACCGACAAGGTGCAGCCGCTGCTTACCGCCGCGTCGACCGAATACGTCACCAAGGCGACCGGCTGGCCAAAGCGCACCGAGGCTTGCGACAAGGCCTCATGACGCTCGCGACCACAACATCATCGCCCGCCGCTATTGCGGCGGGCGATACCATTCTCTCGGTGAGCAACATCGAGGTGGTCTATGACCACGTCATCCTGGTGCTCAAGGGAGTCTCGCTCGACGTGCCGCGCGGCGGCATCGTCGCGTTGCTCGGCGCCAATGGCGCCGGCAAGACCACGACGCTCAAGGCGATCTCGAACCTGTTGCACGCCGAGCGCGGCGAGGTGACCAAGGGATCGATCCTGTTCGAAGGCGAGGAAGTGCATTCGCGCTCGCCGAATGACCTGGTGCGGCGCGGCTGCATCCAGGTGATGGAAGGCCGCCACTGCTTCGGCCATCTCACAATCGAAGAGAACCTGCTCACCGGCGCGTTCACGCGCCGCGACGGCAAGGCCGCGATCAAGCGCGACATGGACCTCGTCTATACCTATTTCCCAAGATTGCAGGAACGGCGTAACTCGCAGGCCGGATACACCTCTGGCGGCGAGCAGCAGATGTGCGCGATCGGCCGCGCGCTGATGTCGCGGCCGAAGATGATCCTGCTCGACGAGCCGTCGATGGGGCTGGCGCCGCAACTCGTCGAGGAGATTTTCGAGATCGTGGCGAGCCTCAATGCGAAGGAAGGCGTGTCCTTCCTGCTCGCCGAGCAGAACACCTATATGGCGCTCAAGCATGCGCGCTATGGCTACGTGCTGGAGAATGGCCGCGTGGTGCTGGATGGGCCGGCGCAGGGGCTGCTTGAAAACGAGGACGTGAAGGAATTCTATCTCGGCATCGCCGAAGGCAAGCGCAAGTCGTTCCGCGAAGGCAAGCACTACAAGCGCCGCAAACGGTGGCTGGCGTGATCCGTCGCCGATGACGTCCCTCGACCATTTCGACGCGCTCGAGACCCGCGATCCCGCCGCGCGCCAACGCGACTTGTTCGGCGCATTGCCAGATCTGCTCGCGCGCGCGCTGACCGCGCCGGGATGGGCGAGGCATCTTGGCGGCATCGATCCGCAATCCATCAATAGCCGCGCGGCGCTGGCAAAGCTGCCGCTGCTGCGCAAATCCGATCTCGTCGGCTTGCAGAAGGCCGATCCGCCATTCGGTGGCTTCAACGTCACGGCGCCGGGCCAGGTGCTGCGGCTGCTGATGTCGCCGGGGCCGATCTTCGAGCCGCAAAGCGCCATGATCGATTCGTGGGGCGTGGCGCGTGCGCTGTTCGCCACCGGTGTGCGGACCGGCGATATCGTACATAATTCATTCGCCTATCACCTGACGCCCGGCGGCTTCATGCTGGAAGAGGGCGCGCACGCGCTGGGATGCGCGGTGATTCCGGGCGGCGTCGGCAACACCGAATTGCAGCTCGATGCCATCGCGCATTTCAGGCCGTCGGCATTCACCGGGACGCCGGATTTCTTGAAAGTGCTGATCGATACCGCAGCAACAACCGGCAAGGACGCCTCGTCGATCAAGCGGGGGCTGGTCTCAGGCGCGGCACTGCCCGCCTCGCTGCGCGATGAGCTGCGCGGACGTGGCGTCGATGTACTGCAATGCTACGCGATCGCGGAGGCCGGCGTGATCGCCTACGAGACGCCGGCGCGCGAGGGTATGGTGGTCAACGAGACTCTGATCGTCGAGATCGTGCGGCCCGGCACCGGCGATCCGGTCGCCGCAGGCGAGGTCGGCGAGCTTGTCGTCACGTCGTTCAGCCAGGATTATCCGATGATCCGGCTCGCGACCGGAGACCTGTCGGCGGTGCTCGCCGGACCGTCGCCATGCGGTCGCACCAACACGCGCATCAAGGGTTGGATGGGACGCGCCGACCAGACCACCAAGGTCAAAGGCATGTTCGTGCATCCCGGCCAGGTCGCCGAGGTCGCGAAGCGGCATCCGGAGCTTGGCCGGGTGCGTCTCAAGGTGACGCGCGAGAACGAGCAGGACGTGATGCTGCTGTTGGCCGAATGCAGTTCATCAGGCGTCGATCTCGAACAGGCCGTCGCCGCGACGTTGCAGTCGCTGACCAAGATGCGCGGTGCGGTGCAGTTCGTCGCCCCGGCAAGTCTGCCGAATGACGGCAAGATGATTTCCGACGAGCGTGCGGCATAGAGAATGCCGCGGCTGAGCCCCGCGCGGCTTACGCCACGCCGGCGCGCAGCAGATCGTGCAGATGCACGATGCCGACCGGCTTGGTACCTTCAGCGACGATCAGCGCCGTGATCTTCGACGAGTTGAGGATCTCCAGCGCCTCGCTGGCAAGCTGATCGGGCCGTACCGTCTTGGGGCGCGGCGTCATCACCTGTTCCACCGTGGCGCTGAGCAGGTCCGTGCGCATGTTACGGCGCAGGTCGCCGTCGGTGACGATGCCGGCAAGCTGGCCGCGAGGATCGATCACGCCGACGCAGCCGAAACCTTTCGCGGTCATCACGACCAATGCATCCGACATGGCGGTGCCGAGCGACACCAGCGGCATGGCCTCGCCGACATGCATCACGTCGCGAACGAATTTAAGCAGTGCGCCGAGACGGCCACCCGGATGCAGCCGGCCGAAATCCATCGCGGTGAAGCCGCGGCCTTCCAGCAATGCAATGGCGAGCGCATCGCCGAGTGCGAGTTGCATCAGCGAGGACGTGGTCGGCGCCAGGTTGTGCGGGCAGGCCTCGCGCGCCTGCGGCAGCGTGAGCACGATGTCCGCGGCCTGGCCGAGCGTGGTTTCGGCATTCGACGTGACCGCGATCAATCCAATGCGGAAGCGGCGCGAATAGTCGATCAGGTTCTTCAGTTCGGCGGTTTCGCCCGACCAGGACAGCGCGAGGATCACGTCGTCGGACGTGATCATCCCGAGGTCGCCGTGGCTCGCCTCGGCGGGGTGGACGAAAAAGGCGGGGGTGCCGGTCGAAGCAAAGGTCGACGCGATCTTGTTGCCGACGTGACCCGACTTGCCCATGCCGCTGACGACAATGCGGCCCTTGGCGCCGCGCATCAGTTCCACGGCGGCAACGAAGGCCGGTCCGAGCCCCTGTCCCAGCGCTACCGCCAGCGCCGCGATGCCGCTGCCCTCGGCATCGAGGGTCCGCAGGGCGGAAGCGATCGGGGCGGGGGTCGGTTCGCGCATGTCGCTTCGTTGGGGGGTCAGTTTGGGCATGGCCCAATAGATACACCCTCCCGCGCGGCAAGGCGACGGGTGCCAGGGAAGCCTCCCCGGATAACGTCTCGTTAACCATAAGTTTTTAGGTTCGTTAACCAAAGCCTAAGGCGGCCGGCAGGATGGATTCGGAGAGCCAGGATTGTCGCGTCGTCGCCCCTTTTTCTGCGCGCTACCGCTCGTTCTGGCGGTGCTCGGGGCGTCCGCGGGCCTGGCCCGTGCGCACCGACGATTCCGCCTTTCCCTCACTGCTGACGCCCCGAATCGACGGCGATCCACGCCAGTCCGGGTTCCGGCCGGCGGGACGCAATACCGCGACGCCCGGGCCGCAAGTCTTCAAGCGCCCGCCGGCGGCCGGGGCGGGAAACACCGGCTTCAACTCAACCAACATCCCACGCCAGAAGGTCAGCCCCCTCGGCAGCCGCTCCGGCAACCAGCAGCGGGCCGTCGTCCCCCCGCCCTTGCCGTTGCCAACGACCGCGACACCGGCAGCGCGCCGCGCCGCGCAGCGTGCTCAGGCAGATCGCATCGCGACCGGCAGCATCGGTATCGAGTCACCATATTTCTATCAGCCGCCGATCCGGCGCATCCCCGAGGATGACACGGCGTTCGATCCGCTCGGATGGCGCGCGGGCGCCTTCCTCATCAAGCCTGCGGTCGAACTCTCGGGCGGGTTCGATTCCAATCCGGCCCGCGTGCCGGGCGGTGCGACCGGCTCGGGCCTTTATGTGATCGCGCCGGAATTGCTGGTGCGCTCCGACTGGCGGCGCCACGCGCTGAATGCTGACCTGCGCGGCAGTTATACCGGTTACCAGTCGGGCGATGTGTCGGATCGTCCGAGCGTCGACGCCAAGGTTGACGGCCGCATCGACGTGCTGCGCGACACCAGCATCGACCTGCAAGGCCGCCTCTTGGTCGGCACCGACAATCCCGGCAGCCTGAACGTGCAGGGCAATCTGTCGCGCCTGCCGGTGTATTCGAATACCGGGTTCACGGCCGGCGTGACACAGCGCTTCAACCGCTTCGAGGTCTCAGCCAAGGCGAATGTCGATCGCACGCAATATCAGAATTCGAGCTTCACCAACGGCGCGACCGCCAGCAATGAGGACCGCAACTACAATCAATATGGCGGCGTGTTCCGCGGCAGCTACGAGACGCTGCCGGGCGTGAAGCCCTTCGTCGAGATCGCGACCGATCAGCGCGCGCACGATCTGCGGTTCGACCGCTCCGGCCTGCAACGCGATTCCAACGGCAGGACCTATCGCGCGGGCGCGAGCTTCAGCCTGCCACGACGGCTCACCGGCGAGATTTCCGCCGGTTACACGACGCGTGACTATAAAGACCCATCGTTGACCAGCCTGAGCGGCTTCGTATTCGATTCATCGCTGGCCTGGACCGCAACGCCGCTCACGACCCTCACGCTGGTTGCGAAATCAGCCGTGAATGAACTGACACTGCCAGGCATGGCGGGCTATCTCTCGCGCGATGTCGGTCTGCAGGTCGATCATGCGTTCCGGCGCTATCTGACCGCGACGCTGAAGGCCGGCATCGGCTTCGATACCTATGACAGTATCGGCCGCAACGATCAGCGTCAGCTGCTCTCGGCGGGTTTCATCTACAAAGCGACGCGCGAGGTCCATCTCAAGGGCGAGGTGCGACACGAGTGGCTGACCTCGAGCCTGCCGGGACTGAATTACAGCGCCGACATCTTCACGCTTGGGGTACGGCTGCAGCGATGACGAGCCCGCGGGAAGACCTTAAAACGATTCAAATCTTGCGCTTCTCGCATCGACTTTACTTGCGGTGGCTGCGCAATCATGCTCGACACGTCAGACGATAAATGGGAGTTCCCCCGGCATGACGTCCGTTGATGTTGCACCCGAAGTTGCCGTTGATCCGCGCGCGCCGCGCCGTGTCCGTCATGAAACTAAACGGCGCGAGCTGAAGGTCGAGCGCGTCGAGACCATCGCCGCGCATATGATCCGCGTCACGTTGAGCGGCGCCGACCTTGAGGGCTTCACCAGCCTCGGCTTCGACGACCATATCAAGCTGTTCTTTCCGGACGGCGGCACCACGCCCGAGGGCGAGCCGTCGCTGGTGTCGCGTGATTACACCCCGCGCGGTTACGATCCGGTCGCCAAGACACTGACGGTCGAATTCGTCATTCATGATGCCGGACCGGCGACGCAATGGGCCGAGCATGCGAAGCCGGGGCAGACGCTGCGCATCGGTGGACCGCGCGGCTCGTTCATCATCCCGCTGACATACGACTGGCATCTGCTGATCGGCGACGATACCGCGCTACCGGCCATCGCGCGGCGGCTGACCGAATATCCAGCCGGCACGCGCGTGGTAGTGCTGGCCGAGGTCGACACAGCGGCGGATCAGGTGACGTTCGAGAGCAAGGCCGCCGTGACCGTCACCTGGGCGCATCGCAATGGCGCAGAGGCCGGCACGACCGATGTGCTGTCGCGGACGCTCGATACCATGAAGCTGCCGGCCGGCGACTTCTATGCCTGGGTGGCGTGCGAGTCGCTCACCGCCAAGGGGCTGCGCGCGCAGCTCATCGCCGATCACGGCGCCAATCCGAAATGGATGCGCGCCGCCGGCTATTGGCGCCGCGGCGCGGTCGCGGTGCACGACACGCATAACGATTGAGCGCTTTCGTCATTCCGGGACCGACCGAAGGTCGGAACCCGGAATCCAGGCGCAAGTGATATGATTCAACCGAGACTGCTTTGGTCTGGATTCCGGGTTCGCTCCTTCGGGGCGCCCCGGAATGACAGCTTCATTTATCCGAGCAGCTTCTTCAGTTCTTCCCTGAAGGCCGGGGCGATGTCCGGGCGCTGCAACGCGTAGGCGACGTTGGCCGCGAGAAATCCGACCTTCGAGCCGCAGTCGAAGCTCTTGCCCTCGAATTTCAATCCGTAGAATGGCTGCTTCTTCGCGAGTTCGACCATCGCGTCGGTGAGCTGGATCTCGTTGCCGGCACCGCGCTTGCCTTCGGCGAGGATGTTGAAAATCTCCGGCTGAAGAATGTAGCGGCCGGTGATGGTGAGGTTGGACGGCGCCTGGTCGCGCGGCGGCTTCTCAACCATCTCGGTGATCGTAAACATCTTGCCGCGCTTCGCGCCGATTCCGACCACGCCGTATTGATCGACGCGCTCATGCGGCACTTCCTCCACCGCGATGACATTGGAGCGGCCGCCGACCTCGCTGGCCGCCGCGATCATCTGCGCGAGGCATCCGGTCTCGTGCTGCACCAGCACGTCGGGCAGCAGCAGCGCGAATGGCTCATCGCCGACCAATTCGCGCGCGCACCACACCGCATGGCCGAGGCCGAGCGGCTCCTGCTGGCGCGTGAAGCTGGTTGAGCCCGGTCCCGGCAGGTCCTGCTGCAACAGCGTGAGATCGGCCTTTTTCTTCCGGTCTTTCAGCGTCGCCTCGAGCTCGAATTGCCGGTCGAAATGATCCTCGATCACGCCCTTGTTGCGGCCGGTCACAAAGATGAAATGCTCGATTCCGGCCTGGCGCGCCTCGTCCACGACATGCTGGATCAGCGGCCGGTCGACCACCGGTAGCATCTCCTTGGGCATCGCCTTGGTGGCGGGAAGAAACCGGGTGCCCAGGCCCGCGACAGGGAAAATGGCTTTGCGAATCGGCTTCATGCTCTATCTTTTTGCTGTTTGCGGCGCAGCGCTAATGGCGGGGGTGAGTCGGTTCGCCGCGGCTGTGTTAACCATACTGCAACCAGGATGGTTCCCCATAATACCCGGCGGCTCCGAGCGGGCGAAAGGGGTGGCGGACATGGACACATGCATGCAACCGATCGGCAAGATTGCGGCGATTCTGGCGCTGGTCCTGGTCGTGACCAGTCCCGCTCTTGGCCAGATTCCGGGCCTGCTGCCCAACACCAGCCAATGGAGCGGTGAATCCGGCGCGTCCGGTCATCCGCTGATGACTTCGGATGCGATCCGCGCATCGGCGGCGAATTTCGATCAATGCATTGCCGGGCTGTGGCCGCCGGCGGCGCGACGCGGTGTGACCAAGGCTGCCTATGATGCGGCTACCGCGGGGCTCACCCCCGACCTCAAGATCATGGACTTCATGGATTCCCAGCCGGAATTCACCAAGTCGTTCTGGGATTATCTCGACACGCTGGTGAGCGACGCGCGGATCGCGGGTGGCCGCGCCATGCTGGCGCAGCATCGCGCGACCTTCGACGCGGTCGAGCGCGCCTATGGCGTCGATCGCCACATCATCACGGCGATCTGGGGCGTGGAATCGAATTACGGCACGCAGGGCGGTGAACGGCCGGTGCTGCGTTCGACCGCGACGCTCGCCTGTGTCGGCCGGCGTCAGGCTTATTTCCGCGACGAATTCCTCACCGCGGTCGAGATCGTGGCGCGTGGCGATGTGCATCCGGACCGGCTCAAGGGATCCTGGGCCGGCGCCTTCGGGCCGACCCAGTTCATGCCGACCGCGTTCAAGCGCTACGCCGTCGATTTCGACGGTGATGGACGGCGCGATGTGGTCGACTCGATCGCGGATGTGATCGCCTCGACCGCGAATAATCTCAAACGCGACGGATGGAATTCCGGACAGACCTGGGGTTACGAGGTCGTCGTGCCGGCCGACTTCAATTTCATGCAAGCCGATCGCTCGCATCAACTCACGGTCCGCGAGTGGGAGCGGCATGGCTTGCGCCGCGCTGGCGGTGCGCCGTTCCCGCGCCACGACGATCGCGGCTATCTGCTCGCGCCGGCGGGTGTGCAGGGGCCGGGCTTCCTGATGCTGCAGAATTTCCGCGTCATCATGAAATACAATCCGGCCGAGGCTTATGCACTGGCGATCGGTCATCTCGCGGACCGGCTGCGCGGCGGCGAGCCCTTCATCCAGCCCTGGCCGCGCCACGAGCGCGTGCTGTCGCGCCAGGAGCGCCTGGAATTTCAGCAGCATCTCGCCCGCCGCGGCTATGACATCGGCGAGCCGGACGGGCAGTTCGGCGGGCGCACCCGCGCCGCGGTCCGCAGCTTCCAGGTGAGCCAGGGGCAGGTTGCCGACGGTTTCGCGTCGGCGGCGCTGCTCGACCTGCTGCGCCGTTAACCCCCGCCGGGGGTAACCACCCGGCGATCTAAAGATTGACAATTTTCGGCGTCAGACCCGAGATACTGGACGGTTTCGTCAGGTCCTGTAGCGTCGAGTCCATGAAGATAACTCCAAGATCAGGTTCCACCCGGCGCGTGCTCCGCCTTTGTGCGGCGTTGGTCGGTGTTGCTCTGGTCATGGCCGGCCTGATCGCGACCGCTGAGGCGCAATTCTTTCCTTTTTTCGGGGATCAGCCGCGCCGGCAGGCGCCGCAGCCGTTTCGTTTCGGCCCGCTATTCGGTCCGCCGGCGAGCGTTCCGCAAGAAGCGCCGCGCGTCGATTTCTCGCGCGCCCCGCCGCCGCGCCGGAGTGAGGCCACGCCGACCACCAAGGTCGTGGTGATGGGCGACTCGATGGCGGACTGGCTTGCTTACGGTCTTGAAGACGCTTTCGCCGAGACGCCCGAGATCGGGATCATCCGCAAGCACCGCAGCTTCTCCGGGCTGCTGCGTTATGAGACGCGCACCGAAACCACCTGGGCTCAGGTCGCGCGTGAGGTGATCGCGGCCGAGAAGCCGTCCTTCGTCGTGATGATGCTCGGCCTCAATGATCGCGCCGCGATCCGCGAGCGGCAGACCGCGGCTCCGGCGGCGGCGCCGAAGCGCGCGCCGCCCAGCGGCTCGACCGAGCAGCCTGCGGACCAGCGTAACGACGAGCAGTCACCGGATCAGAAGCCGCCGGATCAGGTTGCCGAGAATGATGATGCCGAACCCGCCATCGTCGCGCCCGAGCCGCCGCGCGCCGGCGGCACATCGCTTGAATATCGCAGCGATCGCTGGGTCGCCGCCTATAACCGTCGCATCGCCGATACCATCGCCGCGCTCAAGAGCGCCGGCGTGCCGGTGATCTGGGTCGGTTTGCCGTCGTTGCGCGGCGCGCGCTCGACCAGCGACATGCAGTTTCTCAACGACCTTTATCGCAAGGCCGCTGAACGCGCGAACCTGGTCTATGCCGACGTGTGGGACGGCTTTGTCGATGAAGGCGGCAAGTTCACGTTGCAAGGTCCGGACTTCGAAGGACAGACCCGCCGCTTGCGCGCCCCGGACGGCGTGTATTTCACGCGCCCCGGCGCGCGCAAGCTCGCGCATTTCGTCGAGCGCGAAATCCAACGGCTGATGGGCAATCGGGCGATTCCGGTTGCGCTGCCGGCGCCGGAAGCGGAGACGCCGCGCGCGCCGATCGGGCCGCAGGCGCCTAGCGGTCCCGCGCCGCGTCCACTCGTCGGGCCGGTGCTGCCGCTCACGCTGGTCAGCAGCGGCAAC
>CANKHJ010000067.1 GCA_947481635.1 Bradyrhizobiaceae bacterium
AGAGGAAATTCATGATCTCGCTGTCGTCGGCGAGCTGCTTGCGCGGCAGCACCACCTGATAAGGGCATTGTTCATCGAGCTTGCGCAGCCACTCACTTCGCTTGTCCGGGTCCACGACGATCCTCCTTGGGGGTGACTCAGACGCGATAATGTTCTCTTTTTGTTCCGACCCGTCAAGTCCCCATGTTTCACGTGGTTATTGAATGATTAGCCCTGCGGGCTTGACCGATGGCCGGTCCGCTGGGGTCGCGCGTCCCCGCTGTCCCCGCTGTCCTTAAGCACGCTGGGAAACATAAAACTGGCCGCCCCCATGG
Source organism: Bradyrhizobiaceae bacterium (assembly GCA_947481635.1). Classification (GTDB taxonomy): domain Bacteria; phylum Pseudomonadota; class Alphaproteobacteria; order Rhizobiales; family Xanthobacteraceae; genus CANKHJ01. The sequence continues at coordinate 315 of CANKHJ010000067.1, forward strand.
CGAGCACCTAGGGTCGTCGCATCATCGAGCGATCCAGAAGGCAACACGTTCAACGCCGCATGACCAACATCATCCCCTATCTGAAAGACGCGGCATTCGAAGACAGCGTGATCGACATTCTGTCGCACGCCTTCGACATGGGCTGCATGGCGATTCACGACGCCTGCGCCGCGCTCGATCGGGAAAACCTGGCGGCGCATGTGGTTCAATCCGCTTTGCTCGGCGAGCGCGATCCCGAGAGGCTCTGCGCCGCGGCGTTGTCGGCGATGGGCCCGCAACCGCCGATCGAGGCGGTGGTTCATGCCGATCTGCGCAGTCGGCTGAAGCATTTCTGAAGGACGGTGCTGCGGCTTGATGCTGCAAAAGCACCGGGACGTGGCGCTAGAACCGCGAGCGGCTCAATCTCGCGGGTGCGCAGGAGCGGTGTGCATCTCCCGAAGCCCGGTTGAACTCCACAAGGGTTTGTCGGAAGCTACCGGGACTGGTGGGGATTTCGTGTCATGGTGGCGTTGCGTCGGTGGGTATCGCTCCGTGCGATGGCGGCGGTCGTTGGCCTTGGGACCCTGGTTCTGGCCGCCCTGCCCGCCCAGGCGCAGGATCCCTCCGTCGTCAAAACCGCCCCGGCATCGGCCGCCGCTGGCGCGACCATCGACTACACCATCGTTGTCAGCAACATTCCTGGGGACAGCGCCCAGCTCGTCGTCATGACCGACGTGCTGCCGGCTTCGACGGCGTTCGTGAGCGCCACGCCCACCCAGGGCGCCTGCGCCGGCACGACCACTGTCATCTGTAACCTCGGCAACATCCCTGGCGCGGCGTCGGCGACGGTCGTGATCCGGGTCACCATCGCGGCCGGCGCGAGCGGCGTCATCTCTAACACCGCCACCATCGCATCCGGGGGGCCCGATATTGGTCCGTTCAACAATACATCGACCGCGACCACCACGGTCGCGGGAGGGACCACCGGCACTCCAACCGACAGCGAGCGGCTCGCCGCAATGCAGGCGGCTGCGGCCAAGCTGGCGGGACAACTCTCCGGCGCGGCGATCGGCGGTGCGGTCGACGGTGCGGTCGGCGATGCCTTCGGCACCGGCGGCGGCGCGGTGACGCTCGGGCCAGGCGGCGTGCGCATCAGCTTCGCGGCCGACGACGCACCCAGCGACAAATTCAAAGGCCGCGTGCCGGATGCCTTTGCCGCGCTCGGGCCACCGGCACGGCGCTGCGCACGCAGCGCGAATGGCTCGCCTGGGTGGAGGTGCGCGGCAGCGGCTTCCAGCCGCGCAATGTTCCGGCGCCTGCGCCCGCCGGCTCGGATATCCGCGGCAGCCAGGTGAATGCGCTGGCCGGACTGTCGCGCAAGCTGACGCCGGATCTCGTGATCGGCATGCTGGCCGGCTATGAGCGGTTCGAAAGCCAATCGGATTCGCTGACCGCGCGGGTCACGGCCGACGGCTGGACCATCGGCGGCTATGCCGGTTGGCGCCTGCTGCCGAATTTGCGCATCGACGGCGGAGTGTCGCGCTCGGACGTCGCCTATGGCGTAACCGCAGGCACCGCGACAGGCTCAATCTCCGGCGTGCGCTGGCTCGCGATGGCCGGCCTCACCGGCCAGACCGCATGGCAGATGCTGACGATCGAGCCGTCGGCGCGCATCCACGTGATGTGGGAGCGCGACGACAGCTAGCGATGCAGGCTCATCGCATTCGCGACGTCCATGCCGATGACTTGAGAAACCACCTTGAACCGGAACAAGGTCCGCTTGTTCGCAAACAGCCGGTGCTCCGACAGCCGGTCCATGGCCGCACGAAAGACGATATTTCCCGCGCTGCTGCGCATCCGGGCGTCGAGTTCCAGCAAGCCTTCTTCCGCGGCCGTGCGCACGCAACTCTCCAGGTAGACCTCATCGAGGCGTCCACCCAACAAAGCGCGAAAACGAGCAATCTCGAGCGCCTTGATCCTCGGCCGATGCTGCTCCACCACCTTCGCGGTATGAAAAAGCTGCGCGGTGAGGTCCAGCACCGTCTCGATTGCACCGTCCAACGACGGTTCGATCAGCGGCCATATCTCCCGCAGACACGCAATCGCGGTCCCGTCGAGCGAGTAGAGTTTCAGTCGGCTTTCGTAACCCTGAATCAGGTGCTCGATGGACATCAGCTTGGCTCCCAGCGCCGGAGCCTAGTCCATTCGCACTGGAGAAATGTTAATTCCGGCCGGGCGCCGAACGGTATTTCGAAACCACAGGCGGCACGAGCGATCGACCGGCGCTTTCGTGACCGACCCGGTGCTTCGCTACTTCGGTCACATCCCCGACAAGCGCTTGCGCCAATAGAAAAAGGCCCCGGTTTCCCGGGGCCTTGGTTCAGTGCCGTCAGTGACGATCAGAAACGATAGTTCAGACCGGCGCGGACGATGTTGTTGCGGATCGTGGCGCTCTCCGTGACGGTGCCGCCGAACGGCGCGGCAATCGCAGCGGTGCCGCCCCAGCCTTCGGTGCGGATGTGCAGGTACTCGAGCTTCCAGCTCCAGTTGCGCGTCAAGGCCGCTTCGACGCCGCCGCCGAGGGTCCAGCCGGCGCGGGTGTCGTTGAGCGAGACCAGCGTGGCGGTGCCGAGACCGGTCGTCACGGTGGTGGTGTCGCTGGCGTTGGTCCAGGCAGCACCGCCCGTGACATACAAGAGCTAGGTGTTGGCGGCGACGAAGCCGACGCGGCCACGAACCGTGCCGAACCAGTTGATGCGCGAGGTCTCAGTGATCGAGCAGCCGATGCCGCAGGCGGTGACGCCGGATGCGCTCTGGCCCGATGCGTTGATGTCGGCCTCGACGCCGAACACCAGCGCGCCAGCCTGCCAGTTGTAACCGATCTGGGCACCGCCAACGAGGCCGTTGAGATCGGCGGAACCGGTTGCCGTCGCCGGGCCAAGCACGCCGCCGGTAAAGGCCGCGGTCACGTCGGTGCGCGCCCAGCCATAACCGATGTTGGCGCCGATATAAGGACCAGCCTAGGTCTGCACAGCCACCATCATTGGTGCGGCCTTGACCGGCATCCGCATGTCAGCAGCCATGGCCGGCGCCGAAAGACCGATCGCGAGAAGAAGTCCAGTAACGATGCGCATCTTGATAGTGCTCCCCTGCCTCAGAATGTGGCGCCACCAAGCCTCACGATTCGCGGACCGTCAATTAATCGTCGCACTGAATCGCATCACGCGCGAACGCTGTGGCATGCCAACAACACTTCGATTCACAAAAGTTAAATTCGGCAGGAACTCTTACAAAAAAAGGCGCTGTCGCATCAGTGGAACTGGAACTTGATGGAACCAAGCGGTCGCTTCACTCAGTCACTGCAAGATGCACGCGTCACGATGTGCGGCACTAGAATACCGATAGAGCATGCATACTGGACTCCGCCTGCGTTGGGGCGGCGAGTTGTGAATGGTGCCAGACCGCGCCTCAGGACGATTGCGTCTGAGACGACGTCAAATTCCGCAACTCAGTGCGCAGACCATCCGGGTCGGCGCTCGCCATCATCGCCTCGACTTGCGCATGAGCGCGTTTCCAGATCGGAAACGCCCGCGCCAGCAACGTCCGCCCCGCGCGTGTCAGCGTCAGCAGGCGGTTGCGCCGATCGTCGGGATCGACTGCCACGGCGATCAGCTTGCGCCGTTCCAGCGGTTTGAGCGCCGCGGTCAGCGTGGTGCGGTCCATCGCGAGCAGCGCGGCCACCGCTCCCATCGGCGCGGGCTGCGGACGGTTGAGCGACGTCAGCAGCGAGAATTGTCCGCTGGTCAGGTCCAACGGTCGCAACGCTTCGTCGAACCGCCGCGCGACCACACGGGTGGCCCGCTGCAGATGCAAGCACAGGCAATGGTCGCGGATGTGCCGCGTCGTCTCGAACCCGACGTCACCGGTTTTTGACATCCTTCAATCATGTTGATATCAACTCATTATGTCAAGAATGGTGTGGCGAGGCTCGCGATGAGATTGTCCTATGGCTGGGTGATGGTCGGCGCCGGCGCGCTGATGGGCTGCGTCGCCGTCGGCACGATGTTCTCGCTCCCGGTATTTCTGCAACCGATGTCGCTCGACACCGGATGGACGCGCGCCGGCATCTCGACCGCGATGACGCTCAATTTCCTGGTCATGGGGGTCGCGGGCTTCGCCTGGGGCGCGATCAGCGATCGCTTCGGCACGCGCCGCGTGGTGCTGTGCGGCGCGTTCCTGCTCGGGCTCGGCCTGTTTCTCGCGAGCCGCGCGCAATCGCTGCTCGAATTCCAACTGGTCTACGGCATTTTCGTCGGTCTCGCGGCGGGCGCGTTCTTCGCGCCGATGATCGCCGCGGTCAGCGTCTGGTTCGACAAGAACCGCAGCCTCGCGGTGTCGCTGGTATCCGCCGGCATGGGCGTCGCGCCGATGACCATCGCGCCCTTCGTCGGCTGGCTGACCGCGAATCACGACTGGCGCTTCGCGATGCTGACCATCGCGATCGGCGCCTGGGTGGTGTTGCTCCCCACCGCGCTGCTGGTGCGCCAGCCCCCGGCCATCGTCGCCGGTGGCGCCGCGGACACCGCAGCCGCGGCGCCCGCGATGGCGTCGGTCGCAAGTGCGTTGCGTTCGCCGCAATTCATCGTGCTGGCGATGACGTTCTTCTTCTGCTGCGCCGCGCATTCCGGGCCGATCTTCCACATGGTGAGCTATGCGATCGGCTGCGGCATTCCGGCGCTGGCGGCGGTCTCCATCTACAGCGTCGAGGGCCTCGCCGGACTCGGCGGCCGTGTGCTGCTCGGCGTGCTGGCCGACCGGTTCGGCGCCAAGTATGTACTGATCGCCGGCCTGCTGGTGCAGGCGGTCGCGATCGGAACCTATGTGACGGTCAGCAGCCTGCCGCAATTCTATACGCTGGCGGTGGTGTTCGGCACCGCCTATGGCGGCGTGATGCCGCTCTACGCTGTGCTGGCGCGCGAGTATTTCGGCCCGCGCATCATGGGCGCGGTGTTCGGCGCGGCGACCATGGTGTCGAGTATCGGCATGGCGCTCGGCCCGGTGGCGGGCGGCTGGATCTTCGACACCTTCAATACCTATCACTGGATGTTCATCGGCTCGCTCGGTCTCGGGCTCGGCGCGGTGGCGGTCGCTCTGGCCTTCCCGCCGGTGCGACCGCGGGAGCGCGGTCAACTGCAGCCCGCGTAACGCAGCTAAGCCTCCGCCAATTTCTCCAAACGCTCCGCCAGCGCGTTCAGCTCCCAGTCCCGCGCAAGCTCCGCTGCCTCCGCCCATTTCGGCGTCTGGTTGCGCAGCGGCGGCAGCGGCGCCTTCGAATCCATGGTCGCGATCCGCCGGTAGAGCCGCAGCGCATCCGCCTGGCCGGCAAACTTTCCATCCTTCAGCGCGCGTTCCAGCGTTCCATATTGAAGCAGCAAGCCGGCCGCGCCGATCGCGCCGACGCCCTTGGCGCCCGGCAATTTATCGGACGGGTCGCCGCGCAGCGCAATGAAGTCCGGCACCTGCTCCGGCAGCACGCGATAGCGGGCGACGACCTCGGCCGGGTCGATTCGCGCCAGCACGCCGGCCTTTTCAGGATAGACGATCGTGGTGCGCTCCGACGCGAGCTGGAACGTGTCGCGATCGCCGCTCGCGACGATCACCATGCCCTTGCGGCGTTCTTCCGACGCGGCCGCCGCGGCAAGGAAATCGTCAGCCTCGTAGCCCGGCGCCTTGCCGATGGCGAAGCCGCAGGCGGTCACGAAGTCGGGCAACAGGCGCAGCTGTTCCAGAATCTCGCGGTCGAAATGGCGCCCGCTCTGATAGGCCGGGAACGCCCTGTGCCGATAGGTCGGCACTTCGAGCGTGTCCCATCCGACGATGACCGCGCGTGGATGGAATTCGGTCACGAAGCGGATCAGATAATTCGCGAAGCCGACAATCGCGCCGCCAGCTTTGCCGCCGCGCATCCGGATGGTCTTGGGCAATCCGTGATAGGCGCGATGCGCGAACGAATCGCCATCGACCGCCAGCAGTGGACCCGCCGCTGATTTGGCTTTGCGCGCGGTGGACATGCTTTTGGTTATTTTCATCGCGGCATTATGGACCGGTGGGCACGAACCACGAATGGAACTTTTCGTTGGAGCCCTCGTTTTGCAGTCGGGCGGGCTTACCGCGTCCTGATCGTAGTCTGGAACCAGGGGGTTGTTCCTGATGGAAACCACCGGAGCGTTATCGCGCGCCAGCGTCGGTGTTGTCGGACTGGATCAGATCCTGTGCGGCGGGCTGGCACGCGATCGCCTGCATCTCCTGGAGGGCAGTCCCGGCACCGGCAAGACCACCATTGCGCTGCAATTCCTCCTGGCGGGGGCGGCTGTCGGGGAAACCGGAATCTATATCAGCCTCGCCGAGACCGAGCGCGAGTTACGCGAGGGCGCGCGCTCGCATGGCTGGGAAATCGGCCCCAAGGTCGAGATTTTCGAACTGGTGCCGCCGGAAAGTGTGCTCGATCCCGATCAGCATCAGAGCCTGCTCTATTCATCCGACCTCGAACTCGGCGAAACCATCAAACGCATCTTCGAGGCGATCGAGCGCCTCAAGCCGAAACGCGTCGTGATCGACAGCCTGTCGGAAATCCGGCTGCTGGCGCAGAGTTCATTGCGCTACCGCCGCCAGATCCTGGCGCTGAAACATTATTTCGCACAGCATTCCTCGACCGTGATCATGCTCGACGACATGACCACCGAGACCACCGACCGCGCCGTGCACAGCATCGCGCATAGCGTCATCCACCTCGACCAGCTCGCGCCGGAATATGGCGGCGAGCGCCGCAGGCTGCGTGTCGTGAAGTGCCGCGGCCAGACCTTCCGCAGCGGCTATCATGACTTCAACATCGAGGAAGGCGGCATCCAGGTGTTTCCGCGCCTGGTCGCAGCCGGATATCGCCAGGAATTCTCCGGCACATTCATGTCCAGCGGAATCGCGCAGCTGGATGCGCTGCTCGGCGGCGGGGTCCAGGGGGGATCGAGCACGCTGGTCATTGGCCCCGCCGGCACCGGCAAATCGCTGCTGGTGCTGCATCACGTCGCCGCTGCCGTGGCGCGCGGCGAGCGCGCTGCTTTGTTCGTGTTCGACGAGGAACTCGGGCTGCTATTCGCGCGCGCCAAGGGGATGGGCTTCGATCTCGCGGAGATGCGGGCGTCAGGCAAGTTGTTCATCGCGCAAATGGATGCGGCGGAACTGTCGCCGGGTGAGTTTTCGCATCGCGTGCGGCAGGCCGTCGATCGCGAAAATATCCGTACCGTCGCGATCGACAGCCTCAACGGCTATCAGGCCGCGATGCCAGAGGAACAGTTCCTGACACTGCACCTGCACGAACTGCTGCAATATCTCAACCGGCGCGGCGCCGCGACTTTCCTGACCATCGCCCAGCACGGGATGGTCGGCGAGATGAAGCAGCCGATCGACATCACCTATCTGGCCGATACCGTGATCATGCTGCGCTATTTCGAAGCCAGGGGCCGGGTGCGGCGCGCCATCTCGGTGATGAAGAAGCGCGACGGTGCGCATGAGAATACGATCCGCGAATTCGCCATCGGTCCGAACGGTATGATCGTCGGCGCTCCTCTGGATCAATTCCAAGGCGTGCTACGCGGCGTGCCGACCTATGTCGGACAAACCGAACCGTTGATGGATCACCGTTGAGGCCCGCGCGCACCTCGCCCTCAGAACGCATCGTCATCCTGACGCCGGGCGGTCGCGACCCGATCGTAGCGAAGAGCATCCTGCACGAGGCCTGCATCCAGGCCGATATCTGCGCCGCGCTTGGAGAACTGGTCGAAGAGATCGAACGCGGCGCGGATTGCGCGCTTGTGACCGAGGAAGCGCTGCACAGCCCCGAAGTGGTCCTGCTTGCGAATTGGGTTTCGGCGCAGCCGCCGTGGTCCGATTTTCCATTCATTCTGCTGACCCAGCATGGCGGCGGCCTTGAGCGCAATCCGGCCGCGATCCGCTTCACCGAAGTGCTCGGCAATGTCAGCTTCCTGGAACGGCCATTCCACCCGACCACCCTGGTCAGCCTGGTGCAGACCCATTTGCGCGGACGGCGCCGGCAATACGAAAACAGGCGGCTGAATGATGAACAGGAATCGCGCGTTCAGGAGCGCACGTCCGAGCTGGCTGCGGCGAACCGACAGCTGCTCGGCCAGATCGAAGAGCGCGAACGCGTCGAGATGACGCTGCGGCAGATGCAGCGGCTGGAGGCGGTGGGACAACTCACCTCCGGCGTCGCGCATGACTTCAACAATCTGCTGACCGTGGTGCTCGGCAATATCGGCTTTCTCGAGCGCGGGCTCGCCGGCGCCGGCATCGACGGCAAGCTCTCGAAGCGGCTCGGCTATATGCGCATCGCCGCCGAACGCGGCGCCAAGCTCACCGATCAATTGCTGTCTTTCTCGCGGCGGCAACGCCTGGAGCCAAAGGCGCTCGACCTCAATCACACCATCGCCGGCATGCGCGACCTGCTGCAAAGCACCATCGGCGGCAGCATCGTGATCGAATCCAATCTGGCCTCCGGCCTCTGGCCGGCTTTGGTCGATCCGACCCAATTCGATGTCGCGATCCTCAACCTCGCGATCAACGCACGCGACGCGATGCCGGGCGGCGGCAAGCTCGAGGTTGCGACCCGCAACGTGACGCTCGGCGATCCGCTCCATCCGCAGGATCCGCCGGCTGGCGATTATGTCGATATCTGCGTTTCCGATACCGGCACCGGCATGCCGCCGGAAGTCCAGGCCAAGGCGTTCGAGCCGTTCTTCACCACCAAGGATGTCGGCAAGGGCTCGGGACTGGGATTGAGCCAGGTGCTCGGCTTCGCCAAGCAATCCGGCGGCGGCGTGCGGATTCATTCCGAGCCGAGCCGCGGCACCGCGATCCGCATCTACCTGCCGCGCGCCGCGGCCGGCTTGGCAAGCCTGCTTCAGCCGGCTCACGCCTCCGATCACACGCCGGGAGCGAGCGCCTCGATCCTGCTGGTCGACGATGACAATGCGGTGCGCGAAGTCACCGCCGCGACGTTACGCGACCTCGGCTATCAGGTGATCGAAGCCGGAAGCGGCGGCGCCGCGCTGGAACTGCTCGACCAACACCCGGACATCCACCTGATGCTGATCGATTTCACCATGCCGGGCATGAGCGGCGACGAGGTGTTCCGTCGCGTACGGATCAAGCGGCCCGCGCTCCCGGTGTTGTTCATTACCGGATTCGCCGACCGTGCCGCGATCGCCGGCATTGGCGAGTCCCGGATCATCAGCAAACCGTTCCTGAATGACGAACTGACCGATAAAATTCAGCAGGCGCTGCTCGGCGGCACCCAGGACAACGTCACGCTGCTGCCAACCGCATGACCGGACGCAACGGGTCCATCGCCGCACCCCCACCTTCCCGCGACCAAGTTTCGGCCTTGGTTCGTTCATGCGCGATTTAGGCGCGGTCGCGTACCTAGCGCGCGCCGCACAACAACAACCCGAGGATCGGACTTGGCGCAGATTTTGTCGTTCCTGAAGGAAGCCAGTTACGATCCGGAAATGACCAAGGTCATGGGCGAGGCATTCGAGGCGGCCTGCCGGCATGTCCCGGATGATCCCGATCCATTGCAGCGGGTCGCTCTGGCGAAGAGCATTCTGTCGCAGGCCCAGCGCGGCGAGCGCGATCCCGATAAAATGTGCCGGGCCGCCCTCGCGTCGATCGGCATCGATCCGCAGGCGCTCAAGACGAATATGGCCTGAACCGGTAACAGGCTGCCGCAACCTCCCTTGCCGTATGAAGCGCCACCGGTCACGATCAAGCTAGAGGCCGGCATGAACCACCTGCTCGCATCGTTGCCGAAGGACGTATTCGCCCTGCTCGAGCCGCATCTGGAGCGGGTCGAGATGCGGCTCGGCGACGTGCTCTATTATGCCGACCAGCGCGTCGAACAGGTGTATTTCCCGAATGGCGGTCTGGTCTCGATCGTCGTGGTGATGAATTCCGGCCAGACCGCGGAAACCTCGCTGGTCGGTCGTGATGGCGTGGTCTGCTCCGCGATCGTCCTCGACGTGCAGGACGCGATCGATCAGGCGACCGTGGAAATCCCCGCCGACGCCTTTCGCATGCGCACCGAGCCGTTTATCGCGGCGTATCGGGACAACGAAGCGCTGCGCACCGCGGTCAATCGCTACCACGCCTTGCTGATCGCGGAATCGCGCCAGTCCACCGCCTGCAATGCGCTCCACAATGCCGAGCAGCGTTTGTGCCGCTGGCTCGCGGACGCGCGCGACCGGACCGGCAGCAACGAATTGCCGCTGACGCAGGAATTCCTCGGCCGGATGCTCGGCCTGCGGCGCAGCACCGTGACGGAGATTTACGCCGTGCTGCAGGACCAGGGACTGGTATCGCTGACGCGCGGCCGGACCACGATCCTGAATCCGGAGGCGCTGCAGGCCCGCGCCTGCGAATGCTACGGTATTCTCAGGGAACGGATCACCAAGATATTCCCGGACTGGGCGGGGCTGAAGTAAGGCGCATCGGGCAGCGTTTAGTCCCCGCCTTGTGGCCATTCCGCTCAGGCCGGTCGCCACCGGCCGGCGTTCAGCACGAAGTCCATGGCACGGGTTTTTCGAAACCCGCCATCGGGCTGCCATTCCATGATGTTCACGCCGACGCGGTTCGGCTCCAACGCGATGAGATTGTAGGAATTGCCTTCCCCGCCGCGCAGCCGAGTCGAGATCGCGGTGCCGGCATGAAACACCAGCAGCGAGCCCTCGCTACCGACCTCGCTGAACCCGCCGGTCAGCGCGCGATGGTGATGGCCCGACAGCAGCAGATGCACGCCCGCCTCGCTGATCGCCTTGAACGCGAGATCGGAACGGCCCGCGAGTTCGAGCGCCGCTTCGCCGGTTGGGACGCGCAGTGGATGATGCGTCACCAGCACCTTGAGGACGTCGGGACCGATGTGGCCGAGCGTGTCACCGATCTGCGCGATCTGCGTCAGCGACAGGCGGCCATTCTTGCGCGTCAGGCTGCGCGCGGTGTTGAGGCCGAGCACCGCGATCTCGTCGTCTCGAAACAGGCCGCCGGTCAGCCCGACCGGCGAGACGAAGTGATCGTATTTCGCCAGCGGCCGCAGGAACCGCGCGAACAGGTTGTAGAGTGGCACATCGTGATTGCCGGGCACGACCAGCTTCGGCTGCGCGATGCGATCGAGGAATTCACGCGCCTGGAAAAACTCACGGCGCCGGGCACGCTGGGTGAAGTCGCCGCTGAACACGACGAGATCGGGCGCGACCTCGCTGACGCTGGCGAGCAGATCCTGCGCCATTGCCGCGCTGTGTCGCCCAAAATGGAGATCGGAAATCTGGGCGATGACGCGCATGATGATCCGCCGGTCAGGCCGGAGCCGTTCCGGGCGCGAACACGCGCAACGCGCCCGGCCGGCTCCGATACACCAGCGGCAAAGCCATGATCTCGATCTCGCCGTCATAGGCGACCAGCAGACGGTGCTTATGATGCGAAGAGATCGTCAGCGTCGAAACCTGTTCGATCCGCAGATCGCGCTGCGGGGTCCGGAAACCCAACACCGTGCGCAACGCCAGCCAGGACAGCGCCAGCGCGCTTTGCTTGCGCGCGACATAGAGCGAGAGCAACCCGTCATCGAGCCGGTCGCGCGCGCCAAGCGCGGTACCTGCCAACCCATAATCATTGTTGCCGACGAAGATCAGCGGGCTGCGGCACGGCTCGGTCCAGCCCTCGGCTTGAATGAGCAGCCGGCGTAGCGGCAGGTTGCGTAGCGCCCGCAATGCCGCGAGCGCCATGGCGACCGGCTTGGACAATCCGCTGCTGCGCCGGCGCCGTTCGCGATCCAAAACCAGGTATGGATAAACCCCGATCGACGAGTTGTTGATGAAGACCTTCCCATTGACCTCGCCGACATCGACCTGGCGCACCGCGCCGGAGGCGATCACCGCGACCGCGTCGTCGATCGACAGCGGGATTTTCAGGTCCTTGGCAAAGTGGTTCAGCGTGCCGAGCGGAATGACCCCGAGCACGACATCGCTGCCCGCGAGCGCGCCCGCGACCGCGCTGATGGTGCCGTCGCCGCCGCCGGCGGCCACCGCATCGAGCTCGCCGCGTTTGACACGCTCAAGCGCACGCAGCGCGGCAGCTTCGAGATCCGCTCCCGGCGCGAATTCCAGGCTGGTCTCGATCGCATGTTTTTCGAATGCGGATTGCAGCTGGTCGCGCAACTTGTCGTGCGCTCCATTGTCGATACTGCCGGCGCCAGCGTTGAGCAGCACCACGACGTGTTTCGGGGTCATCACGGCCTTTCGAGCCGGGGTAACGTTCTCCAGGTGGGAAGGTTCGGCCAAAGGCGAGCAATCTTCACGCCAGATGCCTGGGCGACCCATTGACGCGGGATGGCAGCTTTTTGCCCACATCAGCGCCTCGATTCAGCTATAGGTAACGGCGATCGCACGTTCCGGATCGTTATCCGGGTTCCCCACTCGGTTCCGTCCGGAGTCTTCATGGCGCTAATATCGTGAGCAGCCCGGATACCGCCGAACGCGCCGGAATGCGGTGCCGGTTGCCGCTGCCCGAAGCCGTGCTGCGCCATCGGATTGACTGGACCAACACGCTGGTGGTTGCGTCGTTTCATCTGCTGGCCTTGCTGGCTTTGGTCCCGGCCTTTTTCAGCTGGTCCGGCGTCATCCTCTGCGTCGCCGGGATTTATGTGTTCGGCACCCTCGGCATGAACCTCTGCTATCACCGGCTGCTGACGCATCGCGGGTTCAAGTGCAGCCCGCGCGTCGAGCACACGCTCGCGATCATCGGCTTGTGCTGCTACCAGGACACCCCTGCGCGCTGGGTCGCCGCGCATCGCCAGCATCACGAACATGCCGACCGGCAGCCCGATCCGCACACGCCGCTGGTGAGCTTCTTCTGGAGCCATGTCGGCTGGTTGCTGGTCGAGAACCGCGACCTCAGCCAGCTCTCCAATTGGGAGCGCTACGTCCGCGATATCCTGCGCGATCCGTTCTACAAGGCGCTCGAGCGCAACAATCGCCAGGCCAAGATCCTGCTCGCCTCGGCTGCGCTGTTTTTCCTTGCCGGCTTTGTTCCGGTGCTGGCGACCGGCGGCACATTGTCGGACGCCGCAACGCTGGGCGCGAGCCTGCTGATCTGGGGCGTATTCGTGCGCACCGTGATCGTGTGGCACATCACCTGGTCGGTGAATTCCGTGACGCATCTCTGGGGCTATCGCAATTACGCCACCGACGAGGGCAGCCGCAACAACCTGCTGATCGGCTTCCTCAGCAACGGCGAAGGCTGGCACAACAACCACCACGCCGATCAGCGCTCCGCCAGGCACGGCCACCGCTGGTGGGAACTGGATGTGACCTATCTCACGCTGCGCGCGATGGTGGCGCTCGGGCTGGCGCGTGACATCGCGATGCCGATTTCGCAGCGCGTGGCACAGCGACAGGCCAATCCGCCACAACAATAACGGTTGTCGTCCCCGCGCAAGCAGAGGTGACGAGCGGTGGTTGGGGCCCCTATTCCCCCAGATACCGCTTCGCCTGGACCGTCAGATCCTTCGGCGTGGCTGCGGCGCGTTCGTTGATCTTCTGCAGTTCCTCGCCGCTGAGCGGTTCATGTTCGAGGTTGCGCTTCTTCAGATCCTCCAGATAGGCCGGATCCTCCATCGTCGCCGCAAACGCCTTGCGCAACGCAGCGACCCGCGCCGCCGGCGCACCGGGTTCGGCGACGATGGCGCGGCCGATATCCGGGCCGCTGCCAAGCAGGCCGAGGATGCGTTCGGTCTTTTCGTCCTTGGCGAAGTCGAGCAGGCCCGGCACCTCCGGCAACGCCTTGAGGCGGCGCGCGCTCAGCGTGAACAGATACTTGGTCTTCTTCTCGTCCAGCCAATAGCGCTTGGTGGTGGAGAGCGATTCCCAGGAGATCGCGCCGATCGCATGCGCTTCGCCCTGCTCCATCGCGAGCCCCATTGGGCCGGAGCCGGTATAGCCGCGGATCAGCTTGAACTTGGTGCCGATCAGATCGTTGAGCGCGAGCGGAATGAAGGCCGACGAATTCGACGCCGAGCCCACCGCCATGATCAACTCGGTCTTCTTCGCCTCTTCCACCGTCTGCGCCGGCGCGGTGTGCCACACCAGCGAGATCGTCGCGGTCGAGACCATGCGCCCGATCCATTGCAGCTTCACCGGATCGAAATCGCCGGGCCCGCCCAGCACCTTGCCGAGCGTGAGATTGTCGAGGAACACACCGAGCGAGGTACCATCCTGCTGCGTCGCATTCGAGATATAGGACGCCGCGCGCACCCCGCTGCCGCCTTCCATGTTGCGGATCACGATCGACGGGTTGCCCGGAATGTGACGGGTGAAATGCGGCGCGATCAGCCGGGCGTAAATGTCATAGCCGCCGCCGGGCGGGAAGCTGACATAGATGCTGATGGTCTTGCCGCGATAGAAATCCGACACCTCGTCGGCCTGCGCCGGCAAGGCCAATGCGCCGATCAGCCCGAAGGCCGCAATGATCCGTGTGGTGTATCGGCGCATGACGCCCTCCCCTGATCGATTATGAGTCGCACTAAATGACAGCGTAGGTTGTGTTTCCTGACATCATAGCTTCAGCAACATCTTCGCCGTACCCGACAAAATTTTCTCCTGGTCCACCGGCTCAAGCCCCAGGTCCTTCACGGTATCGATCGCCTTGCGTTTGATCGACAGCAGCATCGGCGAGTCCGAGCCGAACACGATGCGGTCGACGCCGATGGTGTCGATCGCGCAGCGCACCGCCGGCGTGTGATAGCTGGTCGAGTCGAGATACATCATGCGCAGATAGTCGCTCGGCTTGCGCGTGATCAGCATCGGCTCATAGGAGCCGAGGAAGAACGCCTCGTCACCCATCTCATAGGCGTAATCCATCCGCCCGATGATTTCGCAAATGCCGCCACCGAGATGGCTCGCGACCAGTTTGAGCGTCGGGAAGCGCTCATAGATGCCCTTCACGATCAGCCGCGACAGCGCGAGCGTCGCGTCGAACGGCCGGCCGACGCTGGAGGCGAGCCGGTAGATGTTCAGCCGCTCCTCGCCGAATCCGACCGCAGGCGGATGGATGAATACCGGCACGTCGAGCTTGGTCATCAATTCGAAAAACGGCAGCGCATCGTCGTCGTCGGGGTAAGCGCCGCGATGGCTGGATGAAATCAGCACCGCGCGCAGGTCGAGCTGCTTCACCGCGCGCTCGACCTCGCGCAGCATGCCGTCGCCGGCGCCCGGGATCGCGGTCGCCATCGCGACGATCCGGTCGGGATGCTGGTCACGCAGCGACGCCATGTAATCATTTGACGCGATCAGCTCCGGCAACGCCTGCTCGCGCGTCAGGTTGCGGGTATATTGCGCGGCGCTCGAGATCACGCTGATGTCGAGCCCGTTCTCCTCATGGACCTTGAGCACATTCTCGATGGTCGCCGGGCATTTGCCCTGCCAGACCGGCCGTGCCTGCTCCTTGAGCGGATGAACATGGGTATGCCAGTCGATGATCATGAGGGTCGGATTCCTTGGCGCGGGGGCCGCACTCTGCCCCGGCGGGGTGGTGCTTGTCACGGGGCTTGGTCGCGTGGCCGGGTGAATTTGGATTGATACAGCGCACGGAATCGTCAAACTGAGCGTGGTTCGCGCGGCGGCGCGATGAGAGGCATCCATGACCTACGGCAACAAACCCGGCGGCTATTCGGGCTTTCACAAATGGCTGCATTGGCTGGTCGCGCTGTCGGTTCTGACCACGATCCCGGTCTCCTTCGCGATGGGCCGCGCCGCCCCGGGGCCGATGCAGGACAATCTCTATAATTTCCACAAGTCGCTTGGCGTGACGATCTTCGTGCTGATGGTGCTGCGCATCATCACTCGTTTCACCGCCGGGGCCCCGGCGCCCGAGCCGACACTCAACCGCTTTCAGCGCGCCGCCTCCTCAGCGGTCCATGGACTGCTTTACCTGCTGCTGATCCTGATGCCGATCAACGGCTATATCGCCAATTCGTTGTTCGGCGCGACTACGCCGGTATTCGGGCTGTTCGAAATTCCGCCGCTACTCGCCAAGAACGAGGCGTTTGCGGACTCGATATTCACCGTGCATCGCCTGATGGGTTTCGCGGTTCTCGGGCTCGCGGCGATCCATATCGCCGCGGCGCTCCAGCATTATTTCATTCAAAAGGACGGCGTGCTGCAAAGGATGCTGCCGCGGGCCCTGGGTGGGGTGTGAGTGCCTGACGTTTCGCGGCCTTGGTGCGAAAGCCCGAGCGCGTGAATCCACGGGCTTCCAAGGGCAGGTCAACGGGCGAAATAAAGCTTTGTCCTATCAAACAGTCGGTCTTCCGGGCCGTTTACGCCCATATCGCTCCAGCCTCCCGACAATCAACGCCTGCACCTCCGCCACATCGCGCTCCCAATAGCCTCCGCCGGAGGCTGGAACGATCGCATAGCCACGCACCAGGCTCATCGCCAGGCGGCGCGTCGCGTGCAGGTCCTGATCGGCGATGCCGAGATCGGCGAACGCCTCCTGCCAGTTGCGGCTCATGAGGTCCTGGTTTTCGTTGACGCGCCGCTGCAACTGCCTCCTGACGCCAGAGCGCGGATCGAGCGAGGCGCTCACCACCGCGCGGTAGAGCGCGCTGGCGTAGATCCGGTGATAGTGATCGAGGATCATCGCGACGCGCGAGGCGAGCGGTGCGCCGGCGAGTGCGGCAGTCTCCAGCGGCGCATGCAGCTTGACGAACATCTCATCCGCCACCGCGCCGAGCAGCTCGGCGCGCGAAGCGAAGGTGTGCTGCAACGCGCCACGCGAGACCCCTGCCCGCGCCGCCACCTGACGTGTCGTCGCCGCCGCCCAGCCGCCATCGCCAATGACGGCGACCGCAGCGCGCAGCAACGCCGCCCGGGTGGCGGCGCTGCGTTGCTCCTGGGTGCGGCGCCTGAGCACCGGGCGCTTCGGCGGTGCCGGGTGCGAACGGCCGCTCATCGCCTTATTCGGGCTTGATCCCGGCGGCTTCGATCGCATTCTTCCAGCGGACATTCTCCGATTTCAGGAATGCGTCGAACTGCGCCGGCGTCCATGCCGGAATGCCTTCGACGCCCTGCTTCTCGAGAATATTCTGCACCTCCTTGCTCGCCACCGCCTTGATCACTTGCGCGTTCATCTTCTCGATGATCGCGCGCGGCGTGCCGGCCGGCAGGAAAATGCCCTGCCAGGCGACCGCCTCATATCCGGGCACGCCGGCCTCGACCATGGTCGGCACGTCCGGCAAGGTCGCGGCGCGCGTCGGCGAGGTGATCGCCAGCGCTCGCAGCTGGCCGCTCTTCACATATTCCAGTGCGGTCGGAATATCATTGTCAAGCATCTCGACATGCTTGCCGAGCACCGCGGTGAGCGAGGGCGCCGCGCCCTGGAACGGCACCGCGGTGATGTCGACTTTGGCCAGCCCCTTGAACAATTCCACCGCGAGATGCGGGAACGAGCCGTGCCCGCCATGGGCGTAATTCAGCTTGCCGGGATTGGCCTTGGCATAGGCGATCAATTCCTTGATCGAGTTGATCGGCACGTCCTTGTGCACCAGGAACAAGGTCGGCACGAGGTTCACCACCGCGACTGCGACCAGTTCCTTGTCCGCGTCGTAAGGCAGCTTCTTCTGCAGGTTCGGATTGATGCTGATGTTGGTGTTACCGAGCAGCATGGTGTAGCCATCCGGCGCCGCAGTGGTCACCGCCTGGGTGCCGATCATGGTGGCGCCGCCGGGCCGGTTCTCTACCACCACCGGCTGGCCCCATTCCTTATTGAGATTGTCGGCGACGACGCGCGCCAGCGCATCGACCAGGCCGCCCGCCGGATACGGCACGACGAAGCGGATCGGGCGCGTCGGATAATCCTGCGCCGCGGCCGGCGCGATACCGGCGGCTAATGCCAGGCCGGCGAATAATCCGGCCGACAGAATGGATCTCAGGTTTCGCATCGTCCTCTCCTCCCGTGTGTTTTGCTCGAAGCGATTACGCGAAATTCTACACGAAGTGCAACACGAAGTTCTTGGGCGGCGTC
This sequence comes from Bradyrhizobiaceae bacterium, assembly GCA_947481635.1. Classification (GTDB taxonomy): domain Bacteria; phylum Pseudomonadota; class Alphaproteobacteria; order Rhizobiales; family Xanthobacteraceae; genus CANKHJ01. Next base: position 18,435 of record CANKHJ010000067.1, read on the forward strand.
GTGTTCACTTGAAATGCGGCATCACCTGTTCGGCGAGCGTGCGCATCACACGGCGCACCACCTCCGTCGGCATGCCGCCGAAGCCAAGATTGAAATCGATCTCGCCGAAGCCGACGACGTCGCGCAGATACGCGATCTTGTCGATCGCAGCCTTGGCGTCGCCGAAAATCGAGAAATCCGCATAGCTCGGATAATCGAAGCTGCCGTCGAGACCGCGGTCGCGCAGATATTGCTCGGACTGGTAATGCGCGTAGCTCGCGCCGACCGGCGGCTTGCTGACCGCGCCGGCAAACAGGCTCTGGAAGCGCCGCACATACTGCTCGGCCAATGCATCCGCCTCGCGTTTGTCGTCGAGCACGCAGGTCTGCCGGCCGATGCGCGCGCGGTCGCCGGATTGCGGCAGGCCGGCCTGGCGGCGCGCGTTCTTGTAGACCTCGACCTGCTGGCGGCAGGTCTCAAGATTGTCGGCGAAGTTCTTGATGAAGCCGTAGTCGCCGCGGCCGATCTTCTCCAGCGAATGAAAACTGACACCTGCCACCCACAGCGGCGGATGCGGCTGCTGCACAGGTTTCGGGTTGACGCTGATCGGCTCGGCATTCTGATAGTAGCGCCCATCATAGGTGAAGGGATCGGGTCCCCACGCCTTCTTGACGATGTCGAGATATTCGTCGAAGCGCTCCGCCGAATCCTCCATCGGCACATTCATGCCCTCGAAGGCGCGGCGCTGGTAGCCGCGACCGATGCCGAGCGACAGCCGCCCGTCGGAAAGGTTATCGAGCAACGCTGCGCGTTCGGCGAACTGGATCGGATGATGCAGCGGCAGCACCGCGACCGCCGAACAGAATTGCAGCCTGCTGGTCTTTGCCGCAACGTAAGTGAACAGCTGGATCGAGTCCGGGTTGACCACATAAGGCGTAAAATGCTGCTCGGCGGCGTGATAACCGTCGAAACCCAGTTCCTCGGCGAATTGGCAGATCTCGACCACCCGGCGCAACGCTTCCCCGGCCGTCATGCCCGGCGCCGCGGCAGTCGCGATACTGATTCCGAAATACATCACGGATGATCCGGTTTGTGTGTCAGGCACCGAGGAAGCGCAGCAGGATATCGGCGAAGCGCGCGCGGCCGCGATGCAGATGCACCGCATGGCCGGCATCGGGAATGAGGTGCAAATGCCGGTCGTCAGTCGCGAGGCCCGCGAAATACTGCGCGATCGCCGGCATCTGGCGCAATTGGAAATCCTTGGCGCCGTAGACCACCATGGTCGGCATCGTCAGCTTCGCGGGATCGGATAGCGGCATCCGGGTCTGGAAGTCCGCGGCAACGCCGTTCGGCGACTCGGCATCCCAGCTTTCGCCTTCCGCGAGCCAGGCTTCCAGCACCTTCGGTTCGGTCAGGTCCGGCTGCAAGGTCAGGGTCGAGACCTCGCGCGTGTTGCGGCAGAATTGGTCGTCGAGCGAGACCGCGAGCGGTCCGCCATCGGCGACGTTCAGCCGCACCATGCGCCCGCCATAGAGCACCAGCTTGCGCACCCGCGCCGGGTTTGACTCGGCATAGAGCGCCGTCGTGGTCGCGCCCCATGACCAGCCGATCAGCAGCACCGCGGCGACGCCAAGCTCGCGACAGATATATTCGACTGCCGCACCGATATCGGCGGCTGCGACTTCACTGGTGACCGCGAGTCCCGAGGGATGATGGTCGGAGCGGCCATAGCATTGCAGGTCGAGCGAGAACACGTCGTAGCCGGCGCCGGCGAGCACATCCATGAAGGAATAGGAGAACTCGCCTGCCGCCAACGGCACCGGCAGATCGAACGCCACATGCCCCGAGCGGCGTGATCCATGGACCAGCAGGATCGCCGCGCCGTTGCGCGCGGCGGCATCGCCGCGGCGCTTTTCCCAGAGATGTACGTGGAGCTTAGAGCCGTCATGGGCGGAGTGGCTGACGACCTGATGCGCGGTTCCAACGATCTCGGTCATCCCTGCGTCCCGCCTTGGGCTTTTCTTCAGTGCCTGGCGATAACATACCAGCCAGATGGAATGTTTCTTTAGCAAGCGGATGGAAGGCGGTCAAAGCTGTTTGGGACGGGGCTGGGGGCGACTTGCGGCTGTTGCCGGCTTACTGAACTTTTCCGCGCCAGCGCGGTTGATCCGCCAGGGGCGCTTTCAAGCCGGAGACATGCTCAAATGAAAAAGCTGCTTTTCTCAGCCGTCGCCGTACTGGGTATGTACGCCGTCGTCGGAAACCCCGCTCCCGTCCAGGCCGAGGTGCTCTATCGGTGGTGCTCGACCGCACCTGACGATGGAAACATCAGGAATTGCGCCTTCAACACCCAGGCTCAATGCCTGGCGACCATCAGGGAACGACCCGAATGCGTTCTCTGGGGCCGCGAGATCCGGCAACGGTTCGTCGAGCGGATATTTCGACATGTCGACGCCGAGGAAGGTCGACAGGATTTCAAGCGCCACGATCGGTTCGATCAGCGATTGAAGCAGCTCGTATTTGGCCTCGGCCTCCTCGGCGGTGCGCCCAACGATAGGATTGAGGCCGGGCATGATCTTGATGCTATCAGGCGTACGCCCGAATTGCGTCACGCGCTGCTTGACCTCGTTATAATACGGCTTGGCCTGTTCGATATTCAGGTGGCTGGTGAAGATCACTTCGGCGAATTCCGACGCGAAGGCGCGCCCGTCTTCAGAGACGCCGGCCTGGATCAGCACCGGCCAGCCTTGCGGTGGGCGCGGAATATTCAATGGCCCGCGCACCGAATAGAATTTTCCGGCGTGATCGAGCGCATGCATCTTGTCCGGATCGAGGAACTGACCGGTCGCCTTGTCGCGCATGAAGGCGTCGTCGTCCCAACTGTCCCACAGCCCGAGCACGACCTGGGTGAATTCGCGCGCACGCTCGTAGCGCTCGGCGTGGCCGTAATGGGTCTCGCGGCCGAAATTCTTCGCCTCGCTATTGCGCGTCGAGGTGACGATGTTCCAGCCGGCGCGACCGCTGCTGATGTGATCGAGCGAGGCGAAGGCGCGCGCCAGATGATAGGGCTCATAGAAGCTGGTCGATGCGGTCGCGGTCAGGCCGATATGGCTGGTGAGCGCGGCGATTCCCGAGATCAACGTCAGCGGTTCGAAATTCGCGATGTATTGCGCCGAGCGCCGCAGCGCCTCGGGGTGCGCGTCGCGCACCGCAACTCCATCGGCGAGGAACACCATGTCGAACTTGGCCGCTTCGGCCAATTGCGCCATCGCGACGTAATGCTTGAAATTGACGCCGGCGTCGGCATCCGCTTCGGGATGACGCCATGACGCCACATGATGGCCGGTCGGCATGAAGAATGCCCCGAGCCGCATTTTTTCATCGCGACGCGCCATGACCGGGCTCCGCTGAGACGCCGCAGGCATCCTGCGCTGCGGACCGGCGGCAT
>CANKHJ010000068.1 GCA_947481635.1 Bradyrhizobiaceae bacterium
CGGGAGATGTTACGATGACGACGGCGCGCACCCTCTACGACAAGATCTGGGACGACCACATGGTCGATCAGCAGGAGGATGGCACGTGCCTCCTGTATATCGACCGGCACCTCGTCCATGAGGTGACCTCGCCGCAGGCGTTCGAAGGACTGCGCCTCACCGGCCGCAAGGTGCGCGCGCCGGAAAAGACGCTGCTGGTGGTCGACCACAACGTGCCGACCTCGGACCGCTCGCTGCCGAACCCAGACCCGCAGAGCACGGCGCAGATCGCGTATCTCGCCGAGAACGCCAAGATTTTCGGGCTCGAATATTACGACGAGTTCGATAAGCGCCAGGGCATCTGCCACATCATCGGCCCGGAGCAGGGCTTCACGCTGCCCGGCACCACGCTGGTGTGCGGCGACAGTCACACCGCGACGCACGGCGCGTTCGGCGCGCTCGCCTATGGTATCGGCACGTCCGAGGTCGAGCATGTGCTCGCCACGCAGACGCTGCTGCAAAAGAAATCCAAGAACATGCGGATCACCGTCGACGGCACGCTGTCGCATGACGTGACGCCAAAGGACATCATCCTCGCGATCATCGGCGAAATCGGCACCGCGGGCGGCACCGGCTATACCATCGAATATGCCGGCAAGGCATTCGAGGACATGTCGATGGAAGGCCGCATGACGGTCTGCAACATGTCGATCGAAGCCGGCGCGCGCGCCGGCATGATCGCACCTGACGCCAAGACCTACGCCTATCTGAAGGGCCGTCCGAAGGCCCCGAAGGGTGCGCAGTGGGATGAGGCGGTGCGCTATTGGGACACGCTACGCTCGGACGCGGGTGCGTATTTCGATCACGAGATCAGGCTCGACGCCGCGAAGCTGCCGCCGCTGGTGACCTGGGGCACCTCGCCCGAGCAGGTCGTGTCGATCAGCGGTCGCGTGCCGGTGCCGGCCGATATCGCCGACGAGCATAAACGCCGCGCCGCCGAACGCTCGCTCGACTATATGGGCCTGAAGGGCGGCGAGAAGGTTTCTGATATCGGCATCGATCGCGTGTTCATCGGCTCATGCACCAACGGCCGCATCGAAGACCTGCGCGAAGTCGCGCGCGTCGTCGAAGGCAAGACCGTCAATGCCAACGTCAACGCGATGATCGTGCCCGGCTCCGGCATGGTGAAAGAACAGGCGGAGGCGGAAGGCCTCGACAAGATCTTCAAGGCCGCGGGCTTCGACTGGCGCGAGCCGGGCTGCTCGATGTGCCTCGCGATGAATCCGGACAAGCTGTCGCCTGGCGAGCGTTGCGCCTCGACGTCGAACCGCAACTTCGAAGGGCGCCAGGGCTACAAGGGCCGCACCCATCTGGTGTCCCCGGGCATGGCGGCGGCAGCCGCGATTGCTGGAAAATTCGTCGACATCCGCGAGTGGAAATAAGACTTTCTGCAAGTCCCAAAAAGAAAAAGGCCCGCCTCACAGCGGGCCTTTTGATTCTCATCCAGCGTGTTGGCTAGAACCGGAAGCCGAACGAAACGCCCGGGCCGCCGTAATAGCGGCGCGGATAATACGGCCGCCCGTAATAATAGGGCTGCGGTGCGTAAGCGTAGGGTTGATAATAGCGCGGTGCGTAGTAGCGCCGCACGTAGCGCGGCCGGTGCCAGCGCCGATGATATGAGCTGAACTCAGTGATCTCGCCGGCAGGCTTGATCGTCTTGCTGTCTGTGCGCTGTTCCGCAGCGCTGGCCGTTCCTGGCAGCGCTAGCGCAAGCAACAGCGCGCCCGCTGCGAAGCCTCCAAGCAACCTAGTCATTGTTTAACTCCTTCGCCGCGCCCCTCACCCAGATAACGCGCTGATGGCAAAGAAGTTTCCGCCTTATTGGTGAACGCTCGTTCAGCCGCGGACCCACCAGCAGCGCATCTGCGGCGTAATAACCGAGCCACTCGGACGATTTTCGGGCTGAAGCCACGACGTGCATTGCCGCACGGCATTGGGGCCGGGATAGGCGAGATACCGTCGCGGCGTGACCGTGATCCGGGTCCGCGGACGGCGCTGCTGGGCTGAAACTTCAGTCGCCGCCGCAACGGCAGATGTTTCCGCCGCCTGGGCCGGCTCGCTATAGGCGATGCTCGCCACAACCAGCAGGACGACCACCGCCGGGATCAGGATTGCCGATGCCACCTTCTTGATCATGCCATGTCCCCAATGCCTGTCGATTACCTCTAGCGCACCTCCGGCACCGACGAAACACTGCCGTCGAAACAGTGCCTTGGCCTGCCGGGACGCGCCCTCTACAACATCCGGATGGATAATCAGCCGTCGTTCGCCGACCCGCTGGCGTGGAGCAAGCTCAAGGCGCCCTCCCTTGCCGAAATGGAAGTGATCGCCGAGGAGGCTTACCGCCGCCTCCCCGATCGTTTTCGCCGGCTCTGCGAGGGGCTGGTGATCCAGGTCGACGATTTTCCGACCGAGGACGTGCTCGAAACGATGAAGGCGGAGACCGAGTTTGACCTGCTCGGGCTGTTCCAGGGCGTCGGGCTGCCGTTCCGCTCCGACGCCGAGCCAGCCCCGATGCCGAACATGGTCTGGCTCTACCGCCGCGCGATCCTGGATTACTGGGCCGAACATGACGAGGAACTCGGCGCGGTCATCACCCATGTGCTGGTGCACGAGATTGGGCACCATTTCGGGCTTTCGGACGATGACATGTATGGCATCGAGGACAGCGTCGAGTAGCCACCCCGCGACACCAGCCCTTTCGCTTTCAGCCGCTTCGGGATAAACCCCGCTCGAATCCAACAGGCACCGACACCATGGACAAGTTCACAACGCTCGAAGGCGTCGCGGCGCCGCTCAAGATCATCAATGTCGACACCGACATGATCATCCCGAAGGAATACCTCAAGACCATCAAGCGCACCGGGCTCGGCACCGGGCTGTTCGCCGAGCTGCGCTACAAGGACCAGGCCGGCACCATCGAGAATCCGGATTTCGTGCTCAACAAGCCGGCCTATAAGAACGCGAAGATCCTGGTCGCCGACGACAATTTCGGCTGCGGCTCCTCGCGGGAGCACGCGCCGTGGGCGCTCCTCGACTTCGGCATCCGCTGCATCATCTCGACGTCGTTCGGCGACATTTTCTACAACAATTGCTTCAAGAACGGCGTGCTGCCGATCCGCGTTTCGCCGGAGGATCTGGTGAAGCTGTTCGACGATGCCGATCGTGGCGCGAATGCGCGGCTCACCATCGATCTCGCGGCGCAGGAAATTCGCGGCCCGGACGGCGGCATGATCAAGTTCGACATCGACCCGTTCCGCAAGCACTTGCTGCTGAACGGGCTCGACGACATCGGCCTGACGATGGAAAAGGGCAGCAAGATCGATAGCTTCGAGTCGAAGGCGAGCGCCGCCCGTCCGTGGGTCTGAGCGGCGCTATGCGCCGCTAAGCGCCGCGGTGGCAGTTGCCATCGCGACGGTCCGCCGCGCCATCTCCGCATGCAGCCGCTCGACCATCTTGCCGTCGAGCGTGATCACGCCCTTGCCGGCATTCTCCGGCAACTCGAACGCAGCGATGATGCGGCGTGCCTCAGCCAGTTCGGCGGCGTCCGGTGAGAACGCCGCGTTGCAGGCCGCGATCTGGTTCGGATGGATCAGCGTCTTGCCGTCGAAGCCCATGTCGCGCCCCTGCGCGCATTCGGCGGCGAAGCCTTCCGCATCAGCGAAGTCATTATACACGCTGTCGATCACATCGATGCCATAGCCACGCGCGGCCGCGACGCAGCGCATCATCCACGACATCATCGGCCAGCGCCCAGGCACGATCCGCACCCGCGTCTCCTTCGCGAGGTCGTTGGTGCCGAGGATGAAGCCCGCCAGCCGGCTTTCCGAATCGCGGGCCTGCGACGCCATCGCCGCGACGTTGAAGATCGCGAGCGGGGTTTCGATCATCACCCAGAGCCGCGTGCGCTGGTCGGCATGCATGTCGAACAACCGCCGCCCGAGCGCCTCGATCTGCTGCGGCGTCGAGACTTTCGGCACCACGATTCCGTCCGGCCCGGCATGCGCGGCGGCTGTGATGTCGTCGACATGCCACGGCGTGTCGATGCCGTTGACGCGCATGAAGACCTCGCGATGCCCAAAGCCGCCGGCCTTCACCGCAGCGACCGCGGCGTCGCGCGCGGCATCCTTGCCGTCCGGGGCGATCGAGTCTTCGAGATCGAGGATCACGCCGTCGATCGGCAATGTGCGCGCCTTCTCCACCGCGCGGGCATTGGAGGCAGGCATGAACAGCATGCTGCGGCGTGGACGGATGGTCATGGCGTTTCCCGATTGGTTATTTCTGGCAGGTCGGACAATAGAAAGTTGAACGCGTTCCCTGCACGATTCGTTTCACGATGCCTTTGCAGCCCGGCGTGACGCACGGTTTTCCTTCTTGGTCATAGACCCGGAAGTGGTGCTGGAAATAGCCGAGGTCGCCGTCGGTCTGGCGATGATCCCGCAGCGACGAGCCACCGGCCTTGATCGCGTCATGCAGCACCGTCTTGATCGCATCGACCAGCAGCGATGCGCGGTCGTTCGACTTGCCGCGCGTCGCCAGCGTCGAAGCGCGCCGCCGTGGCGAGAGATGCGAGCGGTGCAAGGCCTCGCACACATAGATGTTGCCGAGCCCGGCGACGACGCGCTGGTCCAGCAGCGCCGCCTTGAGGCTGGTCTTCTTGCCGTCGCAGGCGGCGGCCAGCGTTGCGGCATCGAAGGCATTCGCCAGCGGCTCCGGACCGAGTCCGCGCATCATCGGATGCTCCTCGAGCTCGGTGCGTTTCACGAGGTCCATATAGCCGAAGCGTCGCGGGTCGTTGAAAGTGACCACGGCGCCATTCGACATGCCGAACACGACATGGTCATGGGCGCCGAGCTTGCCGCGCTCGTGATGGAATTTACCCGGCCGGCGGCCATCGGCCTCATGCAGCACGTGAAACGATCCGGACATGCCGAGATGCATCACCAGCACCTCGCCGGATGAGAGGTCACAGAGGAGATATTTGGCGCGCCGCCCCAGGCCGGTAACGGTTTGCCCCTCCAGGCGTTTGACGAAATCCTTTGGAAACGGGAAGCGCAGGTCAGGTCGCCGCGCCTCGACCTTCTCGAAACGCGCGCCATCCATTACCGGCTCGAGGCCGCGGCGCACGGTTTCCACTTCGGGAAGTTCGGGCATGTAACCAATCCGGCTGTCATTCCGGGCGACCCGCAGGGGCGAGCCCGGAATGACGCGAGGGGAGGTTTGTAGCCTCCCCGCCTTCCCCGCGCTATGGTCCCGCCCGCATGACCAGACCCGATCAAACGCCTGACCAGACCACCCATTTCGGCGCCCGTGAAGTGCCGCTCGGCGAGAAGCAGCGCCTCGTTGACGACGTGTTTCACAGCGTCGCCAGCCGCTATGACCTGATGAACGACCTGATGTCCGCCGGCCTGCACCGGGCCTGGAAGGACGCCATGGTGACTGCGGTGAACCCGCCACGCGGTGACGCCCGTTTCATGCTGCTCGACCTCGCGGGCGGCACCGGCGACATCGCCTTCCGGGTGGTCCAGGCGGGCGGCGCCGGCACCCGCGCCACCGTGATGGATATCAACGGCGAAATGCTGAAGGTGGGCCGCGCGCGCGCCGAGACGGCGGGGCTCGATCATGCGGTCGACTTCGTCGAGGGTAATGCCGAGCAGCTCGCCTTCCCGGACAAGAGCGTCGATGCCGTGACCATCGCCTTCGGCATCCGCAACGTGCCGCGGATCGCGCACGCGCTCACCGAGGCGCGCCGCGTGCTCAAGATCGGCGGCCGCTTTCATTGCCTTGAATTCTCGGCGGTCAACGTGCCCGGCCTCGATACGCTCTACGACTTCTACTCGTATAACGTCATTCCGATGCTCGGCCGCGCGGTCACCGGCGACGCCGAATCCTACCGCTATCTGGTCGAATCGATCCGCCGCTTCCCGAAGCCCGAGGCATTCGCAGACATGATGCGCGATGCCGGCATGGCGCGCGTCTCGTACCGGCGCCTGACCGGCGGCATCGTCGCGCTGCATTCGGGCTGGCGCTTGTGATCAAGCCGATCGCGCACCTGTTTCGCCTCGCACGCGCGGGCTTCGTGCTTGCGCGCGAGGGCGTGTTCGGGCTGGTCGACCCGAAGCCGCTGCCCTGGGCGGCGCGCGTCGCACTCGCCGCGGCGCGGCTGATCGAGCAGCCGAGCGCCGGCGCCTCCAGCAATCGGCTCGCCACCGCGCTGACCAAGCTCGGCCCCAGCTACGTAAAGCTCGGCCAATTCCTCGCGACGCGGCCGGACGTGGTCGGCGCGACGCTCGCGCGCGACCTGGAATCGCTGCAGGACCGCATGCCGCCGTTTCCGCAGCTTGAGGCGGAGCGCGTGGTCGAGGCCGCGTTCGACAAGCCGTTATCGGCGATCTTTGCCAGTTTCGGGCCTGCGGTCGCCGCGGCATCGATCGCGCAGGTACACCGCGGCGAAGTTGAAACACCCGAGGGCCGCAGGGCAGTCGCGGTGAAGGTACTGCGGCCGGGTGTCGACCGGCGCTTCAAGGTCGATCTCGACGCATTCTTCTTTGTCGCGCGCCAGGCCGAGCAATGGTCGGTCGACGCGCAGCGGCTGCGTCTGATCGAGGTGGTGGATACGCTGGCGCGCTCGGTGATCGTCGAGATGGATCTGCGGCTCGAAGCGGCAGCTTTGTCGGAGATCACCGAGAATACCAAGGACGACCCGGGTTTCCGCGTCCCGGGTATCGACTGGGATCGGACCGCGCGTGAGGTGCTGACGCTCGAATGGATCGACGGCACGCCGCTCAACGACCGCGCCACGCTCGAAGCGAAAGGCTACGACCTGCCGGCGCTGGGACGCATGGTGATCCAGAGCTTTCTGCGTCACGCGCTGCGCGACGGTTTTTTCCACGCCGATATGCATCCGGGGAATCTGTTCGTCGATGATGAAGCACGGCTGGTCGCGGTCGACTTCGGCATCATGGGACGGCTCGGCCCGAAGGAGCGGCGCTTCCTGGCGGAAATCCTCTACGGCTTCATCACGCGCGATTATCACCGCACCGCGGCGATCCATTTCGAAGCCGGCTATGTGCCGCGTCACCATTCGGTCGAGGCTTTCGCACAGGCGATTCGCGCCATCGGCGAGCCGATCCATAATCGCCGCGCCGACGAAATCTCGATGGCGAAGCTTCTGATGCTGCTGTTCGAGGTGACCGGCCTGTTCGACATGCGGACCCGGCCCGAATTGCTGCTGCTGCAGAAGACCATGGTCGTAGTCGAAGGCGTCGGCCGCTCGCTCGATCCGCAGCTCGACATGTGGAAGACCGCAGAGCCGGTGGTGCACGAATGGATCGAGCGTCACCTCGGACCGCTCGGCCGCGCTGAAGGCGCGGCGGAAGGGGTCGGCGAGGTCGGGCGCTTCCTGGGCGCCGTGCCGGCCCTGATGACGCGCGGCGCCGCATTGCTAGAACAGCTCGATGAGATCACCCGCAACGGCCTGACACTCTCACCCGACACCGTGTCAGCCATTGGCCGAGCCGAAGCTCGCCGTGGCCGCTGGCTTACCGGCGGGGTTTGGGCAATTGCCGTCCTGCTGCTGTGGCTGATCATCCTGGTACGCTGAGCTTTGATTGCATTGATTGCAATGCAATCACTTGATATTATTGCACCATGGCCAGTCTCACCATCCGGAAGCTGGACGAGGCACTGAAGCAGCAGCTTCGGCTGCGCGCAGCCGCCAATGGCCGTTCGGTCGAGGACGAGGTCCGTACGATCCTCAGGGCCAGCGCCACGGTTGAACCAACCCAGGGGATCGCCTCCCGTTCGCTGGACGCGGATCCGGCGAGGGATCGTGAAACACGGCCCAAGCGCGTCCTGCTGATCATCGGTGGAGGGATCGCCGCCTATAAATCGCTCGACCTGATCCGCCGTCTGCGCGAGCGCGGCTACGACACCCGGGTCGTGATGACCAAGGCGGCGCAGCAATTCGTCACGCCGCTATCGGTCGGTGCTGTCGCCGGCGAACATGCGCATCTCGACCTGTTCGATCCCGCGACCGAATTCGACGTCGGCCATATCCGCCTCGCGCGCGACTGCGATCTCATCGTCGTTGCGCCGGCGACCGCAGACCTGATGGCGAAGCTGGCACAAGGCCATGCGGACGATCTAGCGACCGCGGTGCTGCTCGCAACCGATCGGCCGATCCTGCTCGCGCCGGCCATGAACCCGCTGATGTGGGCGAACGCGGCGACGCGCCGGAACGTCGCGCAGCTTCGCGCTGATGGAATTGCCCTGATTGGACCGAATGCCGGAGAGATGGCCGAAGCGCGTGAAGCCGGGATCGGCCGCATGGCGGAGCCGCTCGAAATCGTCGCGGCGGTGACAACACGGCTCACCCCGCGCGCGCAACCGCTCACCGGCACGCACGTCATCGTCACATCGGGACCGACGCATGAGCCGATCGATCCGGTGCGCTACATCGCGAACCGCTCGTCTGGAAAACAAGGTCATGCCATCGCCGCGGCGGCCGCACAGGCAGGCGCGAAGGTCACCTTGATCAGCGGGCCGGTGACGATTCCCGATCCGCCTCACATGACCATCATCCGGGTGGAATCCGCGCGTGAGATGCGCGACGCCGTCGAACGCGCCCTGCCTGCCGATGTTGCGATCTTCGCGGCCGCCGTCGCCGACTGGCGCGTCGCAAGCGCCGGCGTGCAGAAGATCAAGAAGGGCATAGCGGGTGCGCCGCAACTCGCGCTGGTCGAGAATCCCGACATCCTCGCGACTGTCGCGCAACGCATCAACGGACGGCCGCAGCTGGTCATCGGTTTTGCCGCCGAGACCGAGAACGTCGTCGCCAACGCGCAGGCCAAGCTTGCGCGCAAGCACTGCGACTGGATCGTCGCCAACGACGTCTCGGCCGAGAGCGGCGTGATGGGCGGCGACAGCAATACCGTGCATGTCGTGACCAACGACGCAGTGGATTCGTGGCCGCCAGCCTCAAAAGACGAAGTCGCACGCCGGCTCATCGCGCGCATCGCGGACGCGTTAGCGGCACAGGAAGAGTGAAGGAAAACGATGAGCAATTTTGAAGTTCAAGTGTTGCGCCTGCCACATGGCGCCGACCTGCCGCTTCCAGCCTATCAGAGCGAACATGCGGCCGGCCTCGACCTGCTCGCCGCGGTGCCCGCGGATGCGCCGGTGACGCTCGCGCCCGGCGCGCGCGCGATGATCCCGACCGGTCTCGCGTTCGCCTTGCCACCTGGCACCGAAGGTCAGGTGCGCCCACGCTCGGGTCTTGCGGCCAAAAACGGGGTCACGGTCCTGAATACGCCCGGCACCATCGACGCCGATTACCGCGGCGAGGTGCAAGTCATCTTGATTAATCACGACACCGTGCCGTTCGTCGTCACGCGCGGCACACGAATCGCCCAGCTTGTTGTCGCGGCGGTGCTACGGGCCGATCTAAGACAAGTCACGTCTCTGGACACAACCGGACGTGGGACTGGCGGATTCGGCTCTACCGGAGCAACGTAACCAAGCAACTTTTTACGTTGATTATCATTTGTTTGCTGCTTGTCTGTATTCTAGCACCTTCCATCGATAACGACTTTGTGATTGGGTCGGTTCCTGTTCTGGGAATTCTTTCGATGGCATTGCTTCCCCGCAGGGGCGTTCTTGCGGTTGCCGCGGTGATCGACGTCGCGCTGCACGCCGGCCGCAGGCCGGTTTCCGCTAAGGTTTTGGCCGGCCGTCATGGGCTGCCACCGCGCCATCTTGAACCAGTGCTTCAAGCGCTCGTCCATACCGGCATCCTCAGGGGCATCCGCGGCCCCCGCGGCGGATACGAACTTGCGCGCGAAGAGCACCTGATTACCACCGACGACGTCCTCCGCGCTGCCGGCAGCGCCGACGAGGATCTCCCGATCACCCAGTCCGACCTGGTGACGACCATCGTGATGCCCGCGTTGGCGGAAGCCGAACGGTCGTTTTCTACCGCGTTGCGCGGCATCAGCATTGCCGACCTGCGACGACGCGCGGCGGAGCTTGGCTGACGGCCGGAAGACTGTCTTAAGTCCACTGCCCTATCTCCACTGACTCGTGTTCATGGTCTGGACTCTTACGGCGCGAGTCCGGTTGGGGCTAAAGTCAAACGATTCGAACCGGTTCTGAGGCACCTGGGTGGTGCCGGTTCGCAACGCCGTATGAGCTGGCGGGCTCACGGCTATCGATGATGGGGCAATCTGGAATGCCGGAGACACCGGCCACCGGCGGAGGCTTTGCAGCCGGTCCGCGGCGCAGCGGATTCCGTGGCGCCGTCGTCGGCTGTTGCACGGTTTCGTGCACGATCCTGCCGACACCGGCCGGCGCGCAGACCTTCGCGCAGGATGTCGCCAAAACCTTTTCCATCGACCTCGACCAATGGCGCGCGCAGACCGAGACCGCGCTTGCCACGCTGATGCAGCTCGACCGGATGGAAGTCGCGACGCTTGGCCTCACCTTCGGCTTCCTGTCATTCGCGGTGGTGACCGCCACGTCGCTGGTCCGCACGCGTCGCCGCACCGCCGCCCAGACGGCGCAAGCCCGCGACGAGATCATCACGCTGAAAGACGAGATCGACCGCGCCAAGGCGCTGCTGCTGTCCGAGCCGCAAGTGCTGGTCTCATGGCCCGCCGGTGCGGATGAGCCGGAGATCCTCGGCGATCCGACGCTGGTCGCGAGCGCCGCGACGCCGCACCGTGCGTTGGCCTTCGGCACCTGGCTCGATGCCGAAGCGGCGCGCGACATGGAACATGCCGTCGATGCGCTCCGCGCAACCGGCGAGAGCTTCAATCTGACGCTCACGACGACTTCCGGACGGCCGATCGAAGCCGAAGGCCGCGCCGTCGGCGGGCGCGCCGTGCTGCGATTGCGCGACGTGACCGGAGCCAAGCGCGAGCTTGCCGAGCTGGTGGTTCGGCACGACAAGCTCGCCGAAGACATGACCTCGCTGCGCACGCTGGTCGAAGCGCTGCCCGCGCCGATCTGGTCGCGCGACGATGCAGGCCGGCTGGTGTTCGCGAATTCCGCCTATGCGCGCGCGGTGGAAGCCAAAGACGGCGAGACCGCGATGGAGCGCGGGCTCGAATTATTCGACCGCGCCGCGCGGGTCGAGCTGGTCCAGGCGCAAGGCGCGGGCGAGGCCTATCAGGGCCGGCTGCCCGCAATCGTCGCCGGTCAACGGCGGAACTTCGACGTCCTCGCAGTGCCGACGCCGGGCGGCAGCGCCGGCATCGCGCTCGATGCTACCGAGACCGAGACGATGCGCGCCGAGCTCAAGCGCATGGTGGACGCGCATCGCCGCACGCTCGACCAGCTTGCCACCGGCGTCGCGATTTTCGGTTCGGATCAGAAGCTCGCTTTCTACAACGACGCCTATCGATCGCTGTGGGACCTCGACGCCGGCTTCCTCGACCAGACGCCGAGCGATTCCGCGGTGCTCGACCAGATGCGCGCCTCACGCAAACTGCCCGAGCAGCAGGATTTTCGCCAATGGAAGGCAGAGCTGCACGAGGCCTATCGCGCCACCGATCCGACCTCGCAGGAATGGCATTTGCCGGATGGACGCACCTTGCGTGTCGTCACGACGCCGAATCCCGAAGGCGGCGTGATCTATTTGTTCGAGGACGTGACCGAGCGGCTCGACCTTGCGCGCCGCTATGACGCGCTGATCCGCGTCCAGGGCGAGACGCTGGACAATCTCGCCGAAGCGGTCGCGGTGTTCGGCAGCGACGGCCGGCTGCGCCTCAATAATCCGTCCTTCGCGCGCCTGTGGCGGCTCGAGGACTCAGCCCTGGCCGAAAAGCCGCATGTCGAGGCCGTGATCGAACGCTGCCAGACCCTGCATTCCGACAAGCCCGCCTGGCAGACTTTGCGCGCCGCGGTGACCGCGATCGACGCACGTGAGCCGCTGACCGGCCGCATGGAACGGCATGACGGCAGTGTGGTCGATTATGCCACCGTGCCGCTGCCCGACGGCGCGACGCTGGTTACCTTCCAGGATGTCACCGACACGGTGAATGTCGAGCGCGCGCTGCGTGAGCGCAACGAGGCGCTGGAAGAGGCCGACGGCATCAAGATCAATTTCGTGCACCACGTCTCCTATGAACTGCGCTCGCCGCTGACCAACATCATCGGCTTCACCCAGATGCTCGGCGAGCCGACGACCGGCGAGTTGAACCCGCGGCAGCGCGAATATCTCGATTTCATTACGTCATCGAGCAACGCGCTGCTGGCCTTGACCAACAACATCCTCGACCTCGCCAGCATCGACGCCGGCGCGATCACGCTGAATCTTGCCGAAGTCGACATCCGCAAGACCATGGAGAGCGCGGCGGAGGGGGTGCAGGACCGGCTGGTGACCGACGGCATCACGCTGACGATCAACACCTCACTGGAAATCGGCAACCTGATCGCCGACGAGCGCCGGATCTGCCAGGCGCTTTTCAACCTGCTCTCCAACGCCGTGGGCTTTTCGCCACCGGGCGGGACGGTTACCTTTAGCGCCGAACGGTCCCAGGGCGCGGTGACCTTCTCAGTGACCGACAGCGGCCCCGGCATCCCGCCGGAAATGATGGACAGGGTGTTCGATTGGTTCGAGACGCATTCCCTCGGTTCACGGCACCGCGGCACCGGCCTCGGTCTCGCGCTGGTGCGCTCGTTCGTCGAGCTGCATGGCGGAACCGTGCGCATCGATTCCGAAGTCGGGCGCGGAACCACGGTGTCCTGCAGCTTCCCGATCGATCAGGCGGCGCGCCGTTCCGCGGCGGAATGACCGCATCGCGGCCGCCGTCATGCACCTGACCAGCTCCGGCGGTTCTGGCTTCTCGGTGGCGCTCGAGAACGAGCAGGCCACCGAGCGGATGATGCATGACATTGCCAGCGTGCTTGAGCCGGGCGATCTGATCACGCTGTCGGGCGATCTCGGCGCCGGCAAGACTACCTTCGCGCGCGCGCTGATCCGTCATATCGCCGGCGACGAAACGCTCGACGTTCCAAGCCCGACCTTCACGCTGATGCAGCTCTACGAGCTCGATCGCTTCACCATCGCGCATGCGGATCTTTACCGCGTCACCGGCACAGCCGAGTTGGCGGAACTGGGTTTCGACGACTTGCAGGAAGGCGCGGTGGTGCTGATCGAATGGCCGGACCGCGCCGCGGGCTTCCTGCCGGCCGACCGGCTCGACATCGCCTTCACGCTCGCGCCGCAACTCGGGCCGGAATACCGGAACGCGCGCGTCACCGGCTATGGCACCTTTGCCGCGCGTGCCGAACGCATCGCGCTGATCCGCCGGTTCCTCGATCAGAGCGGCTATGGCGCAGCGGTGCGGGTGCGCCTGGCCGGCGATGCCTCGACCCGCGCCTATGAACGGCTGACGCTGGAGGGGCGCGACGTCATCATGATGAATGCGCCGCGCCGCCCGGACGGCCCGCCGGTGCGCGACGGCAAGCCCTACAGCGCCATCGCGCATCTCGCGGAAGACGTGAAGCCGTTCGTCGCAATGGCGAACGGCCTGCGCGAGCGCGGCTTCTCCGCGCCGGAGATCTATCACGCCGATCTCGAACACGGCCTGATCCTGCTCGAAGATCTCGGCGACGACCGCATCGTCGAAGGCATACCGCCGGTGCCGCTCGAAGATCACTACGACGCGGCGGTGGATGTGCTGGTCGCGCTGCATGGCATGGAGCTTCCGGACACGCTGTCGATCGACGACATGCGCGAGTATCGCCTGCCGCGCTACGACATCGACGCTTTCATGATCGAAACCGAGCTGCTGCTTGACTGGTATCTGCCGCACATCGGCGCGACGCTCTCCGACGCCGCGCGCACGACCTTCCGTGCGTTATGGCGCGAGGCGCTGCAGCCGGTGATCGATGCGCCATCGACCTGGGTGATGCGCGATTATCATTCGCCCAACATCCTCTGGCTGCCGGAACGCCACGGCGTCGCCAGTATCGGACTGCTCGATTTTCAGGACGCGATGATCGGCTCGCCGGCTTACGACCTCGCATCGCTGCTGCAGGACGCCCGCGTCGACATCCCCGAGCCACTCGAAGTCACCATGCTCGGCTATTACGTGCGCGCCCGGCGTGACACCGACCCGGACTTCGACTCGTCGCGCTTCATCCAGCATTACGCGACGTTGGCCGCGCAGCGCGCCACCAAGATTCTGGGCATTTTTGCACGGCTCAACCATCGCGACGGCAAGCCACAATATCTTCGTCACATGCCGCGCCTATGGAACTACCTGCGCCGTTCACTGGCGCATCCGGCGCTCGCACCGCTTAACGGTTGGTACAGCGTCCATATGCCTGCATCGAAGCATTCATAGACCACGGCCGACAGACTCTCATGACCACAGATCCGCAAATCGCCATGGTGCTCGCAGCCGGGCTCGGCACGCGCATGCGCCCGCATAATGGACAAATTCCGAAGCCGCTGGTGCAGGTCGCCGGCAAGCCGCTGATCGACCACGTGCTCGACAAGCTCGCGGGCGCCGGCGTCGACCGCGTCGTCGTCAACGTGCATTACCTTGCGGATCAGATCGAACGGCATCTCGCCGGCCGCAAGCAGCCGAAGATCGTCTTATCCGACGAGCGCGGCGCGCTGCTGGATACCGGCGGCGGAATCTTGAAGGCCTTACCGCAGCTCGGCGGCGCGCCATTTTTCCTGGTCAATTCCGACACCATCTGGATCGACGGGGTGAAGCCTAATCTGACGCGGCTGGCGCGGGCGTTCGACCCGGCGCGGATGGACGCCTTGCTGCTGCTGGCACCCACGTCGCACAGCACCGGCTATGTCGGGCGCGGCGATTTTCTGATGGGGCCGGACGGCAAGCTGATTCGGCGCGGCGAGCGCGAGGTCGCGCCCTTCGTCTATGCCGGCGCGGCCGTACTCGCGCCGGCGCTGTTCGAGAACGCGCCGAGCGGTGCGTTTTCCCTGACCGCGCTGTTCGCCCGCGCCGCCGAAGCCGAGCGGCTCCATGGCCTGCGGATGGAAGGGGTCTGGATGCATGTCGGCACCCCCGACGCCATCGCCGCCGCCGAAGCCGCGATTCTCGCAAGCGCAGCATAGTCTTTTCCCCGCTATGCGAGACGCCTGCCGTCCGCCGCCATTGCCGCTGCGAATCCGACGCGCCATGTATGATCCGGCATGGCTTCCCCGCGCGTCTTCACGATTCCGGCCTCGGCGCCGTTCCTCCCGACGCTGATCGCGGCGATCCGCGACGGTCGGCTGGGCTTTGCCTGGCCGGACGATCCGCTCGCGCTCGCCCAGGCGACGCTCTATCTGCCGACACGGCGCGCCTGCCGCCTGGCGCGCGGCGTGTTCCTCGACGTGCTCGGCGCGGATGTCGCGATCCTGCCGCGCATCGTGCCGATCGGCGACATCGACGAGGACGAGATCGCGTTTGCCGAAGCCGCGACCGGAAGCGATGCGCTCGACGTGCCGGATGCGCTTGGCGGCCTGCAGCGGCGTCTGATGCTGGCGCAACTGATCCTCAAATGGACCGCGATGCCGGAGATGCGCACCGAAGCCGGCGTGCCGTTGATCGCCAATACCCCGAGCGCGGCGCTGTCGCTTGCCGATACGCTGGCGCGACTGATCGACGACATGACCACGCGACAGGTGAGCTGGGATAAGCTCGACACGCTGGTGCCGGATGATGTCGACAAATATTGGCAGCTCACGCTGAAATTCCTCGATATCGCGCGCAAGCATTGGCCGGCGATCCTCGAACAGAATGACCGGATCGAACCGGCAATGCGCCGCGACCTGCTGATCGCCGCCGAGGCGAGGCGGCTTGAGAAGGCGGCGGGGCCGGTGATCGCCGCCGGCTCGACCGGCTCGATGCCAGCGACGGCGATGCTGCTCGAGACCATCGCCAAATTGCCGCACGGCGCCGTGGTGCTGCCGGGGCTCGATACGCATCTCGACGATCAATCCTGGAAACTGGTCGACGGCTCGCTCGGCCATCCGCAAGTCGCGATGCATGCCCTTCTGGCGAAACTCGGCATCGCGCGCGACGAGGTCACGCCGCTGGCAGAGGCCGGCAACCGGGAGGCCTTCGCGGCCGAGGCGATGCGCCCCGCAGGCGCGACCGAATTATGGCGCGACCGAGCGGAGTTCACGCTGGACCACCTGGTGGCGATTCCAACCGCCAATGCCGACGAAGAAGCCCTGACGATCGCGGTAGTGTTGCGCGAGGCGGCCGAGCAGCCCGGCAAGACCGCGGCGCTGGTGACACCGGATCGGGCCCTGGCACGCCGTGTTGTCGCGCATCTCGCGCGCTGGAACGTGCCGGTCGACGATTCGGGCGGCGACGCTTTGCCGGACACGCCGGCGGGAATTTTCGCCCGGCTCGCCGCACAGACCGCGATCGGCGGACTGGAGCCGGTCACGCTGCTCGCGCTGCTCAAGCACCCTCTATTCCAGATCGGCGATGCTTATGCAGTTGCTGCAATCGAGATTGCCGCGTTGCGCGGGCCGCGTCCCAAACCGGGAAGCGCTGGCCTTGCGCTCGCTCTGTCGCATCAACAGACCGATCCGCAAGCGACCGACCTGGTCGCACGGATCGCGGCCGCGTTGGCACCGTTGGAGAATCTCGGCGGCAAGCCGCTCGCTTTCAGTGACCTCGCCGCGCGCCACCGCCAGGTCGTGGCGGCGTTGAGCGAGACTATCGCCTTTGCCGGAACCGACGGCCGGGCGCTCGAAGCCGCCTTCGACGAGATCGACGACGCGGCATCCGCGCTGCCGGTTCGCGCTTCGGATTATGCCGAATTGTTCCAGACCGCGATCACCGACCGTGTCGTACGCCGTCACGAGGAGCCGGATGTGCGCGTGCGCATCTATGGCCTGCTTGAGGCGCGCCTGCAAAGCGCCGACCGTGTTGTACTCGGCTCTCTGGTCGAGGGTGTGTGGCCACCCGAAACGCGCAGCGATCCTTGGCTCAGCCGGCCGATGCGCTCCGAGCTCGGCCTCGACCTGCCCGAACGGCGCATCTCGCTCTCGGCGCACGACTTCGCGCAAGCGCTCGGCGCGAAGGAAGTGATCCTCACTTATGCCGGCAAGCTCGGTGGCGCGCCGACCGTGACGTCGCGCTTCCTGCAACGGGTCGCAGCGGTCGCTGGGGCTGACGCCTGGAATGACGCACTCGCTCGCGGCGCACATTATCTCGCCTGGGCCCGCGGGCTGGATGAGCCGCAGATCAAGTCCGGCCAGCGGATCAAGCGGCCCGAGCCACGCCCGCCACTCGCGGCACGCCCGACACGGCTATCGGTCACCGAAATCGAGCATTGGCTGCGCGATCCCTACACCATCTACGCGAGGCATATCCTCAAACTGCGGCCGCTCGACGCCGTCGATACGCCGCCCGGCGCGGCCGATCGTGGCACCGTGATCCATGGGGCGATCGAGGAATTCACCAAGACCTATGCGGAGCAGCTTCCGGCCGACCCGCTCGCCGAACTGATCGCGCTCGGCCGCAAACATTTCGCGCCGCTGGACGATTACCCCGAAGCGCGCGCGTTCTGGTGGCCACGCTTCGAGCGCATCGCGCGCTGGTTCACATATTGGGAAGCGGGCCGTCGCGCCGCGCTCAGCGACCTCCATGCCGAGGCTGGCGGTTTGATCGAGATCCCCTCCGACAACGGCGTCTTCACGTTGCGGACCCGCGCCGACCGCATCGAGCGGCTCTCCGACGGCCGCTATGCGATCCTCGATTACAAGACCGGGCGCGTGCCCGGCGACCGTGAAGTGCAGGTTGGATTAGCCCCGCAGCTCACACTTGAAGGTGCGATCCTGCGTCAGGGCGGCTTTGCCCGCATCCCCGCGGGCGCGTCGATCGCCGAGTTCGTCTATGTCGGAATGCGCGGCGGCGATCCTGCCGGCGTGGCGGAGTCAGTTGTCCTCAAGGACAGCGATCCGGACGCCGAGTCCGACAACGCGTTGCGAAAATTAACCGGCCTCGTGAACCGTTTCGCCGACCAGAAGCAGCCTTATTCCTCGCTGGTCTCGCCGATGTGGAAGACCCGCTATGGCGACTATGATCACCTTGCGCGCGTCAAGGAATGGTCGGTCGAAGACGACGAGGAGATCTTCTAGTGGCCGCCGCGCGAAAAGCGTCCGACATCCCCCCGGTCGTGATCAGCCGGCAGGTCGAAGCGTCGGACCCCGGAGTCTCGGCCTGGGTCACAGCCAATGCCGGGTCGGGCAAGACGCATGTGCTGGCGCAGCGCGTGATTCGGCTGCTGCTCGATGGCGTGAAGCCGGAAAAGATTCTCTGCATCACGTTCACCAAAGCCGCCGCCGCGAACATGTCGCAGCGTGTGTTTCGCGATCTGGCGGCATGGATAGCTTATGACGATGCGCGGCTGGATCGTGCGATCCGCGAAATCTCCAACAAGCGCGCCGACTCGGCATTGCGTGACCGGGCACGCCGCTTGTTTGCGACTGCGCTGGAGACTCCCGGCGGGCTGAAGGTGCAGACCATCCACGCTTTCTGTACCAAGCTGCTGCATCAATTTCCGTTCGAGGCGAATGTAGCGGCGCGCTTCAACGTCCTTGATGACGCATCCGAATCGCAGCTTCTGAGCCAGATCCGGCTCGACGTTCTGCTCGACGCCGCAGCGCACCCGGACAGCGTCCACGGGCGCGCGCTGGCCACCGCCATCGCAACGGCCGCTGACCAGACTTTCAAGGACGTCATCACCGAGGCGATCCGCAAGCGCGACGCGGTGCGGCTATGGATCGAGACGGCCGGCGGCATCGACCACGCCATCGGACAACTCTGCCACACCCTCGGGATCGCAACCGACGACTCGCTGGAGCAGGTCGAGCGGGAGATCGTTGACGGCCCAAACCTGCCGTCCAGCGAATGGCCTGCGGCGGCCTCGATTTTGCGCTTGGGTTCGAGCAACGACGAAAAGCAGGCTAACCGCCTGGACGCGGCGCACAGGGCCACGGGCGCAGCACGGCTCGACATCTATCTCGACATTTTTCTCACCGGAAAGGGCGAGTTCCGAAGCTCGATCGCCACCGCCAAGATCAAGAAAATTGACGCCGCGCTCTGTCAGCGCTTCAATGCTGAAAAGGATCGCCTGTCCAAGCTTCTCGAGCGGCGCCGCGCCGTGACCTGCCGCGACCGCAGCGCGGCGCTACTGGTGATCGCCGATGCCGTGATCACACGTTATCAAGCCGAGAAGGACCGCCGTGGACTGCTCGACTATGACGACCTGATCGACAAGGCCCGTGCCATGCTGACCAAGGTGGACGCCGGGTGGGTCCACTACAAGCTCGACCGCGGCATCGACCACGTGCTGATCGACGAGGCCCAGGACACCAGCCCGAAGCAGTGGGATATCATTCGCCACCTGACCGGAGAATTCTTCGCCGGCGCCGGCGCACGCGAGGTCCAACGGACGATCTTTGCCGTCGGCGACGAGAAGCAGTCGATCTTCTCGTTTCAAGGCGCCGCACCGCATGAATTCGATTCGATGCGTCGTGAATTCGAGCAATTGTCACGTGGCGCGGAACGGGTTTTCCGGCTGGTGCGTTTCGGACATTCGTTCCGATCAGGCGCCACCGTGCTTGGCGCGGTCGACACCGTGTTCGCGCCACCCACCGTCTATGTCAGCGTTACGACGGATGCTGCCGGTATGGAGCCGCACGAGGCTCTGCCTGGCGCGGCGCCCGGGCTGGTCGAGATCTGGCCACCGGTATTGCCCGACGATACCCGCAGCGTGAGCCCCTGGGATGCGCCATTCGACGCGCATAGCGAAACCACCTCGCGTACCAAGCTCGCCGGCAAAATCGCCCGTTACGTCGGGACACGGATGGGGCGCGGCGCGCGACCTGGCGACGTGCTGGTGCTGGTGCGGCAGCGCGGCGCGCTGTTCGAGGAGATCATCCGCGCGCTGAAGACCGCGGGCATCGCCGTTGCTGGGGCGGACCGCCTGGTGCTCACCGAGCATATCGCGGTCATGGACCTGATGGTGCTCGCCGACGCGCTGCTCCTGCCGAGCGATGACCTCGCGCTTGCGACGGTGCTGAAGAGTCCGATTTTCGGCCTGAGCGAGGATGACATCTTCGAGATTGCATGGGCGCGGCCACGGACATTGCGCGAGGCCTTGCGCAGCAAGGCGCAGGACAAGCCGCAATTTGCAGCCGCCAACGCTGCGCTCGATCGTCTTGCCGCATGGGCGCGCGTCGAAACGCCATTTGCATTCTACTCTCATGTGCTTGGCCCGGCCCATGGGCGTCGGAAAATCCTTGCGCGGCTCGGACACGAGGCGAATGACGCGCTCGACGAGTTCCTCAATCTCGCGCTCGACTATGAGCGGCGTGAAACGCCATCGCTTCAGGGATTCATCGCCTGGCTGCGCGAGGCGCAGACCGACGTGAAGCGTGACATGGAAATCAGCCGCGATGAGGTGCGCGTGATGACGGTTCACGGCGCCAAAGGCCTTGAAGCGCCGATCGTGATCCTGGCGGACACGATGACGCCGCCAGCTGGCCCGAATATGCGCCAGCCCCGTGTGTTTGAGCTGAGTCACCGAGACGATCCTCCCGATACGCCTTTCCGGCTCGCGTGGGCCGGTAGAACGGCCGACGACGTTCCCGCTTTACGCGCCTCGCGCGACCGCGTGAAGCTGGAGGCCGAACACGAATATCGCCGGCTGCTCTATGTCGCGATGACGCGGGCGGCCGAACGGCTGGTGATCTGCGGTGCCGACGGCAAGAACGCGCGGCCGCCTGGATGCTGGTACAATCTTGTGAAAGACACTTTGGTGGACTTGTCACGCGAGGAACCGGCCGACGACGGCGACGGCAATGTGTGGCGCTATCGCAAGGCCGCCGAGCAGCCGCTCGCCGCCCGCAAGCAGCCCGAACTCGCGTTGCAGGCACCACCACCGGCCTGGCTTTCGCGCGATGCACCGCAGGAGACGCCGTCAGCGATCCTGCTCGCGCCATCGGACACGTTCGACGCCAGTGCCCGGCCGTCATCAAGCCATGTGCCCGCGATTGATCCATTGGTGCGCAAGCGCGCGATGCAGCGCGGAACGGTGATCCATCGTCTGCTTCAAGCACTGCCCGAAATCCCCGCCGAGCGACGCGCCGACGCGGCACGCCGTTTCCTCGCGCGGTCCGCCAAGGACATCGACGATCACGCGCAGCTCGCCGCCGAAGTCACGGCCGTGCTCGACGCGCCTCGCTTCGCGCCCTTATTCGCGCCGGGCAGCCGCGCGGAAGTTCCGATCGTCGGCCGCATCCCGCGCCTTGGGCAGCCTCCGCTGACCATCTCCGGCCAGGTGGACCGGCTCGCGGTCACTGCCGACGCCGTGCTGATTGCCGATTACAAGACGAATCGGCCGGCGCCGCGCAGCCTCGCCGAAGTTCCCCCGGCCTATCTGCGCCAGCTCGCGCTTTACCGCGCGTTGCTCGCCAAGCTCTATCCCGGCCGCATCATTCGCGCCGCCCTGATCTGGACGGATGTCCCTGATCTGATGGAGATTTCCAGCGAGGCCATGGACGCGGCCGTGGCTGCTCTCACCTCCCCGTGAAACGTCTTGACGCGCTAAGGGGCCGTTCATAGGTTCTGGCGCTCAATCGAGTCATATCCAGACAATGAGGAATCCATGGCCGTAGGCAAGGTTTCGGACGCGAGCTTCGAGGCGGACGTTTTGAAGGCGACCGGCCCGGTCGTGG
>CANKHJ010000069.1 GCA_947481635.1 Bradyrhizobiaceae bacterium
CAGGAACACGATGCGCTCGCCGGTCGAGAAGCGCCGAACATCGACCTTGGACTTGTAGCGATCCGGGATCTCATTGAGATAAAAGTGCTTGTACTGCTCCGGCTCGAAATCGAGATCCATCTGCGCACGCTTCAGTGCGGTCATGTATTTCTCGACATCGCCCCTGTCGACGTGCAGCGGGAACATGAATCCGATCATGAATGTCGTGTCGACGATTCGACGGAATCCCAGTTGTTCGAGAACCTGGTAGGTCAGGCCCCACACGCTGGTCGCTGGAACGTCGCGCTCGATACCGACGTCGACGCGAGCCCAGGGCATACCAACGAATTTCAGTTTGATCTCGTCCTGAGGAAGGAAAGGCTCGAGGGCCTGGATCGTCGTGAAGTGGCTGCCAGAGTGATAGCCCACTGCGACATCTTGCCCGGCAAGATCTTCAGGACGCTGGATCGGCGAATCCGGGGGCACCATCACGCCGCCCGGCGTCACGACATAGGACATCCCCCACATCGTTCCGATCTCCTGCGCGGAAGCCTGGTTGACGGCCCAGTGACACGCGCACGAAATATCCGATTTCACGCCTTTGTTGCCGCCAGCGCTTTTGTACGATTCGAACGCGCCGGATTTGATCTCAACGATCTGACCGGAGGCGTCAGTCTGCTTGACCCTGTCAGCGTCGGGACGACCGCCGAATTCGTAATCGAGGCCGGCGTCACGGAAATATCCCTTCTCGTCTGCGATCCACTCCTGCAGGCGTCCATGCGGTTGAATGGTGAACTTGGGCATCGGGCTTCTCCAGCGGATGAAACGCCAGAATGCGCCTCCGCTCATCAAAATTGAAATGGTGAGGTGATATATGTAACATTCACGGGATGAATTTAAGCTCGGTCGACTTGAATCTGCTGCTCGCGTTCGACGCGCTGATGACGCATCGCAATGTCACGAGTGCTGGAGCAGCGATTGGATTGACGCAGCCGGCGATGAGCAACGCGCTCTCGCGGCTGAGACGCGTGTTCAACGATCCGTTATTCATTCGCGGCGGCGGGAGCATGACGCCGACGTCGCGCGCGCAAGCGGCTCATCCAGCGGTGCGGACCGCACTCGACCAGATCCAGGGTGCGCTCGACGGCGTCGAAAATTTCGATGCGAAGAGTGCGAACAGGGTATTTCATGTCGCGATCGCTGAGGACGCCGCATTTTACATCCTCCCTCGTTTGATGGAGCGGCTGGGACTTGAGGCGCCCGGCATCGACCTGAAGATACTGTCGACCGCGTATGTGCCTGGCTATCAGTTGGTGGCAGATGGAACGGCAGAGCTCGCGGTTGGGATTGCACCGCACAAGCTGCCAAAGGAGTTGGCGATGCGCACGATTTTCCGAGAGCGCATAGTGTGCATCGGGCGGCATGGACATCCGGCATTGCGCAAACTCACCCTCGAACGGTTTGTTGCCGCCCGGCATGTCTCTGTGCAACCGAGCGTTCGTGGTGCCAGTCGCGTTGATGTGGCGCTCGGCGCTCTCGGGCATTCGCGCCGCGTTGCGCTGAGTGTTCCCCATTTCCTGATGGTGCCATTCCTATTGCCGGGCACCGATATGCTCGGAGTGGTCGCCGAACGTGTCGCGCTCCATTTCGCGCCGATCGTCGGTCTTGAAATTCGCCCGCTTCCCTTCGTGGTGCCGGATTATCAACCCGCAATGGTTTGGCATCGCAGTTACGAGAGGGACGCAGGCCACACCTGGCTGCGTAAGGTCATTGCGGCAGTCTCTGCACGACTCTCATCACCTCCGCATTGAGGCGGTCCAGAGAGCCTTGGAACGGACTTCGCTTCACCGCTGGCTCGGGCTGCCGAAACTGAGCCGGGTACGTTGGGGTCCTTGATGGCGAATTCCCGGCGCGGGCGTTGACGGCCGGAGACATCGGCACGCTGAGGTGGTGGTCGTCGACCAGGTGGTTGTCGTCGACGTTCGCGTTCTGCCGGGCTATGCATGGCATCGCCAGCGCGACGGCGGCTGCTTGAGCCGCCGGGGGCTGAATTCACCGGGTCGGAAGATTGGAACTGAATTTTGCCTGAGCATCAATTCCGCGGCCGCCGCGAGGACCTTCGACTTGTCACCGGGCGCGGCCGCTACACCGACGACCACAGCTATGAAGGGCAGGTCTTCGCGCAATTCCTCCGCGCCGACCGCGCTCACGCGAAAATCGTCAGCATCGACCTCGACGCCGCGCGCGCACTCCCCGGGGTGATCGACGTCCTCACCGGCGCCGACTTTGCCGGCACCGGATGGAAAGGAACCCCGACACCCACCTTCTTCAAGGGCGTCGGGAGCAGCGCCTTGCGCGTGCCGTTCCGCACCGGGCTGGCCCAGGGCCGTGTCCGCTTCGTCGGCGAGCCGGTGGTCATCGTCGTCGCGACGACAGACAACATCGCCAAGGACGCGACCGAACTGGTCATTGTGGAATACGAGGACCTTTCCCCTTACGTCGATCCGCGGGCCGCTGTCGCGGCGGGCGCAATCCCGCTGCATGACGAGATGCCCGACAATCTCGCGTTCGATTACGAATACGGCAATGCGGCGAACGCAGACGCGGCCTTCAAGGACGCCGCGCATGTGGTGCGGGTCGAACTCGAGGCGCAGCGCATCGCCGGGCATCCGATGGAGCCCAAGTCCTTCGTCGCGGTCTATCACCCAGACGACGATTCTTACGAACTCTGTATGCCGACCCAGGGCGCGGCCGACCTGAAGGCCTCGTTCTCGAGCATGGCGGTCGCGCCCTACGAGAAGCTGCGGATCCATTCCATCGACGTCGGCGGCGCCTTCGGCATTCGCAACGAGGTGTATCCGGAATTCCTTGCGGTCATTCTGGCGGCCAGGCGGACCGGCAAGCCGGTGAAATGGCTGGGCACGCGCTCGGAGACAATGTCGGGGGATCATCACGCCCGCGCCGCGACCCTCATCGGCGAATTGGCCATCAATGCCCGCGGGAAGTTCCTGGGACTGCGGGTGCAGTGGATCGTCAACCTCGGCGCCTATTGTTCCGGCGGCGGGCCGTTGATCAACACCATCGCCGCGCCGACCAGCTCGGCCATCAGCCTTTACAACCTGAGCGCCGTCTACGGGCGGCACCAACTGATCTTCACCAACACGACGCCGACCACCGCCTATCGCGGCGCCGGCCGTCCGAACGTGTCGTATCTCTGGGAGCGACTCGTCGAAGAGGCCGCGAACGTCACCGGCATCGATTCCGTTGCGCTGCGCCGCCGCAACATGCTGGGCAAGGAGGCGTTTCCATTCAAGACGCCGACCGGCTCGTCCTATGACAGCGCCGATCCGGCGCGGCTGCTCGACACCGCCCTGAAGGCCGCGGACTGGGATGGCTTCAAGACGCGGCGCAAGGCGGCCAGGAAGAACGGCAAGCTGCGCGGCATCGGGCTTGCGCTGTTCCTCGAGCCATCGGGCGGCGCGGGCAAGGAGCAGGTCGAGATCCGTGTCGGCACCAATGGGCGCTTGTTGATGTATGCGTTGGCGGGACCGTCCGGCCAGGGCCACGAGACCGTGTTTCCCCAAGTGGTCGCGGACATCCTCGGCATTCCCGAAGATCGCGTCGAGCTTCGCTACAACGACCTGGCCGCGCCGCGCATGATCGGCGTCGGCTCATTCGGATCGCGTTCGCTGATCAGCCATGGCGAAGCGCTGACCGTGGCGGCGAAGGAGATCATCGAGAAGGCGCGCCAGCTCGCGGCCGACGAGTTCGAGGTGGCGGTCACCGACGTGACCTTCGACAACGGCACATACCGCGTCGCCGGCACCGATC
Organism: Bradyrhizobiaceae bacterium; assembly: GCA_947481635.1. Classification (GTDB taxonomy): domain Bacteria; phylum Pseudomonadota; class Alphaproteobacteria; order Rhizobiales; family Xanthobacteraceae; genus CANKHJ01. Next base: position 3,811 of record CANKHJ010000069.1, read on the forward strand.
TGTCCACGACCATCCGGACCCTGATCGAGAAGCACGCCGGCAATGAGGCGCGCCCGCTCGACACCAACACCACAATCGACCTCGCGACGGCATTCCCAAGCGGCGCGCATGTTGCTGAGGTCGAGATCGATCCGGATACCGGCGCTTCGGAGATCGTGAGTTATGTCGCGGCCGACGATTGCGGCAATATCTACAACCACACGATCGTCGAGGGTCAGTTGCACGGCGGTCTGATGCAGGGCATCGGCCAGGTATTCGGTGAGCACATCGCCTACGATCCGGACACCGGCCAGCTGCTTTCGGGCACCTTCATGGATTATTTCATGCCCCGGGCGCACATCCTGCCGCCGATCACGCTGATCGACTGCGGCGTGCCGTCGCCGGCGAATTCGCTGGGCGCCAAGGGCGCGGGTGAGGCCGGCGCGACCGGTTCGGTGCCCGCCCTCGCCAACGCGATGTTCGACGCGCTCAAGGCCGTGAACGTGCGCAAGATCGACATGCCCTATTCGCCGTACCGCGTGTGGCAGGCGATCCATTCTGCGGCGGAGAACGGCGCGTCGGATTGACGGGCTTGTGTGCCCCGCCTTCGCGGGGCACACGGAGATTGATTCAGCCCGATTGGAAAACGCTCTAGTCAGTCCAGCTTCTGGATCTTCGCGACGCGCACGTAGTCAGCCCAGGCCTTGACTTCGTGGAGCATGCGCGCAGTCCCCGCTTCCGGCGTCTCGATCAAGGTGTCGCCGCCGAACTGAGCCACAAAGGCTTTGGATTTTTCAGAGTTCATGACCTCCACAAACCACTTGTTGATCTGATCGATCACCGGCTTGGGAGTTGCCTTGGGTGCGAATACACCCCACCAGGCCGTGATGTCGACGTCGACTCCCTGTTCCTTCATCGTCGGGATGTCACCGACTGCCGCCACGCGGTCGGCGGAGCTGATCGCGAGAATCCGCCATTCGCCCTTGCGCGCCATGGACGAGCCGAAAATCGGATCGGCGCTGAAGAAGTCGAGCGCTCCGCTGGTGACGTCATTCACGGCGTCGGTACTCGACTTGTAGTTCACTTGCAGCGTCGAAAGTCCCATGATCGCCTTGTACATCTCGGCGACGACCAAAGTCCCCGGATTGGATGTGCCGTAGTTTCCCTTGTCGCCCTTTTTCTTGAGAGCGGCGGTGAGGTCGGCCAGCGTCTTGTACGGCGTGTTGGCGTGCACCGCGATCATGTAGGGCTGGCGGCTCAGCGTCGCCGCGATCTGGATCTGCTTCTCCGGGTCGATCGTATAGGTCTTGTAGAGCGCGAGGCTGAGAGCCGGACCGGTTCCAGCCGTCAGATGCAGGGTGTGGCCGTCCGGTTTCGAGCGCGCCAGCGTCTCCATCGCGATCAGGCCGTTGGCGCCGGGCCTGTTCTCGACAATGACGGTCCGGCCGGAGAGCGGACGGATCTGTTCCGCGTAATAACGCACCAGGGTGTCGGCGCCGGATCCCGGCGGGAACCCGACGATGAAGTGAAGATCCTGGCTCGGGTAGGTCTGTGCTTGCGCACTGGAGATCGTAACGAAAGCACCAACGAAAAAGCTAAGGCCCAGCAGTGCAGTGCGTCTCATGGTCGCCTCCCTGGTTGATCGCCGCTGTCACGGGCGATTGCTGATTTGACGGAATCGAGAGTGAAGGATGCCCGGCAAAAGCGATGAGGCCCGGCGGGACATCATCGCTATTGCGGATCGATGTTCGCGCGTCGGACATATGTCTTCCAGGCCTCGATCTCCTGCCTCAAATAGGCTGAGGCCTGTTCCGGCGTGCTGAAGAACAGGTCGGAGCCGGTCTCGGCAAACACCTTCTCGGTCTCCGGCATCTGGAGGATTTTTTCGAACCATCCGCGGAGCTTTTCCTTGATCGGAGCGGGCGTTCCCGCCGGCACCGCGGTGACCCACCAGACCTGAAGGTCGATCCCGGGAACTCCGCCCTCGGCCATCGTCGGCACCTCACTGAAAGCCTTCAAGCGTGATGCGGTGCTGACCGCAAGCGGCCTGATCTTTCCAGCGCTGGTCTGACCACGCGCGAATCCTGGATCTGCCATCAGCATATCGAGACTGCCGCTCAGCAGGTCATTCATGGCATCGGCAGGGGTCTTGTAATTGACTTGTGCGGTTTGCAGCCCGGCAACGGATTTGTAGATTTCCGCCATCACGATGCCTGTCGGCGTCGCCACCCCATACGATCCCTTGCTGCCTCTTTCCTTCAAATGGGCGGTGAGCTCCGGTAGCGATTTGAAGGGCGCCTTGGCATCGACCACGAGGGTCCAGGGTTGCTTGAACAAAGTGCCAAGGAGCTCGAGGTCGGTGAAGGGATTGATCGGCGGCGATTTGAACAGCGACATGCTCGACGCAAGGCCGGATCCCCCAGCGGTCAAGACCGTGTAACCGTCGGGTTTGGCTTTGGAGACATAGGTCGCCGCAAGGTTGCCCGCGGCGCCCGGCTTATTCTCCACGATGACGGTGCCGCCACTGACGAGCTTCAATTTTTCAGCGAAGTAGCGGACGTAAAGATCGGCCCCGCTGCCGGGGGGAAATCCAATCGCCAGGCGAATCTCGCGTTCTGGATACTCCGCACGCGCAGAGGCTCCGACAGCGATGAGGAGAAACAAGGCATAAACGAGGGTGGATCGCCATGCAGGAGCCAGACGGTCAAGCCGTCCTTGTGTCTTTGACATGCCGAATTCTCCTCCTTTGTTGTCGTTATAGGTCGAGCTTGAACAGCGTCCGCGCGTTGTCCTCGAAGATCATCTTCTTGGACGTCTCGTCCAGCCATTCGAATTTTTTGATGTACGGCACGATGTCGTCGAAGGTCCGTCCGGTGTCCGGGTTCACGGCGCTGCCGACGCCCGGGCATTCCGCGCCGAACAGGCAACGATCGGCGCCGACGGTCTCGATCAGCAAACGCAGCGCGCCTTCTGAGTAGAGCACCGTGTCGAAATAGAGCTTCCGCATCCCGTCGAGGAAACGCTTGCCCGCGGGATTGCGCATCGAGCCGCTCTGGAACCGGCCGATCTGGTAGGGAATGGCGCCGCCGCCATGCGAGATCACGATCTTGAGATTCGGAAAATCATCGAGCACCGACGAGCTCACCAGGCCGTAGACGGCGATGCTCTCCTCGTTGATGAAATGCAGCGTGTAGGGGGTGCGCTCGGACTGCGAGCCAGTGGCATGGATATGCGCCGGCACGTCGAGTTCGCAGAGCTTCTCGTAGAGCGGATACCAGTAGCGGTCGCCGAGCGGCGGCGCTTCGGTGCCGCTATTCTCGTATGGATCCGGATTCAACACGCAGCCCTTGAAGCCGAGCTGCTTGATGCAGCGTTCGAGTTCCGGCAGCACGTTCTGGATCGGCTCGCCCGCGGCTTGCGGAAGGCCGCCGACGCCGATGAACTTGTCGGGCAGCAGCTTGGTCTGCCGTGCGATGAGGGTGTTGGTCTCTTCGGTGAACCAATGGACCACCCGCGCGGGCTTGGCGCTATGCATCATCTGGAACGGGCGCGGGGAAACGAGCTGCATATCGATCCCGTTGCGCTTCATCATGTCGAGATGACCGACCGGCGCCATTTCCTTCTTGTTCGCGGCGGCAATCAGCAACTCGTCGCTGACCTCGACCCTGCCGCGGCCATGGACGCCGCGATGCGAGAGAATGGAGGCTTTGTAGGCCCAGAGTTCGGTCGGCGCGCTGACATGCGCGTGGCAATCGATGATCATCGGCGTCGCTCCCGGAGTTCTTCTGCGTCTTGCTTTGGTATCAGAAGCCCATGGCTTCCCGATAGTCGCGCTTCACGTCATCGGGCTGGCCGACCAGCCACACGAAGTCCGGGCGCGACAGGCCGGTCATGCCATCCCTGCCGGCACTGATGTCCTCGCGGGTGAGGCCTTCCGTGAGAACCTTGCGCGCCGCGATCGGCAGCATGACGTTCTTGTTCGCGTCAGGGTCGCGGATGATGCCCTTCGGATCCTCGCCCTGTTGCATCGCCTCGAGATCGGCGAGGAAGCGCTTGCGCATCATGATGATGCCGCGGTCGCTGCGGCCGAGATGCTCATTCCAGCGATCCGACACCGTTCCCTGGCCGATCCAGGCGACGAAATCCTGGTTCATGATGTAGTTGTCGACCCAGCGGCCGGTCTTCGGATCCTTGATCCAGCTATACCAATAGGGAATCCGGGTCTGGACATAGGGCTCGCGGTCCTGCGGAACGCGGCTGAAGAACCACGCGACCGACATCGTGGTTTCGTCGTCGATCGGCACCCGCCATTCGAAATGGTTTCCGGTGAACAGCGCGTTCGGCCACAGGCAGACGCGGCCGATGGTCCAGAGCGGACTGGTTTCGTCCGAGCCTTGGCGGATGCGCTTGTATTGGATGCCGTATTCGAATTCCTCGAAGTCGATCTTGGTGTGTGCCGGCGCATAAGGACCGGTCTTGCCCTTGAGACGGACGCTCCAATTGTCGTGCATCCATTCGAAATGCACCGGATCGATCGAGTTTTCCTGGCCCTGAAACCAGTTGCACGGCACCTCGCAGAACACGATCTGCGTGAAGCTGTTCGGATAATTGAACAGCTCCCAGTTCGGCAGCAGCGGCGCCGGCTCCGGCCCCATATAGGCCCAGACCAGGCCGGCTTGCGCCTGCGCCTTGTAGGCTTTGATCTTGATGCGGCTGTGATAGTCGGACTTCGCATCGACCATCTGCTCGAATGGCTGCTCGATGCATTGGCCGGTCTCGTCGAACGCCCAGCCGTGATAATTGCAACGCAGGCCGCATTTTTCGACGAAGCCATAGGACAGGTCGGCGCGGCGATGCGGACAATGGCGGTCGATCAAACCATAGGTGCCGCTGAGGTCGCGATAGACCGTCAGGTCCTCGCCCATCAGGCGCACCGCCTTGACCGGTGTCTCGTCGAATTCGGCCATCGCCGCGATCGGATGCCAGTAGCGCCGCATCAGATCGCCCATCGGCGTGCCGGGACCGACTTGCGTCAACAAGCGGTTCTTATCTGGTTCGAGCATCGTGACACCTGCTCTTCCTGACCCTCCCCCACGCGGGGAGGGTCGGCCTGCGAAGCACGCCGGGGGGGGCTGCCAGACTGACCAAAAGATCTGGCGGCTATCTCAAGCCGCCCGGTCTCGGCGCATCACGCCATCCAGTGACCAGCGGCCCGCGCCGACCACCAGGAACGCGAACGCGCCTCCCATGATCGAAATGTTCTTCAGGAAGTTGATGTACTCGGCGGTCTGGCGCGGCGGGGCAAATTCCCAGTATCGATGCGCGATCACCGTCGTGATCAGGACATAGATGAGAGTGGCGCCAGAGGCGTAGCGGGTCGCAAGCCCGAGAATGAGCAGCGCGCCAAGCACCACTTCTGCGATCGCGGATGGCCAGGCCCAGAAGCTGGGATTGGGCACGCCGAGCGCGGTGAGATAACCGACGATGCCGCCGATGTTCATGAATTTTGCCCATCCGCTGATGAACAGGAGCCAGCCGAACAGCACGCGTCCGATCAGCAGCAGCGCATCGCCATAGCGCGCTGAAAAACCATCCAGTCCCGCAAACATGGTCGGAGATGAGTCTTGTGCCACGATGTCCCCCCTGGTTTTCTATCGGCGGCCTAGGCCGCTCGCTTTGGAAGTGCGTTCATCGCAAACTTGCCGCTGGCGCTGCCATCCGTGATTCGAAGGGGCGTTCTACGGCGCGTTCCGTGTCGCGGTCTTGATCTGTATTACAATTATATAATATGTCAATGCGCCGGTTTGGGTGTAAGGTGAGTCATGGCGAACAAGAATGCGCAGTCGGACAAAGGGGCCGCTTGGGTCAACGTGCAGTCGCGTTCGGTTTCGAGCCAGATCGTGGATAACGTCCGCGAAAGCCTGTTCCGGGGCGAACTCAAGCCCGGCGATTTTCTGGGCTCCGAGAATGACCTCGCGCAGAAGCTCGGTGTCAGCCGCGTGCCGGTGCGCGACGCATTCAAGGCGCTTCAGGCTTTGGGCATCATCGAAGTCAAGGTCGGAGCCAAGGGCGGAGCACGGATTGCGTCCGCGGATCCGAATCTTTTCGCTGACGCATTGGCGGTCCAGTTGCTTCTCGTCGGGATTACCGTCGAGGAGATGTTCAACTCCCAGATCGCGATCGAAGTGATGGCGACCGAGCTTGCCGCCAAACACGCGACATCGGAGGATTTGCAGACGCTGCGCGACTACATCGCCGAACTGGAATCGATGTGTCTGCGGCCGATGACCAAGCCGGTCGCCTTGCGGTTCACGGAAGTCTCGATGTGTTTTCACGAGGCCCTGGTTGATGCGGCGCATAACCGCGCCTTGGCCGCGCAATTCAAGGCGTTGCGCCGGGTGCTCGAACCGATCTACGCGCGGCGCACCAGCGATACGGTTGCGAAGCATGTCGTTGCCTCGCACAAGACGCTGCTCAACAGCATTGCGGATGGCGACGTCGAGAAGGCCTGCCGGCTGATGCGCCGCCGGCTCGAGACGATCCGGGCGCATCATCTGTTGAAGACCATCGAGGCCTAGCATGCCCCATCGGGACTGATGCGGGACGCTTGCCGCAAGGCTATCGTCGCGGCTATGTTGCCCGCCAAAGATGACCAGGACGGAGAACTGATCCCATGGCCAAGATTGTCCTCGCGATGGCCACGACCCACGGTCCGCAGCTTCACACCACGGTGGAGCAGTGGCAGCTGCGCGTGAAGGCCGACAAGGCCGGCAAGCATCCGTTCCGGGGCAAGGTCTACAGCTTCGATGAACTGGTGGCATTGCGCAAGGACGAGGGGCTGGACACGAAATCGTCGATGGACGCGCAGCGCGGCTACCGCGCGCGCTGCGACGTCGGCATGGAAGTGCTCGCCGACAAGTGGGACGAGGTCAAGCCGGACATCGCGGTGATCCTCGGCAACGATCAGAACGAGATCTACGAGACCGAGCAGCTCAATCCGCCCTTCATGGTGTTCTGCGGCGACAAGATCCCGAACTACATGCAGTCGGAGGAAAAGCGCGCGCAGCTGCCGCCGGGGATCGCCGAAGCCGAGCACGGCCACGCGACCGAAACCTATACCGAGTATCAGAGCGTTCCGGAGCTGGCGCAGCACATTACCAACACGCTGATGGACCGGGATTTCGACGTTACGGTCTCGAAGGTCTGGCCGAAGGCCGCGCGCAACGGCGCCTCGCATGCTTTCGGCCACATCTATCGCCAGGTGATGCGCGACAACGTCGTGCCGAACGTGCCGATCTATCAGAACACGTTCTTCCCGCCGAACCAGCCGAAGCCCAGCCGCTCCTATGAATTCGGCCGCATCGTCAAGCAGGCGATCGACAGCTGGCCGTCCGACAAGCGCGTCGCGGTGTTCGCGTCAGGCGGCATGAGCCACTTCGTGATCGACGAGCAGTTCGACCGCAGCTTCGTCGATGCGCTTGGCCGCAAGGACAAGACCGCGCTGACGTCGATCCCGCTGTCGATCCTGCAATCCGGCACCTCGGAATTGAAATCGTGGATCTCGCTGGCCGGCCTGCTCGAGGATGTCGACGCCAAGATGCACGAGATCGATTACGTCCCGTGCTACCGGTCTCCGGCCGGGACCGGGACGGCCAACGGTTTCTACTGGTGGGATCTGCGCGATTGAGGGCGGCGCTCGGGTCGTCTGATGCGTGGCGCATTTCACGGCCGCGGATTGACGACCGTCCGGACGTCGCCGGGTGCCTCAATCGCAGGCGGTCGCCCCCGCGTTCGCGGGGGTGACGAGTTGTAGGTTGGGCCGGAGACGAGATCAGCCGATTCAATCGAAGTGAATCTCGCTCCAGCCGACGTGACATCGGATACGGTCGTTCAAAGCACCCAACGCCTCAGCTTTGCGGCTCGATCTTGGCGATCCGCACATACTCACCCCAGTTCTTGTATTCCTTGAGATAGACGTTGTGCGCGTCGGCCTGGCTCATCGACCAGGGCTCGTTGGTGATGCCGTTGAAGAAGGTCCGCGCTTCATCCATCTTAACCACCTGGGTGAATGCGTCGTGGAGCCGCTCGATCACCGGCTTCGGCGTGCCGGTCGAGACAAAGGCGGCCCACCATCCGGCAACGTCGACGTTGATGCCTGCTTCCTTGAGCGTCGGCACATCCGGCATCGTCGAGAAGCGGTCGGCCATGCTCACGGCCACGATGCGGATCCGGTTCTGCTTGGCGTGGCCGGTGCCTGAGGCCGCGTCGATGATGGCGAAGTCGAGCGTTCCACTGGCAAGGTCGTTGATCCAATCCGCCGAGGTCCGATACTGCACCTCGACGGCGGTGCCGCCGGCCGAGTCGCGCAGCATTGCGCCGAGCACCCGCGCGGTCGGAAACGCGGTTCCGAAGCTTGCCTTGGCGCCCTTGGCCCTCAGGCCGGCCTGGAGCTCCGGTACCGTCTTGTACGGCGAGTCAGGCCCGACCACGATCAGTGTCGGCTGCCGCGCCAATGTGGCGACGGTGTCGAACGCCTTGCTGACATCGACCGGCGGGTTCTTCAACAGATGGCCGCTCGCCGCGAGCGCGCTGCCGCCGGTCACGTAGACGATATGACCGTCGGTCTTGGCGCGTGCGACATATTCGGTCGCGATATTGCCGCCGGCGCCGACCTTGTTCTCGATCACGATTGTACGGCCGAGCAGCGGGCGTATTTTATCCGCGACCCAGCGCGTGATGAGATCGGGCCCGCTGCCGGGCGCGAAGCCGACAATGAAATGGACATCCTGCGAGGGATAGGTCTGGCCGTGGACGATGGTGGGAGCAGCCACGGACGCCAATAGCGCTGCAAGCAAGGCGAGCTTGGCGGTTTGCCGACGAAAAGATTTCATGATGTCCTCCGCTTGGTTGTGCGATGACCGCGCTGTTGGCGGTCTTGTGGTTCGATGCGTCGTTGGTCGATCCGCCCATCCTACACCGGCGGGCAGAACGGCGTTAGTAGGTCTAGCTCCCTCGATCAGCATGCTAGGACCACTGCCTGCGACGATGACCACCGCGAGGGACATATGAGCGAAGCGCCAGATTTGCGGTCGCAGTCCTGATCACCAGCGCAGTACAGCCAATCGCGCGACGGCAAGGATCGCCACAGGGCCGATCACATCGCGCTGCCCGGCGAGCGCAGCTCCGTTGCCAATGGGCGGTCCGTCGCCCCATTCATCGGTGCTCTCGCGCAGAAACAGTGACGGTATTGAGATATGCTGTTCCTGGCGCTGAATTGCGTGTTAGGGGGACCTGGATCATTGGAACCTCAATGCCGATTCTCACCGTCAGGCACGTCACGACCTACCATTACAGGCAACCGGTCGCTTTCGGCGAGCACCGGATGATGCTGCGTCCGCGCGACGACGACGACCAGAAGGTGATCGAATCCGCGCTCGACATCACCCCCGAGCCGAGCCACCTGGCCTGGACGCAGGATAGCTTCGGCAATCATGTCGCGACCGCCCGTTTCGCGGAACCGGCCGCGGAGCTCCGCTTCGAAAGCACCATTCGCCTCGACCATGCGCCCGCCAGCTTCCGGGTCGCCGATATCGACGATTTGGCCCGAACCTATCCGTTCGCCGATGCGGCGGCAGGCACGCCCGGTCTCGCGTGCTTCATCGCGCCGACGTCCTCGGACCCAAAGCTCGATCGCTGGGCCGCCGGATTCCTCCGCGCGGATGGATCGGCCGACATCTGCGAGCTGCTTGTCGAGATGACGCAGACCATCAAGCGGACTTTCAAGCACGTGGCGCGGCACGAGAAGGGAATTCAGGATCCGAGCCAGACCATGACGCTCGCGAGCGGGAGTTGTCGCGATCTCGCGGTGTTCATGATTGCGGCTTTGCGCTCGCTTGGGATCGCGGCGCGGTTCGTGTCCGGCTATCTGCATCTTGCCGATGATGACGACGACAATGTCACCGGCGGCAACACCCACGCCTGGGTCCAGGTTTATGTCCGCGGACCGGGCTGGGTCGACTTCGATCCGTCGAGCGGCATGGTCGGGAATCAGAACCTGGTGCGTGTCGCAGTCGTGCACGAGCCGCGCGACGCCCTGCCGCTGCAAGGCACCTGGATCGGGACCGCGTCGGACCATCTCGCCATGAAAGTCGCGGTCAAGGTCACCGCGGCGGTGGATACCTGACCCGGAAGCACGGAACTTTCTTGCTGTCGTATTCTTAGCAGACTGCTCGCAGCGCACCGCCGCGCGCGCCGAAGGGGGTTTAGATGAAGATTCGTGCGGGTTACGAGATTTCCTATGACTGCCCGCAGCCGACGCCCATGATCCTGCTGGTGAGCGTTCATCCGACCCGCATGCCCGATCTGATCAGCTGGGATGGTCTGCTGATCGATCCGGCCATCCCCGCCAACACCTATCACGATACGTTCGGCAACTTCTGTCACGTGATCAACGCGCCCGCGGGCCGGCTGACCCTCTCCACCGACTTCCTGGTGCACGACAGCGGGGCGCTGGATGAAATCGCTCCGGACGCGGAGCAGCATGCATTGGGGGAGCTGCCGGTGGAGGCGCTGATCTTCCTCCTCGGCAGCCGCTACTGCGAGACCGATCGCCTGTCGGATATCGCCTGGTCGCTGTTCGGGCATCTTCCGAAAGGCTGGCCGCTGGTTCAGGCGATCTGCGACTTCGCCCATGAGCGCATCACGTTCGGCTACCAATATGCGAGCCCGACCAAGACCGCGTACGACGCCTATGTGGAGCAGCGCGGCGTGTGCCGGGACTACACCCACCTTGCGATCGCGCTGTGCCGCTGCATGAATATTCCGGCGCGCTACTGCACCGGTTATCTCGGCGACATGGGGACGCTGCCACCCTACGGCCCCGGTGACTTCGCTGCCTGGTTTGAGGCTTATCTCGGCGGTCGCTGGCATACTTTCGATCCACGCAACAACGTGCCCCGCATGGGTCGTATCCTGATGGCGCGCGGGCGCGATGCCACCGACGTCGCGATGGTGACCTCCTTCGGACCGTGCACGCTCGCGGGATTCAAGGTGATCACCGACGAGGTGATCGAATAAGCCGCAGCGTGTGTCCCTGCGAAGGCGGGACCCATACGCCGTGCAGAGCGATCAAGGCAATTTCTATCCGACTTCCTTTGAGGGCCGCGCGGCGTATGGGCCCCGTCGCGGGGGCACTCAACCCGGGTGTTTCAGCGCGACGTCGATCGCCGTCGCCACACCCGCAAGTCAGCCATGACTTGGATGGTCGCAATGAGCACCAGCGCGCACAGCGCCACCTTCGATATCGTCTCCATCGTCCCCTCGATCAGCATGCCATGGACCACGCTGCCGACGACGATGACCACCGCAAGCGACATATGGGTGAGGCGCCAGGTTTGCGGTCGCAGTCCCAATCGCCGGCGCAGTGCCGCCAACAGCGCGACCGCGAAGATCGCCCACATGGCGATCACACCGAACGGGGAGAACGGCGTCGGCGATGTGAGGAGCAGGGCGTCGATCATGTCCGGCGGACTGGTGATCCACAGCCCCCCGACATGGACCAGCACCGCCGCGACCAGCGTACCGCCGATCCAGTAATGCGCTCGCCGTCCACGATAAGCGGACAGTCCGGGCAGATATCCGGCGATCAGCAACGGCTGAACCAGCACCAGGCCCAGCGCGATGATCCCTGCGAAGCCTGCCACGGTGTAGACCGGATCGCGCCATTCGAGGAACGGGCTCGCCGCCGCGGCGGCGATCGGCACGCCAAGGGCGGCTGCAAGGGCGGCCCAGATCAGGGCCGCCTTCACCGATCTCATCTGCAGCTTCACAACGCGGTCAGGCCGGCTGCAGCACGAAGTTCGCCTCGATGCTGGTCTCTTTCGCGCTCCGCATCACGGGACGCAGAAAGACGGTTTTGAAGTCGCTGCTGTCATAGGCGAGGTGACCATGCGGCTGGCCGAAGATCGGAATGATCTGCGGCATCTCGAGACGGAACTTGCCGTCTTTGTCGGTGAGCGTTGCGCCATGACTGCGCTGGTCTTCCTCGCGCCCTTCGACGGTGTGCGCCCAGACCTGGATGCGCTGCCCCGCAAGCGGAGCCCCGTCGCCCGCGCGTCGCACTGTGCCCGTCATCCAGAAGCCGCCCTTGCCGATCCGGTTCACGATTGGCGCGCCCTTTTGGTAATTGTTGGACCCGCCCGACATCGAAGCGGTCGGCGCAACGCCTTGCGCGCGCGCCGGCAACAGCAGCCCGGACATCCCGGTTGCCAGGACGGAGCCGCCGGCAGCGAGCAGGTTGCGGCGGTTGAAGAGGACAATGGTCATGTCAATTCCTCCTGGCGAAGGTGGCGTGCTCCATCGAGCGAACGGCAACAGGCGCGAGACGCGAGAATGTAGCGCAGTTGCGACCGTTTTCCCAGTGAGGTGGTCGCATAACAGTTTAGTGAAGGGCATGTGCAGGCTGTCGGCCCATGGTCGGAGACATCATTCAAACCAGTTCGTCAGGTGCCAAGGTGCACGCCGTTGCCTCATCTATTTCTATCTGTAGCGTGGTATGTCCGATGCCGAAGCGGTGCTCCAGGTCGTGAGAGGTGTCCAGCAGGAATGCATCTCCCGGATGTCCGCCGGGCATCAGCAGGTGGCAGGTCAAGGCGGTCTCGGTCGTGCTGATCGGCCAGATGTGCAGATCGTGAAGGCGGGCGACCCCGGGCAGTTGCGTCAGGAACGTGCGGACCGCTGTTGGATCCACATTTGGCGGCACCGCGCTGATCGACATCCTCACGGAGTCCTTCAGCAAGCCCCAGGTACTTGCCAGGATGACCGCGCAAATGACGAGGCTGACGACGGGATCAATCCAGAGCCAGTTCGTCAGGAGGATGATGCCACCGGCTACCACCACGCCGGCTGAGACCAGCGCGTCTGCCACCATGTGCAGGAAGGCGCCGCGGACGTTGATGTCGCCTTTGCGGCCTGCCATGAACATCCAGGCTGTGATGCCATTGATGAAAATGCCGACCGTCGCAACTGCCATCACCGTGTCCCCTTCCACGGCCGGCGGCGCGCCAATGCGCAGAATGGCTTCCCAGCCGATGGCCCCGACGGCCGCCAGCAGAAACATCGCGTTGAACAGCGCGGCCAGGATCGACGAGCTTCGCAGGCCATAGGTGTAGCGTGCGGACGGAGGGCGCTTGGCGAGTTCAAACGCCCCCCAGGCCATCACCAGCCCCAGCACGTCGCTCAGGTTATGACCCGCATCCGCGAGCAGCGCAGTTGAATTACCCAGGATGCCGAAAGTCGCTTCGATGGCAACGAAGGCCAGGTTGAGGGCGGTACCGACGGCGAAAGCGCGTCCAAAGCTGGCTGGCGCATGGCTGTGACCGGCATGACCGTGATCGTGCGCGCTGTGGCTCATCTTGAAAGTGGCTCCAGGGTCGGGTTCGCGCGCCGTTTCTCGGCATCGACACCCAGCGTGAGCCGGTCAAAGTTCGATGTCCAGTAATACACCTCGCCGGCAAAGCGCGCCTTCCGTGCCGGCCGCGATGACAGGGCGAACCTCGGACCGCAGTCGCCTGGCGAATGTCGTCGATCGATCGCGCGGCTATTGAAGCCGCGTGCCACGCTTCAGATCGGACAGATCACGTTGAGGACGGCCTGCCGCTTCTCCTCCTGAACCATCCGGACCGCGCGCGCGAGCGCCTGCGGAAGGGCGTCGGGAGTCTCTACGCGTTCGCCATACCCGCCGCTCGCTTCGACAAATTTTTCATAGGCAGGCGTGGGCTCGAGACCAGCCAGCGTGTGCGCGTCATTCTCCGCACGCGCGGCGCCGTTCGGATACATCGCCAGCGTCGCGAGGCGAATAGCGTTATAGCCGTGGTTGTTGTTGATGATCGTCAGCGTCGGCAGCTTCAACGCCGCGCCAACCCAGTGGCAGGCAGCGGGATTGCTGAAGACGTAAGTTCCGTCGCCGACCGTGGAGACGACGAGCCGGTCCGGCGCGGCGAGCTTCGCGCCGAGCGCCGCGCCCATCGCCCAGCCGAGGCCGCCGGCGGGACTTGACCCGAACCAGGTTCCCGACTGCTCACGCGGACAGAACCACTGTCGCGCCCAATACTCGTTGACGATCATCGCCTCCGGGCCGATCGCTTCTGCAATGCAGCGGTTGAGATATTCGGTTTTGATGGTCGGGCGCTTGGCCGCGGCATCCGTGGCAGCCAGCCACTGCGCCCGCATGGCTTTCCATCGTCCGGCCAGTTCTTCCCGGCGCGCTACGGTTATCCCAGACTTGTCGACCCCCCTGGCCGCAAGGGCGACTTCGATGGCGTCCAGGAAAGGAACTGTCCCCGACGTGATGGACAGGTCGCTACGAAAGCCTCGCGTCGGGTAGCGCACGAATGCCGGATCGTCGCCGACCTGCACCACCCGGCAATCCGTCTGCGGCGTGTCCTGCGACGGATACCACGGCACGTCATGGTCGAGCACAATGACGAGATCCGCCTCATTCAGCAGCGGCTTCACCTGATAGCCGAGATTCATCGGATGGCTGAACGGCAGGCAGAGATAACGCGCGTTGAAGGATACGACGGGAATGGCGAAGCGCTCCGCCACGCGCCCGAGCGCATCCATGCCGGCCGCTGTCCGTCCCGCTGTTGCGGTGATGATCAACGGCCGCTTCGCCTCGCCGACCATATCGGCAAGGGCGTTGATGGCGGCGGGATCGGGACTCGGCGTCGAGGGATAGGCGTGGGGCACGAGAGGCTGGTTCGAGGCCGGCACCATCGCGCCCAGCACCTCGCGGGGAAGCGTGAGATAGGCCGACCCGCGCGGCGCGGCCATCATCACCTCGAGCGCGCGGGCAACCAGACCGGCTGACTGGTCCGGGAAACGCATCTCGTAGTCCCATTTTACGACCTCGCGCAGCATTCCGGCCTGATCGAACATTTCCTGCGCCCAATGGACCATGCCGTCACGGGCCCCGGCCATTCCCTGCTCGGTGACCGGATTGCGCCCGGCCAGCAGCAGGATCGGCACATTCTCGCGGCTCGCGTCCATCAGGCTGTTGAGCGCATTCGCGGTGCCGACATTGGTGTGGACCATCACCGCCTGCGGCTTGCCGGTGACCATGTAATAGCCGTGGGCCATGCTGACAGCGCAGTTTTCGTGCGGGATGACCATCATCGTCGGGATGTCGCTGCCTTTGCTCTTGCAGGCAGCCATCGCCTCCACGATCGGTGCAAAGTCGGTTCCAGGATTGACGAACATATAGTCGATCCCCTGAGCCTTGACGGCCCGCAACAGGAGTTCGGCGGCACTGTCAGAGCCATGGGCGTGAGCTGATGATATGGGCACGGCGTTTCCTTGGTTGGCTGCGTGGTCACCTGGCTTCGAACCGGGCTGGGGCTCGCTATTTCAGGTAGCTGTTCTTTGGGCGCTTCAGCCCCAGGTTCTCGCGCAGCGTCTTGCCCTCATATTCCGTCCTGAACAGGCCGCGCCGCTGCAGGTCGGGAATAACGGTGTCGACGAACAGATCGAGCTGTTGCGGCATCGTCTGAAACGAAATCATGAAGCCATCGGCCGCTTCGCTGGTGAAGAACTGCTCCATGAGGTCTGCCGCCTGTTTCGGCGTTCCGCAGAACACATTGCGTCCCCGGTTCGACCAATGATGGAACAGCTGCCGCAGCGTCGGCTTCTCGGTCCGGATGAGGTTGGTGAGATAGTTGAAATAGGCCTCATGCTGGTTGGCCTTTTCCGGAAGCTTGTCTTCGGGGATCGGCTCGTCGAGCGGGAAATCGCGGAGATTCATCTCCAGGTCTTCCTGCAGGGTCTGGCGCATGACATCCGGATGGACCAGATCTTGCAGCGCTTGATAGCGCTGCTCCGCCTCCTCCGCGCTATCGGCCAGGACCATGCTGAGGCCCGGCAGCAACTTGAGGTCATCGGGATCGCGGCCGAACTTCAGCATCCGCGTCTTGATGTCCTTGTAAAGCGCCTGGGCCTTGGTCAGGTCGCGCGCGCTGCCGAACACGACGTCGGCGGTCGCCGCGGCGAAATCGCGTCCGGCGTTGGACGCGCCGGCCTGGAAGATGACGGGCTGCCCCTGGGGTGAGCGCATGCTTGCGATCGCGCCATGCACTTTGAAGAACTTGCCGTCGTGTTCAAGCGGATGAAACTTGTCGGGATCGATATATTGGCTGGTTTCCCGATTCCAGATGAAGGCGTCGTCTTCGTACGTGTCCCAGAGTTTTCTCACCACCTCGACGAATTCATAAGCGCGCTCATAGCGCTCATCATGCGGCGGAAGCTTGTCGAGCCCGAAGTTGCGGGCGGCATAATCGTTCGCGGTCGTGACGACATTCCAGCCGCCGCGGCCCCCGGTGATGAGATCAAGCGACGCGAACGCGCGCGCGACGTTATAGGGCTCATTGAATGTCGTCGACATGGTGCCGCCAAGACCGAGATGGGTCGTCGAGGCCGAAAGCACCGAGAGCAAGGTCAGCGGCTCAAATTTCGTATGGCGGAACCCGTTGCGGCTCCATGTGACCATGTTGTCGGTGGCGATTCCCGGGCTGTCGGTCTCGAAGAAAAAATCGAATTTCCCGCGCTCGGCCGTCTGCACCATTTTGATGTAATAGCTGAGGTCACCCGCGGCGCTGGCCTGGGTTTCAGGCGACAGCCACGACGCGATATGAGCTCCGGTATTCCGGCTCAGAAGCCCGAGCCTCATCTTGCGATTGGTCGTCATCTCGTCCTCTTATCGTTTCGTTGCCCGCGCAGGGCTTCCGGTTTCCAGCTACTCGCGGCTTCCTGCCAAGGCTGGCAGGAACACGGTGCATTCGTCATCGATGAGCCTGAAAGTGATGTCCGAGCCCACGGTCGGAATGTCCGACCTGTGGAGTCGAAGGCGGATCGTGTCGACACCGCTGCTGACGACGACGTCGATCCCTTCACCGAGGAATACAGCTTCGACCACGCGTCCGGCGCCGCAACCCACCGGCGGAGTCGTGGTCGGCGCGACTACCTGCGCCGTGTTCGGCCTGAAGAACAGCCTCGACTCGTCATCCTCGCCCAATCGCGCGGTCGCCGCGAACCGGCCGAAGGAAGTCGAGACCTCCACCCGTTCTCCATCCCGGGCGGTTCCGCTCAATTCGCACTTGAGGAAATTCGCGTTGCCAAGAAACGCCGCAGTAAATGGATGGCGCGGCTGTCGATACATCGTGACCGGCTCGCCTTCCTCGACGATCACGCCGTTGCGCAAGAGAGCGATACGGTGAGACAGCGCTATCGCCTCTTCCTGGTCATGCGTGACATAAAGCATCGTGATGTCGAGCTGCTTCTGCAGCGTCGCCAGTTCATGCCGCATCTGGTCACGCAGCTTGGCGTCGAGATTCGACAACGGTTCGTCGAGCAATAATATCTCCGGCTCCGACACGATGGCGCGCGCCAGCGCGACGCGCTGCTGCTGTCCGCCGCTGAGCTGCGGAGCAGCCCGGTCCCCCAACGCACCGAGGCCGACCAGATCAAGAGCCCGCTCGACGCGGCTCTGCCTTTCCGCTTTCGACAAGCCGCGCCCGCTGAGCGGATAGCTGACGTTGCCCCGGACGGTCATGTGCGGCCAGATCGCATAGGACTGGAACACCATCCCGATCTTTCGGCGGTCCGGCGACAGGTTGATGCGTTGCTCGGCGGAAAAGACCGTGCGGCCGCCGAGGCTGATGCGTCCGGTATCCGCCGCTTCAAGTCCCGCGACACAGCGCAGCGACGTGGTCTTGCCGCAGCCGCTCGGTCCAAGCAGGGTGTAGATCGAACCCCTCGGGACTGAAAAGCTGACCTGACGCAGCGCCGGCGCGGCCGGATCATCAAATGCCTTTCCGATG
>CANKHJ010000070.1 GCA_947481635.1 Bradyrhizobiaceae bacterium
CCGGCGAGCGCAAGGAAAAGACCGAGTGGCACCGCGTCGTGATCTTCAACGAGGGGCTCTGCAAGATCGCCGAGCAATACCTCAAGAAGGGCGCGAAGATTTACGTGGAAGGCGCTCTGCAGACACGTAAATGGACCGATCAGGCCGGCGTGGAAAAATACTCGACCGAGGTGGTGTTGCAGAATTTCAACGGAGTTCTGACGATGCTCGACCGTGCTGGCGGCGGCGCCGGTGGCGGAGCGGATTACGGCCAGAGTGACGACTTCGGCTCCTCCGGCCCGGTGAGCAGCGCGCGCAAGCCCGCCATGGCCGGCGCCGGCGGCGGCAGCAGCCGCGGCTCCGACATGGACGACGAGATTCCGTTCTAGCGTCTAGAAGCGGCGCTCTTCCTATTCCGTCACACTGAGGTGCTCGGCGTCTTCGCCGAGCCCTCGAAGTGCGACGGCCCAAGTGTGCCCGCTCATCCTTCGAGGCTTCGCCGCAAGCGCGGCTCGCGCCTCGGGATGACGGTCGTGGGGCGCAGCGCGCGGCCGCATTGATTTATCGCTCCGCCTTCCTAACTACCTCTCATGATGTCAGCGCAGCACAATCGCCGTTCGCTTCGCGCAGGTCGCTTGCACGCAGGCAAGTGACCCGGGCGGCCGCGCCTATGCGCCGTCCGGGCTGACGCCTTCTCTCAACCCCTCGACACCGAAGACATTCGTTTTGCATGCCCCGCGCAACCGCGTCCGGCAGGCATCATGCAGGAGACTATCGCCATGACCCATGTGGCCGCCGCATTGCCGCCGATCGTGATTCCCGCACCGGATGCCGAGCGCCTGGTTCTGCTGGCCCACGCGGCCGCGCATCAGAACCCCGCAACGGCGGACTATCTGCTGCGCGAGATCGAGCGCGCCAGCGTGGTCGACCGCGCGGAGTCGCTGCCTGATCTTGTGACGATGGGCTGCGAGGTCGAGTTTCGCGACGACATCACCGGGCAGGACCGGTGGGTGACCTTGGTCTATCCGCAGGATGCCGACGTCACGACGGGCAAGGTGTCCGTGCTCAGCCCGATCGGCGCTGCGCTGATCGGGCTGTCGGTCGGCCAGTCGATCGAATTCCAGACGCCGAGCGGCGGCTGGCGTTCGCTCACCGTGCTGCGCGTCAGGCCCAAGGTGTGATGACTGCGTGACGAAGATCCGAACCGGCGCGCTGGTTCGGATCTTCAATGCAAGCCGTCTCGCGGATGCAGACGTTAACACTTTCGCTGATCGCGACATCGTCGGAAGTGCCGATGAAACGGGCGTTTCCGGACGCGCGGCTATGCGCTTTACCGCGCATTAACCATAAACGTTGAGGTTCGAGGTGATCCGATACCGACTCGCACCGGTCTCTACCTCGCATGGCTCGAACACACTTCAAACGCTCCAATCCCATTCGGGCGGCGTGGCTTTGCGCGTGCATGCTGCTGCTTGGGATCGTCCTGTTCGCCGGCCAGAGCGCGTCGGCCCAGACCTTCACGCTGACGCTGCAGCCGAACAACATTCCCGCTGGGACGGAGAACCAAGCCTACAGCCAGATGATCACGGCTGTCGGTGGCAACGCGCCCTATAGTTTCGCCGTCATCGCGGGTTCATTGCCGGTGGGCATCACGCTCGCACCTGGCGGACTGCTCAGCGGCACGCCGACGACGCCGAATTCCTACAGCTTCACGATCGAGGCGACGGACATCGACGGCAATACCGGCTTTCGTCCCTACACATTCAGCATCGGAACGGCGGGCCTCCTCCCGGTGAACCCGGGGTCGCTGCCGAACGGCCAGGTCTCGACCGCGTACGGCGCGACGCTATAGGCCGACATCCCGAAGTCACCGCCGCGAATGCCGCCGGCGAATGGATCGAGCATCGCGCCGAGAAACACGTCATTGGATTGAAACGTCGCACGTGACGATTGGGTGTGCACTTCGCCGGACATCATGGTCAGGGCGTTGGCCATCGCGGCACGCGGTAGCAATGCGATGTTGTAGATCGCCTGGTTGAAGCCGCCGCCGGTGATTGCATTGTCGAGGCCTGTGCCGACCGCGCGCTGGTTGATGTTGGTGCCGTAGAAGCGATAGCCGGGAATGCCGAGAATATCAGCGGCGGTCAGCGTGAACGAACTGGTCCGGATGATGTCGTTGATCGGGTGCCATTCGACGGTCGGCAAGCCGAGCGGATTATAGGTGAAGGTATAGGTCCCTGGCCGCAGGCCGCTGAATCCGACGCCCTGCCAGTTGACGATGAGTTGTCCCGGCGGATTGAAACTTCCACCCGAGCCGTCGGTGGAGGCGACGACTTGCGGCGTTCCGACCAGCGCGGTGCCCGCGGAATTCGAGAAGAAGTTGTTGGTGCCGTCGACCAGGCCCAGGGGCTTGACGCCGCTGGTCATCGTGAAGGCGACGGTGGAGTTGAACGAGGGGCCGACGAGTTGCAGGTCGGCTTCGGTATAAGTCGCCGTGCCGTGATACGAGCCGTACCAGATGTTGACCGCGCCGGGGCCGACGAAAGTGTAGCCGATCGATACCGTATGCGCTCCGGCCGTCTGGGTCTGCGCCGCAAGCAAAGCCGCAACCGATGCGGATGCGAGCAGATTGCGAACCAGCAAAGGGGTGGCGCAAAAACGGCGCATGAGCCTTCGGAAATGCGAACGACTGACGCTTGCTCAAACCTTGCCGGTCGCGCGGCGGGGCAGAAGCGGGGCCGTCTCGGGGCGATCGGCCATGGCGAAAATTCATAAGACGTTAGGGTTAATGGCCGGTGAATCCGTACCTCCGTAGTGCTCGTCATGCGTGCGCCTGGCGGCGGCCATGGCGCTTCGCGGCGTGCGGTCGAGAGAATCGGATGGCGCGCCCGGCACGGTCTGTCACAGGTTCCGGCCGCGGGCTTTTTCCGGTCGCCGGGGCTTGATCCTAAGTCGCTGAATTTACATATGAATATTGCCGGGACAGGACGCCCTTTGACAGTGGCGTGACGGTTCTGAATCAGCTAAGCAAAACCAGCATTTTTGCCGCAGGAATCACGATTTGGCCGATAACGAAAATCCGAAATCCGGGGACCAGGGCCCCTCGGATATCCGACCTGTTTCCATCGTCGATGAGGTGAAGCGC
Source organism: Bradyrhizobiaceae bacterium (assembly GCA_947481635.1). Lineage (GTDB taxonomy): Bacteria > Pseudomonadota > Alphaproteobacteria > Rhizobiales > Xanthobacteraceae > CANKHJ01. The sequence continues at coordinate 3,125 of CANKHJ010000070.1, forward strand.
AGCTATCTCGATTACGCGATGAGCGTGATCGTATCGCGCGCGCTGCCGGATGCGCGCGACGGCTTGAAGCCGGTGCATCGGCGCATCCTGTTCTCGATGTACGAGAATAATTACGCGCCGGATCGGCCTTATAATAAATCCGCGCGCGTCACCGGCGATACGATGGGTAAATTCCATCCGCACGGCAACCTCGCGATCTACGACGCGCTGGTGCGCATGGCGCAGGATTTCTCGCTGCGCCTGCCGTTGATCGACGGCCAAGGCAATTTCGGCTCGGTCGATGGCGATCCGCCGGCGGCCGAACGCTACACCGAGGTGCGCCTGGCGCGTTCGGCGATGGCGCTGCTCGACGATCTCGACAAGGACACCGTCGACTTCCAGGACAATTACGACGGCCGCGAGCGCGAGCCGGTGGTGCTGCCGGCGCGGTTTCCGAACCTGCTGGTCAACGGCGCGGGCGGCATCGCGGTCGGCATGGCGACCAACATCCCGCCGCATAATCTCGGCGAAGTGGTCGACGCCTGCATCGCGCTGATCGACGATCCGGCGCTGTCGATCGAAGACCTGATCAAGATCATTCCGGGGCCGGATTTCCCGACCGGCGGCATCATCCTCGGCCGCCAGGGCATCCGCAGCGCCTATCATTTCGGGCGCGGCTCGATCGTGATGCGCGGCAAGGTCGACATCGAGACCGGGCGCGGCGACCGCGAGGTGATCGTGGTCAGCGAGATTCCCTACCAGGTGAACAAGGCCACGATGGTGGAGCGCATCGCGGAACTGGTGCGCGACAAGAAGATCGAAGGCATCTCGGCTTTGCGCGACGAATCCGACCGCGCCGGCTATCGCGTGGTGGTCGAGATCAAGCGCGACGCCGTTGCCGATGTGGTGCTGAACCAGCTCTATCGTTTCACCGCGCTGCAATCGACCTTCGGCGCCAACATGGTGGCGCTCGACAGCGGCCGTCCGCTGGTGATGAACCTGAAGGACCTGCTGACCTGTTTCGTGAATTTCCGCGAAGTCGTGGTGTCGCGGCGCACCAAGCACCTCCTCAACAAGGCGCGCGACCGCGCCCATATCCTGGTCGGCCTCGCCGTGGCGGTCGCCAATATCGACGAAGTGATTCGCGTGATTCGCGCCGCGCCCGATCCGGCCGCGGCGCGCGAGGCGCTGATGGAGCGCGAATGGCCAGCGACCACAGCGGCCGCGCTGATCGAACTGATCGACGACCCGCGCCATAAGGTTTCCGCCGCCGGCACCGCGCGGCTGACCGGCGAGCAGGCCAAGGCGATCCTGGACCTGCGGCTGCAGCGCCTGACCGCGCTCGGCCGCGACGAGATCAAGGCCGAGCTCGACAAGCTCGCCGCCGAGATCGCCGATTATCTAGACATCCTGCGCTCGCGCGCGCGCATCCTCACCATCGTCAAGGATGAGCTGCTGGAGGTGCGCGAGAAATTCGCGACGCCGCGGCGCACCGTGATCCTCGACCAGGAAGGCGAGGTCGAAGACGAAGACCTGATCCAGCGCGAGGACATGGTGGTGACCGTCTCGCATGCCGGATACGCCAAGCGCGTGCCGCTCTCGACCTACCGGGCGCAGCGCCGCGGCGGCAAGGGCCGTTCCGGCATGCAGACCCGCGAGGAAGATTTCGTCTCGCTGCTGTTCCAGGCCTCGACGCATGCGCCGGTGCTGTATTTCTCGTCGCGCGGCCAGGTCTACAAGGAAAAGGTCTGGCGGCTGCCGCTGGCGGCGCCGACCGCGCGCGGCAAGGCGCTGATCAACATCCTGCCGCTCGAACAGGGCGAGCGTATCACCACCATCATGCCGTTGCCCGAGGACGAGAAGACCTGGGCCGAGCTCGACGTGATGTTCGCGACCACCAAGGGCACGGTCCGCCGCAACAAGCTGTCCGACTTCGTCGACGTGCGCCGCTCCGGCATGATCGCGATGAAGCTGGATGACGGCGAGGCGATTGTCGACGTGCAGATCTGCACCGCCAAGGACGACGTGCTGCTCACCACCGCCGACGGCCAATGCATCCGGTTTGCGGTCGACGACGTGCGCGTGTTCCAGGGTCGCTCGTCGATGGGCGTGCGCGGCATCACGCTGGGCGAGGGCGACAAGGTGATTTCGCTCTCGATCCTGCGCCATCTCGAAACCAGTGCCGAAGAGCGCGTCGCCTATTTCCGGATGCGCCAGGCTGTCACCGGCGACGACGCGCGCGACGAGATTGACGACGAGGAGGGGACACCGGTTCCGGAGAGCCTGCCGGCCGAGCGCTATACCGAGCTGTCGGCGGCGGAGCAGTTCATCCTGACCGTGTCCGAGAAGGGGTACGGCAAGCGCACCTCGTCCTACCGCTATCGCGTCACCGGTCGCGGCGGCAAAGGCATCGTCGCGATGGATATCTGGGAAGGTCCCAAGGGCCAGGAAACCATCCGCGAGAAGATCGGCCATCTGGTCGCGTCGTTCCCAGTCGAGGAATCCGACCAGATCATGCTGGTGTCGGACGGCGGCCAGTTGATCCGCTGCCCGGTCAACGGCATCCGCGTCGTCGGCCGCGGCAGCCAGGGCGTGATCGTGTTCAACACCGCCGAAGGCGAGCGCGTGGTGTCGGTCGAGCGGCTGTCCGAGGATGACGACAGCAACGGCGAAAACGGCGGCGAAGCGGTCTAATTCACGCGACCGCTAAAAGTTTAGCGGTCGTCGTAAGTCTTCCTTCGTCGTTAACCAATAATGTCCTACGACCAAATCATTCGTCGGACATTATCGGGTCATGCGCAGCATCGCAGCCGTCATCTTTGTCTTGATCGTGGCCATGGTCGGCACCGAGACGATCGCGGCCGGGCTCGCCAAGATCGGTATCATCCCGAACCTCAATCTCCTGTTCGTGCTTGCGGTCGGCGCCATCGTCACGCTGGTCTTCGTGATGCCGTCGCTGCGCGGCTATGGACACCGCCGCGCGATGCGGCGCGAGGTGCAGGCGCTGCAGGGCGAGATCGAGCGCCTGTCCCTGACCGACGTCCTGACCGGGCTTCCCAACCGCTCCGCCTTGCTTGCGGTCGCGCGCAAGGTGGTCGCCGATACGCCGGCGGAAACGCCGGTCGCGCTGCTGACCATCGACATCGACCGCTTCCGCAACGTCAACGAACTCGCCGGCAGCGAGGCTGGCGATGCGGTGCTGCGCGCCGTCGGTGCGAGCATCGCCGCCACCACGGCCGGTTATGCCGGCGTCACCGACCACGCGGTCGGCCGGATCGGCGGCGACGAATTCGCGGCGATCGTGACCGGGCTCGACCACAAGCAGGTGGCGCAATTGTCGACGCGCATTGCCGACGAGGTACGGCGCGTCACCCATGTGCATGGCGGCACGGTGCTCAACGCCGCCGTCACGATCGGCGTCGCGATGCGCTCGCACGACCAGGACATCGACGCCATGTTGCGCCACGCCTCCCAGGCCGTGCACGCCGCGCGCCACACTTTGCATGAGGCGCCGGCGCGCATGAAGGCTCCGGTCGATCTCGGCATGCATAGCGATCATGCGGTGCATGCGCTGCGCACCGCGACCAAGATGGCCTACGGCGCGCAGCAGACCGAGGCCGAGCGCCCCTCGTTGCGCTCGCGGCTCGGCCGCGTGAGCTAGAGCCTTTCCGGCTTTGATGGAATCAAAGCCGGGGCTCTAGATTCTTGGTTTGGCGCGTTTTCTTCACGCGAACCGGTGTCCACTTCGCTTGAAAACGCTCTAACGCGCCTTCGCGGCTTCCAGCAGTTTCACCATCTCGGAATAGCCACGCGCGCGGGCGTGGCTGAGCGCCGTCAGGCCTTGCCGGTCGGCGCGGTTCGGATCGGCGCCGGCATCGAGCAGGGCCTTGAGCGTCGCGGTGTGGTTTGCCCCGCCATTGCCGAGGATCACGGCCTCGAGCAGCGCGGTCCAGCCGAGATTGTTGACATGATCGAGCGGCGCGCCGGCCGCGATCAGGACGCGCACCACCTCGGCATTGCCGAGATGCGCGGCGGCGATCAGCGCGGTGCCGTCATAGCGGCTGGTGATGGCGCGCGCATTGGCGCCGGCGGCCAGCACGAGTTTGAGCATCGCGACGTCGTCCTGCACCGACGCGATCGTGACGCCGTCGTAGCGATCCGCTTCCAATGCGTTGACGTTCGCACCGACGCCGATCAGCGCCTGCGCCGCGTCGCGATGGCGAAAGAACACCGCCACATGCAGCGGCGTGCGGCTGCGTGAGTCCTGCAAATTCGGATTCTCGCCGCTCGCGACCAGGCGTCCGATCTCGAAGGCATCGCCGCGGGCCGCGGCGGCGTGCAGGCCGGCATAGCCGCGGACCTCGGCCTGGCTGGGTGGTGTCTGCGCCCGCGCGAGTGCGCAGGACAACAGCGTGAGTGCGAGAAGGGCGACGATGCGGATCGGCATCCGCAAAGACTACCAGTTTTCAAGAGCAGTTTTTCAAGCGCAATTTTTGAAGAGCAGTTATCGGCCCGCCTGGACCCGGTCGATTGCGATGATGCGGACCGGCCGGACATTGCCGGACGGGCTGCGCAGGCAGGATGGGTCGTAATAAGGCCAGCCTTGCAGCGCACAGGACGGCGCGGTTTGCGCGGGCGCGGCCGAAGGCGTCTCGGCGGCCACGTCTGGCGCCAAGGCAGGCAGCAACGTCCCGATTCCGGCGATGACGGCGGCAAGCCCCGCAAGCGATAGAGTCTTACGCATTTGGCCCCACCTCCCTGGACGTTGTCGCGGGCAACCCGGCAGATACGCCGTCCTTGCCTAATGAGTTGCTGCCAGGCGGGAAAAGGTTCAGCCGAGCGTTAGCGGGAGGTATCCGCCAGCCCTTGCAGGCAGTTAACGGCCGGGTTAGACCCCGGACATGCCACGGATTGCCATCTTCGCGGGGTCGTTCGACCCGGTCACCAACGGCCATATCGACGTGGTGCAGCAGGCTGCCCGCCTTGCCGACGAGATCGTCCTGGCGATTGGCACGCATCCCGGCAAAACGCCGCTTTTCACCGTCGAAGAACGCCTCGCCATGCTGGAGGAGACCTGCGGCCCGGTCGCCCGTGCGGCCAAGGTCGGCCTGCGCCGCGTGACCTTCGGCGACCTGGTGGTGGATGCGGCGCGCCGGGAAGGCGCGACCATCCTGGTGCGCGGCCTGCGCGACGGAACCGATTTCGACTACGAGATGCCGATGGCGGCGATGAATGCCACGATGGCGCCTGGCGTGCAGACGGTGTTCCTGCCGGCCGCGCCGGCGGTCCGCCCAATCTCTTCCACATTGGTGCGCCAGATCGCGATGATGGGCGGCGACGTGACGCCCTTCGTGCCGGCGAGCATTGCCGCGCGCCTCAAGGTCAAACACGCCGGCAAGACCGGCCGCTGAATTCCGGAGCGCTCATGATCCGTATCATCGCCGCCGTCGCTCTGCTCGCGCTGGTCCTGCCCGCGCCGGTCCAGGCTCAGGCCCCCAAAGCACCGGCAGTGCCGGCCGCCATTGCCGATCCGCAAAACACCATCCTGATCGATACCAAGCATGGCCGCATCACGATCAAGCTGCGACCCGACCTCGCGCCGCAGCACGTCGAGCGGATCAAGCTGCTGACGCGCGAAGGCTTCTATGACGACGTGCCGTTCCATCGCGTGATATCCAACTTCATGGCGCAGACCGGTGACGGCCAGTTGAAGAATGGTTTAGGCGGTTCGAAATATCCCAATCTGCGGTCCGAATTCACATCAACACCGTTCAAGCGCGGCATTGTTGGCATGGGACGCACGCCCGATCCGAACTCGGCAAACTCGCAATTTTTTATTGTGCTTGGCGAGGCCTCGCACCTGAACAACAACTACACCGTCATCGGTGAAGTTGTGTCCGGCATGGACGTCGTCGACAAGATCAAGAAAGCCCCGCCGAACGACCGCAGCGGCGCCGTCGTCGATCCGGACGTCATGACCAAGGCGACCGTCGCCGCAGACGCGCCGCGCTGATACCCTTTTCCTTTTGCCGCCGGCCGAGCCGGCGGTGACGCTTCACTGAAAACAGAGAGACGAAGACCATGGCCACCCCCGACAACACGCTCACCCTCGAAACCACCAAGGGCAATGTGGTCATCGCCATGCGCCCGGACCTGGCGCCCGGCCATGTCGCACGCATCAAGGAACTGGTGAAGGACGGCTTCTATGACGGCATCGTGTTCCATCGCGTGATCGATGGCTTCATGGCGCAGACCGGTTGCCCGCAGGGCACCGGCACCGGCGGCTCGGGCCAGAAGCTCAAGGCCGAATTCAACCGCGAGCCGCATAAGCGCGGCACCTGCTCGATGGCGCGCGCCGCCAACCCGGATTCCGGCGACAGCCAATTCTTCATCTGCTTCGACGCAGCGCCGTTCCTCAACGGCCAATACACCGTGTGGGGTGAGGTGACCGAAGGCATGGAGAATGTCGACAAGATCAAGCGCGGCGAGCCGGTGCAGAATCCGGACAAGATCGTCAAGGCGACGATGGGGGCGTGAGGCTATCCTTACCTCTCCCCGCTTGCGGGGAGAGGTCGGCGCGCAAGCGCGCCGGGTGAGGGGGGCTCTCACCAGATACAGCCGAAGATTCGGGTCCCGCATTGCAGGCTGCGCGCCGCGAGGTTTCCTTTATCGCCGACCCGGCTTGCCGAGAGTCCCCCTCACCCGGATCGCTGACGCGATCCGACCTCTCCCCGCAAGCGGGGAGAGGTGACCGCCACCGTATGTGCGCAGATGTGCTGAACACGACAGGCGTCGGGGCGGGAAGGGGGAGATCATTGGATGCAAACCGCGCTCTTTGATTTCGACCTGCCGCCCGAGAGCATCGCGCTGCGTCCCGCGTCGCCGCGCGATTCCGCGCGGATGCTGGTGGTGCAGCCTGGGGCGGCCCGGGATTTCACCGATCACGGGGTGCGCGAGTTGCCGGATTTCCTGCGGCCCGGCGATGCGCTGGTGGTCAATGATACGCGCGTGATCGCGGCGCGGCTGTCGGGGCGGCGCATCGGCCGTGGCGTCGAGACCCGGATCGAGGCGACGCTGCACCGCCGCATTGACGGCTCGCGCTGGAAGGCCTTCGTGCGTCCGGCGAAGCGGCTTGAACCCGGCGACATTGTGCGCTTCGGCGATGAGGGCAAGGTCTGCTTCCTCAGTCAGCTCGATGCGACGGTGGAAGCGAAAGGCAAGGGCGGCGAGGTCACGCTTGGCTTTGCATTTCATGGTCCGGTGCTCGACCAGGCGATCGACGAGCGCGGCGACATGCCGTTGCCGCCTTACATCGCCTCGAAGCGCGCTCCCGACCCGCAGGATCGCGCCGACTATCAGACCGCCTTTGCCCGCGCGGAAGGCTCGGTCGCTGCGCCGACCGCGGGCTTGCATTTCACGCCGGCTTTGCTCGATGCGCTCGCGGCGCGCGGCGTGTCGCTGCACAAGGTCACGCTGCATGTGGGCGCCGGCACCTTCCTGCCGGTGAAGACCGACGACACCGACACCCATGTGATGCATGCGGAATGGGGCAGCGTCAGCGCGGAGGCTGCTGCGGCGCTGAATGATGTCCGCGCCAAAGGCGGACGCATCGTCGCGGTCGGGTCGACCTCGCTGCGGCTGCTGGAAAGCGCGGCATCCGAGGACGGCGTGATCAAGGAATGGTCCGGCGAGACTGCGATCTTCATCACGCCGGGGTATCGCTTCCGCGCGGTGGATCTGTTCATGACCAATTTCCATCTGCCGCGCTCGACGCTGTTCATGCTGGTCGCGGCCTTCTCCGGTTTGGAGACGATGCAGCGCGCCTACGCGCATGCGATCGCCGGCGGCTACCGTTTCTATTCTTATGGCGATGCCTGCCTGCTGTTTCGCGCGTGATTATTTCACCGCGCGGCGGTCGCGTTCGCGCTGGCGCTGACGGCCGCGCAGCAATTGCACCTCTTCGAGCAGGATCGAGAGCACGTTGAGCTGGGTGCTGCGCTGTTCCCAGCGGAACAGCCCCGGGCGATCCGGTCCGCGCGCCGCCGCCACGTCGATGCAGTCGGAGACGACTTCGAGCACCGCATCGAAATCCTGAACCGACATCTCGTCGAAGCGACGGCCGAACGACCCTTCGATCATCCGCATCCGGGCGCCGTCCATCAGCGCGATCAGGACCTGACAGGACGGCAGACGCGGCAGCTCGGCCCTGGCCGGCAGCGCCGCGGCGAGAAGCAACAAAAGGACCAGGACCAGCCGCATAAGGGCTCCCATGCCTGTCGTGGAGGCTAGGATAACCGCTTGCTGCCGTCATCTGCCCTGCGGCCTTTCGCCTTCACAGGCCGGTGAGACCGGAGGGCAGAAAGGCTTGCATCGCAGGCGCGCTTGGCCGACATAGCGGCGCAATGTCCGACCCTTTTTCCTTCCGCCTCATCGCCCAGGACGGCGCGGCCCGGACCGGCGAGATATCCACGCCGCACGGGCCGATCCGCACCCCCGCCTTCATGCCGGTCGGCACCCAGGCGACGGTGAAGGGCGTTCTGCCGGAGGCAGTGCGGGCGACCGGCGCCGATATCCTGCTCGGCAACACCTATCACCTGATGCTGCGGCCCGGCGCGGAACGGATCGCCGCGCTCGGCGGGCTGCATGAATTCATGCGCTGGCCGCACCCGATCCTCACCGATTCGGGCGGCTTCCAGGTGATGTCGCTCGCCTCGCTGCGCAAGCTCGACGAGCAGGGCGTCACGTTCCGCTCGCATCTCGACGGCGCGGCGATTTCGTTGTCGCCGGAGCGCTCGATCGAGGTCCAGCTGCTGCTCGGCTCCGACATCGTGATGCAGCTCGACGAATGCCTCAAGCTGCCGGCTGAGCGCGCCGATATCGATCGCGCGATGCAGCTCTCGCTGCGCTGGGGCGAGCGCAGCAAGCGCGCCTTCGCGCTGGCGCCGCAGGGCAGGGCGCTGTTCGGAATCGTGCAGGGCGGTACCGACGCGCCATTGCGGCGCGAGAGCGCGCGCGGGCTGGTCGGGATCGGGTTCGATGGCTACGCGGTCGGCGGGCTTGCGGTCGGCGAGCCGCAGGAGGCGATGCTGGCCACCATCGAGGCGACCATACCGGAGCTTCCGGCGGACAAGCCGCGCTACCTGATGGGTGTCGGCACGCCGGACGACATCATTGAGGCGGTCGCGCGCGGCATCGACATGTTCGATTGCGTGATGCCGACGCGCAATGGCCGCCACGGGACGGTGTTCTCGCGTTTCGGCCAGATCGTGCTGCGCAACGCGCGCCACGCCGACGATCCGCGGCCGCTCGATGCGGAGAGTCCCTATGAGATCGCGCGCAGTTATTCGCGGGCCTATCTGCATCACCTGATCAAGGCGAATGAGATGCTGGGGATGACGCTGCTGTCGCAGATTAACTTGGCCTATTACCAGGAGATCACCGCCGGGCTGCGCGCCGCGATCGCTGCCGGCCGGCTGGCCGATTTCATCGCCGAGACCAAAGCGGGCGGGGTGCGCGGCGACCTTCCGCCGCTTTGACTGTCGAAAGGCTCGACGCGCATCGCTCCGCATCGCAAAATCAAGCAACGCAAACAGGAGACAGGCATGACCGGGATGAAAACGAAAATCGATACCGCTCGCCGCGCAATGGCCAAGGGATTGGCTTTCGCCGCCGCTGCGCTGGTGATCGGATTGTCCGCTTCTGCCGCGCAGGCTCAAGGCTATCCGAACAAGCCGGTCCGCCTGATCCTGCCATTCGGCGCGGGCGGCGTCGGCGACAGCACCGCGCGCATCGCGGCGGAAAAACTCGGCGAGAAGCTCGGCCAGCGTTTCGTGATCGAGAACATGCCGGGCCCGGGCGGCATGGCGGCTGCGCGCGCGGTGCTGAGCCAGCCGGCGGATGGCTACACGCTCGCTTTGATCACCAACGGAACCGCGATCAGCGTGCCGTTGTTCAAGGCGCTGTCCTTCGATCCGGTGAAGGAATTCGTGCCGATCTCGAATCTGGGCACCTTCGATTTCATCTTCGCGACCGGGCCGGATTCCGGCTTCAAGACGCTTGGCGACTTCATCAAGGCGGCGAAGGAAAAACCAGGCACGCTCAATGTCGGCACCATCGCCGTCGGCAGCAGCCAGAATCTTTCGGCTGAATTGCTCAAGACCACGGCCGGCATCAACTTCCAGATCGTGCCCTATCGCAACACGCCCGACCTGCTGATCGGCGCGATCCGCAACGACGTCCAGGTGATGGTCGATGCCTATGCCGCGATGAAGGGCCCGATGGTCGACAAGAAGCTGATCGCACTTGGGACCTCGGGCGGCAGTCGTTCGGCGGCGACGCCGGACATGCCGAGTGTCAAGGAAGGCGGCGGCGGCGATTTCGACGTCGTGTCCTGGAACGGCATCTTCGCGCCGGCCGGTACACCGCCGGAAGTGATCCAGATCCTCAACAAGGCGATCCGTGAATCGATGGCCGATCCGGCCGTGAAGGCCCGGCTGCTCGACCTCGGCATCGATGCCAAGGCATCGAGCCCCGAGGAACTGGCGGCGCGTCTCGCCGACGACATCACCAAATGGCGCAAGGTGATCGAGCAGGCCAAAATTCCGCAGCAGTAAACCCTGCGGCGTGTTGGCTGCAGTGTTCGATCGAAGGGCCGCGCAACGTTGGTTGCGCGGCTCTTTGCATTTCGGAATGTGTCCGCCGCACGGCAACGACCGTGCGGCGTAAACTTCTTAGACGCCAAGCGCGGCGCGACTTATTTCAGGACCTGGCCGCGGACTTCGCCGCCCTTGTTGGCGTCGGTATGGATATTGAGATACCAGCGCCCGGCGAGCAGATCGGCGGCCTGTGCTTCGTTCAGGTCCGCCGTGCCTTCAAAGCTCGGCGTGCTCGCGTTGATCGGAATCACAACGCCGGCATTCGTGGTCGGCGTCGCGGGGCCGTGGAAATGCGCCGCGGTCGCCGGACCGGAGAGGCCGGAATAACTGCCTTTCCACGACAGCTTGCCGGTCGCGGTATCGAAGGTCGCGGTCAATGTGCCGCTGCCGGCGAGCTGGTTCGGCGGCACCTCATTGGTGCCCTTGGCTTCGGCCTTCAGGTTGATCACCTCGGCGGCTGCGGGCGTCGCCGCGGCAATGCCGATGGCAAAGGCTAACGCGGTGCAAGAGAGCGTGGTCATGCGCATGGGGGAGGCCTCTTTGAGATGGGTTACCGGTACTGCTTGGACGCGGAGTGTCGCATCCAGAAAAACCCCGCCGCGCGGTCACTATTCCTGATTCGCCGAAGTGCCGCCTGAAGCGGTTCCACTCAGAGGGATGTCACGCGCAGGCGCGGCCGTTTAGAGCGGGAGCGCTGGGCTGACCGCGCAATCGTCGGACAGAAACTCGACCGAGGTGCCGAACGCCGTCCCGCATTCGTCGCAGGACCAGACGTGCTCGATATGGCCGCGCGCGATGAAACCGGTGGCCAGCGGTGCGACCGGGCTCGCGCCGCATTCCGGGCAAACCGCCAGGAAGCAGCGTTTGAAAGTGGAGGCTGTGATGGCGGCAAGCTGCAGTGCCATGGCAAGTCCTCTCCCTGAATACGTCCTCTCGCACCGGCACCTTTACCGCCGAGTGTGGCAGCGACGCGACCATTTGTTGAAACTCTCGTGAATGCCCCAGCCGTTTCGGGGAGCAAAAGCACGACGAATTGTAACGATGCCGCGCCGCCGGGTCATTGGTGCGGCGCACGCGTGACGTCCGTCCAGCTTTACTGGCTTGCGGCCACGCCGCTAGATAGGCGGCAGAATCCTGAATTCACCAGAGCCTTTCATGCCCGCGCCGCACGCTGCCAAGCCAAAACCCACGAAAGACCCCGCCACGCGGGATTTCGAGACGTGGAGCAAGCTCTGGCCGAGCGGCACGCCGGGCAAATCGGCGCCGTTGCTGAAGGCGCTGCATATCCTGACCCGCGAAGGCACGCTGAACGCGGATTCGCGCCGCAAGCTGACCCAGGTGCTGCATCTGACCCAGATGCTGCGGCCGGCGCTGGCCGACCTGCTCAAGGACGATGCCGAGCCGGTGCTGGCCGATGTCGGCGCCGGCAAGTCCTATCTCGGCTTTATCCTGTATGACCTGATTTTCGGCCCGGCCGGCCGCGGTTCGGTCACGGGCGTCGAGTCTCGCGAGGCTTTGGTGACGTTGTCGCGCGACCTGGCTGCATCCTCCGGATTCGAGCGCATGCGCTTCATCGCCGCGCCGATCGCGCAAGCGACGCTGCCCGGCGGCAAGGCCGACATGGTGACGGCCTTGCATGCCTGTGACACCGCGACCGATGACGCCATTCGCTTCGCCTTGCGTCATGAGGCCAAGGTGATCGCGCTGGTGCCATGCTGTCAGGCCGAGGTCGCACGCCTGCTCGAAGGGCAGACCGGTCCGCTACGCCAGCTCTGGCGACACCCGATCCAGCGCCGCGAATTCGGCGCCCATGTCACCAATGTCATTCGCGGTCTGGTGCTGGAGGCGCATGGCTACAAAGTGCGCGTCACCGAATTCACCGGCCTTGAGCACACGATGAAGAACGAACTGATCCTGGCCGAGCGGCACCAGCGCAGCAATGCGCAGGCGCGCGGCGAATTGGACCGGTTGATCGATCAACTTGGCGTCAAGCCGGCGCTGCTCGATGTCATGCCGGTCTGAGATGCGATGAGCGGCATGATCGCAGTCTATGGCGCGCCGCCCGCCGACGTCGTCGACGTGCCGCACGGCGCGACGCAGTTCTCGCCGCTGATGCCGGGCGCTGCCGCGCTCGAGCAGCAGGCCGAAGGCAGCCTCGGCGAACTTGTCATGCTTGCCCCGCCCGGCACGCTGGAGCGGCGCTATGTCATCGCCCATGGCCTGCGCGCGCTGGCGCGTGGCGCGCCATTCACCATTCTGGCGCCGAACGATCGCGGCGGCACACGGCTGCGTAAGGAAACCCAGGCCTTCGGCTGCACCTTACAGGAAGACGCGCGCCGGCATCATCGCATCGTCACGGGCACTCGGCCTGAAACACTGACCGCCATTGACGACGCGCTCGAGCAAGGCCGGCCGCGCCTGATCGACGAGCTCGGTGCCTGGTCGCAGCCCGGCGTGTTCAGCTGGGATCGCCTCGATCCCGGCACCGCGTTGTTGATCGAGCACCTCCCAAAGTTGCGCGGCCACGGCGCCGATTTCGGCTGCGGCATCGGCCTGCTCGCCCATGCCGTCCTCGTCTCGCACGAGGTCACCGATATCGTTCTCATCGACATCGACCGCCGCGCCATCGCATGCGCGGAGCACAACGTCAGCGACCCGCGCGCGCGTTTCCTCTGGGCCGACCTGCGCAGCGCCGCTATCAGCGACCTCGATTTTGTGGTGATGAATGCGCCATTCCACGATGCCGGCGCCGAAGACAAATCGCTGGCGCAGCAATTCATCACGCGCGCCGCAGAGGCGCTCGGCAAAGGCGGCGTCTGCTTCATGGTCGCCAATCGCCATCTGCCCTATGAAGCGATCCTCAAGCCGGCCTTCAAGCGCGCCCACCTCATGATCGAGGCCGGCGGCTACAAGATTTACGAGGCGCATACGTGAGCAAGGGATCTTAGGTGGCCAAAGGACCTGCCCAATTGCGGCTCGACCGCCTGCTGTCCAATCTCGGCTACGGCTCGCGCCGCGAGGTGCAGCAATTGGTCTGGGCCGGGCTGGTCACGCTCGACGGCGAAGTCATTGAGGACAGCGACCAGCGCATCCTGATCAAGCCCGATCTCGTCACGCGCATGATCGTCGATGACGCGCCGCTCGATCCGCCGCCGGGCCTTGCGCTGATGATGCACAAGCCGCTCGGCGTCACCTGCTCGCACAAGGAGCTGGGTCCGCTGGTGTATAAGCTGCTGCCGGAACGCTGGCGGCGGCGCGACCCGGCGATCTCCACCATTGGTCGCCTCGACAAGGACACGTCCGGCCTGCTGCTGATGACCGATGACGGCGCGCTGCTGCACAAGATCATCTCACCGCGCAGCAACGTCTCCAAGCGCTACGACGTCACGCTCGACCGGCCGCTGCGCGGCGATGAAGTCGAACTCTTCGCTGCCGGTAGCTTGATGCTGGAAGGCGACGACAAGCCGCTGCTGCCCGCACACCTGGACGTCGCCTCGGACAAGCGCGCCTTCGTGACCATCACTGAAGGCCGCTATCATCAGGTGCGACGGATGTTTGCCGCCGTCGGCAATCACGTCACCGCGCTGCACCGCGACCGTGTCGGTGGCCTGGCATTGCCCGATGATCTGAAAGCCGGCGAATACCGCCTGCTCAGCGCAGCCGACCTGGAAAAAGTCTTGGAAGCGCGCATTTAGGCCAACGCGAATAGAGCATACCGGCACCACGTCCTATCGAGGCATCGCGGCTGCGCTCACGACCAAAGGTGTCCCGACTGTTGCGGGCGGCGGTGCTTGGTCTGCAATGCAAGTCTCTCGGATACTCGATCGAGCCGCGAAGGCTAGGGGGCATAGCCGGCGCCCAAGCGCGTCATCTGGGCGTTTACCTGCTCCGTCTCTTTTCAGAGGCTGCCCTGATAGCCGTAGACATATAGCCTCGATGTCACGGCCTGTATAAGTGGAACGGCACTCTATGGCTCCGGGCATAAGAGCTTGAAATTCCAGCTCGTCCCCGTTCCTCCAGTGCAATTCGGGTCGATACGCACCTGCACCTTCATCGCACCTGGCCGCAACGAAATGCGTCGTTGCAAAGTGCCTCCGGTGCCGACGCAGCCGGAGTCGAACACGGGATTGCCGTCGATCGCGACCGTCATCCGGTCTTCGATGCCGTAGGTATTATACTGGAACTCGACCGTGCCCGTCGTGCCACTCACGTCGATGGTATGTGTTTCAGGCTGATCGCTGCCGTGGCTGACGATGGCGTTGCAGCTCGCAGTCGGCGGGGTGGGTGCCGGCAGCAGATACTCCTGCGCGAACCCCGGCTGCAGGGTCGCGAACGCGGCTGCGAGCGCGATGAGGGAGAGGTGGCAGAACCGTCGTGGAGTGATCGGCATGGTTCTAACGGTAATTTTTGGCCATTGGACTGCGCGATCCTGGGATTTGTTGCGATTCAAGCAATCGGGTCAGTTGAGTTTTCGCCTCCTCGTGGCCGAACGCGGCCGCAAGGCGCAGCAGTTGAAAGCCGGTTCGGGGATCTCTGCTCAGGCCTTGTCCGAAAATGAGCGCATCGCCGAGATAAGTCAGCGCGTCGGCTTCGCAGCTGCGCAACGATTGCTTGTACCAATAGATGGCTTCGGACTTATCCTGCGGCGCTTTTTTTGCCCCTTCATTGAAAAAGAGGCGCGCGCGATCCGGATTTGTCCGCAGCGCTATCCTCTCGGGTTGGGTTCCCGCCGGTGATTTATCTGCGAGCTCGCGCAACGTCGTGCTCAGCGGTCCGAAAGCCGCTGCCTCCAGAACCCCGACCTGGTTCGCCGTAAGCGTGCCGCCAACCGGGGTTGACGGAAAATATTCATCGTAGATTGGCTTGCTGAAAAATCCGATCACGCAGCCAACCAGCAGGGCCGCGGCAACGGGTATCAAAACGCGGCCGCCGCGGGACTTATTGTCACGGACGATATCGACCATATCGTCCGCCCACAACTGGCGATCCTCTGGCTCCCGCTGGCGATTGTCTGGCTGCCGCTGACGATCGTCTGGCTCCAACTGACGATCGTTTGGGTCCGCTGGTTCTGTAATTTCTGCAACCTGAGTTTTATCATCCCTTTCAGGCGGGGGGCCGTCGGTCACGAGAACCGTCTTGCTCTCGTCTACGTCTGGGGGCGTTTCGGGCGGCTGATCCGGCTTGACGATGAGCACAGGCACGATCGGCGGCGTATCTGGCGCCTCGATTCGCCGAGCTTGCTCGAACTTGTGGACCGGTGGTGCCGCCTGAACCGCCTTGGAAGTCGGGTAGGGATGCAACTCGCCCGGCAGAATTTCCTCTCTCAACTGGAGTTCGTCGACCTGCAGTTCGATCGCGCGCCCGGTATCGATGTGGTTAATGAGCTTTGCGCTGATTTCGAGCAGCAAGTCATCCCCATCCAGTGTTTGGCCCACGAGGTTCGAGAGAACCTGCTTCTTCCACCCTTCGGGACCGAGCATCTCATTGGTGTCGAGTTGCCTGATTCTGATGAGGCCGGTGTCGAGCAGGCGGCCGACGCCCTTGACGCGGAAAAAGGTTTGCCGACTTTCCCAGAGCTGTTCTATCGAGACGTCAGGCATCGCGTCTTCCCCATGATCTCATGCGAGCGCTGTCATGATCTTTTGCAAGGTGGCTGCTTCCTGGGGCGAGAATTTTCCTGGAGTGCCGCCTTTGGTATTATCGTTGACCAGTGCCATGAATGTCGCCAGCCAGTCGCTGATGAACACTTGGTAGAATGCGGTCGGTCGCACCGGCAGTTCCACGATGCCCACGACGGGACTACGCTCCCCGAAGGCCATGCGGGTTCCGCTGGCGACGCGGACTCGCTTTTCGGCGCTCGTCATGTCCTGATTGAGTTTCCAGATATAGCGGTCGATCCGTTCCGTCGCGGCCATTGCTTCGCTCAGCATCGACATGGACGCCGTGCCGATCGGCGGAGCCACTTTTCTCATCTCGTCGGCGATGGCAAGAGTCAGGTTGGCTTTTTCGGCACCGGAGAGCAATTCGCGGACGATTAACTCAATCGGCTCTGCCTTCGTCTTTAAAAAACCCATCAGCTTGTCCTGTTGAGACAGCTGCTGCAGTCGCTCGGTCCATAACGCAATCGCGGCTTCTGCAAGGTCCATGTATTTGTCACGGACAGCTTTCTGCGCGGCCGGCGCATCGATGGAAACGCCGTCTACATGAATGCCCGCTACCTCGAAGATATCGTCAACGTCCGGTCGGGCACCCGCACTCACTTCGCCCTTGGCCGACAGACGGCGGAACAACGACTGTAATTCCTCGTTGTTGAGCTGGAGTGCACCGAGGAGGTGTCCGAAGCGCTGGGCGCTGATTGTGTTGCGCAGTTCGGCGAGTGATTTTCTGGCCGCCACCAACCGCTTCTGGCGTTCCTCTTCTGCATCATCGCTGACGTGATACTCACCGAGTGCAAGCCGCATCTCCGCCCGCAGTTCACCGAGCCTCGCTCGAAGCTGATCCCGCTTCAACTCCGGCCTGCATACCGGCGCCAGCGACTCCGCGAGCAGCGTGATGCCGCCGTCCTTGAGGCGGAAGGCCTCGTCCCAGCACTTTTCCGGATCGTGCAGGTGCTGCCTCACCATGTCGTTGATGAGGTATTCACGTTTGAACTCGGCGATCTTTTCCGGACGCTCGATACCGGTTTCCTCGTTATGGAAATTATATGCCATGAGCCCCGCCGCCTTGAAGTTCGGATTTCGGAGCCAGAAGACATTGTTGAATGGTTTGCCGGGATGCCATTCCGCGGCCCAGTCGTCGCCCATACCCACGAAGAATTTTGTCAGCGGAGTCGAGAGGATCGTGGTCCACGGTGGCGGATTGTCGCCGCGACCGCCTTTACCTTCGAAGTGCTTGTCGAATTTGGTCATTACGACGAATAGAGACGTGCTCTGTTTGCTTCGTGTCGCGGGATCCGCACCATGCGTGGAACGGATCCACGTTGACATCAGCCCCTTGAGCTCGCTGACATCGGGGTTTTGGGGCGGCAAGCAGAGCAGCATGCTCGAAAGGTCGCTTTCGTCGCAATACCGGTCGAACAGGTAGCCGACCTTGCCGCGACGGAAGAGTTCGGATAACGCCGTCTTGGCGCTCATGAAGCTCGCGATATCGTTGACCATGAGCCGTGATCGTGCGCCAGGAAAATCGAGCAGGTCGGTATACTCGAAAAACGGCCACGGCTGCTCCTTGATGCGCATCACCAATTCAGCGACGATCGCGGTCAGAAGCGCGCGTTGAACTTTGACTGAGCGGCCGCCCGTGGTTTGCACACTGACGACGTTTTCCGGGTCGGAAAGCGTGCTTAGTGCAGTGACATCAATAATGCTCTTGAAGCTCGGGCTGTTTCCATCCTCGGTTCGGTCAGGGTCGATCAATGAATTGATGGCGCAAAACACCTCTTCGGCAAAGCCAAGCGACTCGAGTGCAAGATAAAGCTGTCGGTAGAAGTTGCTGAACTGGTCGATCCGTCCCCAGAGA